>JAPLUO010000142.1 GCA_026397595.1 Caldifarciminota bacterium
GTGCTGATGCTCTACAGTGCCGAGCGGATAATGCGGATGAAGGACAAGGAAGGATGGGCCAGGGAGCGGGAACGGGTCAGGCTGATGGTCGGGCGGGGCTGGCTGGGAGGGCTCAACGTGGTGGTGTACACGCCGGAGGGACAGCTTGGGCTATTCAAGGTAAGGCGCTACGGAGAGATCGTCCGACAGGCTGAGCGGAGCCGGATAATGGCTCTTGTGCGGTCCTACCACCAGCGAGGACGAGACCTGAAGGACCTGCTGGACAATATCGAACTCTGAGGGGGCAACCCCTTATCTTCACACGCCCTATTCCCCAACTGCCCATTTACAGCTTTCGATTTCTCTGCGCCGGCTGCGGTGCGAGATTGACGCGGCGAGAGCGGTTTGCTAGAATTCTTGGCGCCCCGGTTCCGAGGCGCGGAAGTCGAGAATACTATGTTGAAACAGGCCACATCATTCCTCTCGGTGTTCCTCCTGGCTGCTTCATCCGAAGCGGCGTTTGTCAAGCAGCCCTACCTTCAGAACCTGGCGTCAAGCAGCGTTGTCGTCCGGTTTGAGACCGCGACGCCGCTGACCGGCAAGGTCCAGTTTGGATTGACTACGAGCTACGGCGCGGAGGCGACCGACCCGGCGCCCGGCGTCGACCATGAACTAACGCTGCCGTCGCTCAACGCGGACACCGTGTATCACTACCGGGCCATTGCCGGCGCCGACACCAGCCCGGACGGCACATTTGCGAGCATGGCGTCGGTCAGCCGGCCGTTCCGGTTCATGGCGTACGGCGACAATTGCGTAGACAGCACTGCCCACCAGAACGTGGTTGACCGGATGGTCACGGTCAATCCACCCGCGGCATTTGCGGTCAACTGTGGCGACCAGACCATTGACGGCGGGTCGGCTCAATACCAGACGTTCCTTAATGTCGAGGCCGGGCTTCTGCGCAGGACAACACTGTTCCCGGTTATGGGCAATCACGAGCAGGACTCGATGGCCAACTGGTACCGGTTCTTCGCGCTCCCCGGGAACGAACTGTGGTACCGGTTCCGCTACGGCAACTCCTCGTTCATCGGACTGAACCTCTATGAGACGTACACGCCGGGCAGCGCGCAGTACGACTCTCTGCTGTCGTGGCTGCTGGCGGACAGTGCCGACGCGAACGTCTGGCACACCTTCGTCTTCTTTCATGAGCCGCCCTACACAACCAACACCGCCCACACGCCGAACCTGACCGTGCGGACGTATCTCTGCCCGTTGTTCGAGCGGTTCAAAGTTGCGGTCTCTTTCCAGGGGCACGTTCACGCCTGGGAGCACAGCCTCGTCAATGGCGTTCACTACATCATCACCGGCGGCGGGGGCCAGCCACTGTACAACGACTGGAACGCGCCGGACTCATGGACGGTCTACCGTGAGGCGACCTACGAGTTCACGTTGGTTGACGTGCGCGGGGATACGATTTCCTGTCGCGGCGTCCGGCCTGACGGCACGGTACTCGATTCGTTCCAGTTCGTGCCGCCGCGCCCCGACGTCGGTTGTACGCGTATACTCGCGCCGGCCGGCACGGTCGACTCGGGCACGATGACTACCCCGCAGGCACGCGTCAAGAACTTCGGTACGGCCACCGCCTCGTTCCCGGTGACGTTCACCATCGGTACGTTCTACGCCGACACCACCGACGTCTCGAACCTCGCGCCCGGCGACTCGGTTACGGTCAACTTCAGCAACTGGGTCTCGACCCAGACCGGCACCTTCGCGACCCACTGCTCGACCGCGCTTTCCGGCGACCGGATTCACACCAACGACACCCTGTCGGGCACGGTGACGGTGCGAGTGCTGAACGTCGGCGTGACCCTGATACTCGCGCCGACCGGCATCTACGACTCCGGCGCCTCGGTCCAGCCGCAGGCCAACGTCAAGAACTTCGGTACGGCCACCGCCTCGTTCCCGGTGACGTTCACCATCGGTACGTTCTACGCC
>JAPLUO010000471.1 GCA_026397595.1 Caldifarciminota bacterium
GCGCCCGCGAAGGAGAAGGTGAAGAACTTGACGTTGCGGTCTTTCCAGCGTCGGAACACCGCGATGAAGGCGAACAGCAGGGGCAGGATGCCGAGATACTCGCTGTGGAGCTTGAACGGGTTCCTGCTCCAGTAAGCCTCAAGACCACCTGAGAACTTGGGGGTCAGCAGGTCGAACGTCTCGATGACCGGCATGGACCATGAGCTGGCATAATCGTAGCCACGTTCGCCGCCGCGCGAGGCATAGGGCATGTTTCCGTAGACCGGCAGGTACTGGATTGCCGCCAGAGCGCCGGCAAAGATGACCGCGAAGGTGAAGTAGGCGCAGAGCTTGACCGCCGCGCCACGTGCTCTCTCGCGGATGATTGACCGGATGAGCATGAACAGGAAATAGGCGAAGAGTATCAGCCCGGTGTAATAGACCTTCTGGACGTGCCCGGACAGCAATTGCAGCGCGAGCACGAGGCCCATGAGCGCAAAGTAGACGAACCGCCGCCGGTCCATGCCGCGATGCAGGAAGAAGAGGGCAAGCGGCATGAGCGCGGAGCCGATGAGCCGGCCGTCGTGGCCCGCGTAGGCGAGCGTGAACAGGCTGCCGGCAAGCTCATACGCGACCCCGCCGAGCGCGGCCGGTATCACCGAGAGCTTCAGTTCACGGAGGAACAGGTAGGTGCCGAGGCCGGCAAGGAAATGGTGCAGCACGAATGTCCAGGTCCAGACGACATGCACGGGGAGGATGAGGCGGAGCAGCAGGGTGGGGTAGAACATGTCGGCAAAGAAGCCCGCGACCGTCGGCTGCCCACAGAGCACGGCCGGCCACCAGAGCGCGACGTTGCCATGAGAGCGGATGTAGCTGGCCATGAACTCGCGCCAAAGGTAGCTACCGGAACCGAGCCAATCCGTGCCGAAGAGCATCCTGTCGCCGAAAAGGTACTTGCCATAGAAGAGCAGCGGCAGGACGGCGAAAATGACTATCGCGGCGAGTTGGAGACGGGATTCCGGTATCTCGGGACCGGCCGCTCTGGAAGGTTCAGGTCGGGTCGTCTGCTTCTGCTTTTGGTGTTTCATCGCGCCTTCAGCTTACCGATCCTTGGCAGCAAAGTAAAGATGAGAGCCAGCAGTCCCTCGCTGCCGGTGATCCAGATTCTTGACATCAGGGCCGCGATGATTGCGACCGGCTCGGGCACGACCAGCCGGAGCGCAAACGTGAAGATGCCTTCCCTGATGCCGAGACCGGCCGGGCTGATGAGTACGATGAACCCAAGAATCCAGGAGAGGGCGAAAGCGCCGGCAACCATCGGCAGCCGGGACAGGGCAAGCGGGTAGAAGGAACGGATGAGCAGGTAGCAGCCCACGCCCTGAACGACCCACATCAAGACGTACAGGCCGAGAATGCCCAGCAGTCGGCGGAACGTCATCCGGATTTCGAAGACCGGCTGGTGCAGTCTCCGCAGGATGAAGCTGGTGACACGGGTCAGAATCGGCGGGTATACGGCAACGACGCAGAAAGGAACCAGCAGGAATGCCAGGTAGGCGCGAGGCGGTAGCATCCCGCGCGGGACCAGGGCGACCGCAAGGCCGAAGAGAATGACCGCGCCCAGCAGGGACAAGGCGATTTCCATGACCGTACTGACTGCGGTCTTGGCTTCGTTGACCCCGTGCTTCTTCGCCAGGTACATGCGCCCGACGGTGAACCATAGCTTGCCCGGGACATATTTGCCGATCTGCGAAACCGCGAGCACCGCTACCGAGTTGAACAATGAGATGCGCTCACCCAGACCCGCGAGCAGGACCTTCCACGTGAGCCCGTACACGAGCATCCACACGAACATCACAAGAAAGGACGCGGCCAGCAGCGGCATGTTTAGATGGATGTCGTGCCACGGTATCTTGTGCCAGTCACGAGCAAGCCGGTTGCCGAGGAAGTAGAAACAGGCCAGCGCGACCACGACTCCGATTGTCAACCTGAGCAGGGGACCGAGTCGGTTCTTGCGGGTCGCTGTTCTCTCGGTTCCGACCGGGTTACCGGTGAGCACCGGCCCGGGTTGATGTTCCGGCATCACAGCGCCCGCAAGCGGCCGCCGGCCGCCGCTCGACCCCTACGCTGGAATGTGGTCAGGGAAGAAGAGCGAACCAGTTGGTGCGGCGACCATCGCCGCCTTCGGCTACTTCAGGTCGGCTGCTTCGCGTGCCAGCCGGGACTTCAGATGGCTCGCGGTCTTGTGATGCACCATTCGCCGCTTGGCCGACTTGTCAACGAGCGACTGGACTCCGGGTAGAAGCTTCAGCGCCTCTTCCTTGGTCTTTGCGGCGGCCAGGTTTTTCAGAGCGGCTTTCAGTACCTGCCGCTTCCCGCGGGACAACACGCGACGCTTCTCGCTCTTGCGTGCCTGTTTCTGGGCCGATGCGGTTCTCTTCGCCAATACTCCTCCGTCTCGTGAAATGAAGGTGCCGGGACACAGAATTGAACTGTGGACACCGGGATTTTCAGTCCCGTGCTCTACCAACTGAGCTATCCCGGCAAAGCACGGCCATTCTAGGGCAAAACGTCGGGAAGTCAACTGACAGCGGGCAGGTCAAGGCTCGGCGGTGAGGGTTGCCGAGCCGGAGTTCGGCTGCCGACCGCCGGCTGGTGCCCCTGCCCTGCGGCGCAGCCGGAGCAGGAAATAGCCGCGCATGCCCCGGGCATGACGTGCATCGAACGTGGCCAGGCGCGTGAGGATGCAGTTCAACAGACGGGCCGGCATGAAGGGTTGGAGGGCCCGGACCGGCAGATACCAGAACAGGTACATTGGTGCGTTGAGTTCGTTCATGTTGCAGTCGAGTTCCGTGTCCTGCAGGAATGTCCGCAGCTCACTCTTGGAGTAACCGAAGCACTTGTAGTGTGCCCACTTGCGAGCGACCCATCCGCGCAGAAAGTTGGGGAAGACGCGGATGTCGCTCGATGGCGTCGTCACATAAGCCGTCGCGCCGTCCTTCAGAAGCGAGGAGATTCGGCCGAAGTACCTCTGTTCCGTGCCTGCCGGGATGTGCTCGATGACGTCGAGCGAGAAGATGCGGTCGAACCGGCGGCCCCCGAAGTCGTGGGTGAGGAAGTCGGCCTTCACGTATTCGATGCCTTCGAAGACACTCTGCGCGTCGGGATCCACCAGTGTCTTCGAACGGCACCCAATTCTTGAAAGGACGAACCCGTCGAACCCGCCGACGTCGAGCACGTCGTCAGTCGCCCGGACTTCGTCCCATAGACCCAAGAAACCCAGCAGCCGATAGCGATAGAGGGTCCCAAGCCTCATGGGGCGTCTGCTCGCATTTCTGAAACCGGCACGGAGTAGGTTAGCGGCTGACGCTGCCATGTCAAGACGGTCCGTAGGCGGTCTAGGTGCCCGGCCATAAGTGTCCTTCGCGACTGTAGATAGCCGGAATGCCCGCCTTCGATTCCACCTCTTCTTTTCGTGGGGCTTGGCAGTCATGGTACCCGGTTGCGGGCCCGCATGTTTCTTTGTCGCCGTGACCTGGTTCCTTCTCGATTTCGGAGGCCGAGGCGGAGTTGACCCGAGCCGGGAGGTGTTCTTCCGCGTCGGCCGCAGGCTCCACTCTGTTCACCTGTTGGACCGCAGCGCCCAGAGAAATCGAAAGCTCTGCATCTTAGCATATCACAGCTAGTTAGCTGACATCGGCTGCGGCTTTGTGGCCGGAGCCGATTTCCTGCTTGACTTGTACCATAATAATTGTATTATGGTGGGTACAGATGAATCTTG
>JAPLUO010000242.1 GCA_026397595.1 Caldifarciminota bacterium
CGCCAGCTTGCCGGTGAGGTACGCCTGCTGTCCCGAGCGCGGAAGCGTGTAGTACTCGAACTCGGCCGGAAGGCTGGTCTGCTTCAGACTCAGCTTCTTTGCCGGTTCGCCCGACTTCAGGCTGACCCGACCGGGAATCGCGTACTGGAGCGAGATGCCGGTCTCAACCGTCCGGACCTCCTCGGCCTTTTCGGACATGACACCCCCCTGCAGGCCGACCATGTCGGCCGCCGCGCCGGGCGCGGGCATCACCATTCGCCTCTTATACGCAGCACGTTCCACGTCGAGCAGGGACAGGTACCAGGGATTCGGTTCGGGTGCGGTGACACCGAGCACCGGCGTCGTCGTGGACAGCATGACCTTCACGTTGTCCCAGTCCTCGCCGGTACGCTGCGTCAGTTTGGCAAAGTAGCTCACCTCGACTTTGCCGTCAGCCGGGCTTGCCCGCAACTCGTAGTACGGCGACCATTGCGCTGCATTGGGTATGACGTAGGACAATCTCACTTCGTAGCTGCCCGGTTCTGCCGCGTAATCGAACCTGACTTCTTTGCGGTTCTCGACCGCGGCTTTGGCGTCGTTGTACTCCTGCTGGGCGGCTGCGACCTCCTTCTGCTTCCCGTCCTTCTCGCGCGCAAGCTTCACCTGCCGCGCTTTGATCTTCATCAATTCGTCGCCGACGAAGGCCAGCGCCCCGCGCCACGACTCGGTGGCTACCTTGCCCTGCTGCAGGTCCTTGGCGATGATCTCCGGCGCTCCCAGCTTCACCGAATTGAGGAAGTCCTCCTTTGCTTTGAGCACCACGCCCTCGTCGTCCAGACCCTTGGACTGGTCTTGGAGCCCCTCGAGCCGCTCCTGCAGGCGCTTAACTTCGGGCGTCGGCTCGGCCATGTAGCCCCGTTTCACCTGCACCTCGCCGACACGGATGCCGGGCGCTTTGATGCGCACGCTGTTGTCGTCAAGCGCTCCGGGCAATCCTGGGAACGAAAGCTCGCCCGAGCCGGAAACGCCGACGTTCGCCGTGCGAACAACCAGCACCTGGTATGGATACACCACGACGGAATCGGCCTGCGAGGACACGGTCATCGCTTGCAGTAACAGCAGTATTACGGACATATAGCCTCCTTAATCCTTGAGCAATCTCCGGTCATTCCCTCCAAGTTCGAATTCCGAAGCACGAATGACGATTGAAGTCCGAACTTTCCGATTCGTCATTTGCCTGTATTCGAGCTTCAATCGGGCTTCGAGCTTCGTCCTTCATGCTTGGGCTTCTGCCTGAGCTTAGTCATATACCTTGACGGCAGGCGGCTCATTCCGACCGACTTCATGCGATGGTCGCGCCGCCGAGCACGCAGTCATCCTGCCAGAACACGACCGCCTGCCCCGGCGTCGGCGCCCATTGCGGCTCGTCAAAGGTCACTCGCACACGGCCGTCGGGACGCGGCTCGACCAGCGCCTTGCCGCCCTTGCCCTGGTACCTCACCTTTGCCTGCGCCCGGAGAGGCTCGACCGGGGCCTTGCCGGACACCCAGCGCGCGCTGCCGGCCTCGACTACCCGGCCATACGCCTCTTTCTCGGTTCCGAGCACGACCGCGTTCTTCTCCGGGTCGAGCCGGATAACGTAGCGCCGCTCGCCAAATGCGAGACCCAGTCCTCTTCGCTGCCCGATGGTGAAACCCGCGATTCCCTCGTGCTGTCCGAGCACACGGCCGGCCATGTCCAACACCGGCCCGGGCCGGAACAACTCGGGCCGCTGCTTCCGGAGAAACGCCCCGTAGTCATTCTCCGGCACGAAACATATGTCCTGGCTCTCCGGCTTCTCTGCGACCGGCAGTTCAAGCTTGCGCGCCAGGGCCCGTACCTCGGTCTTGGTGTAGCCACCGACCGGCATCAGCACCCGGCTCAATTGCTCCTGGGTCATCGCGTACAAGAAGTAGGACTGGTCTTTCCCCGCATCAACGCCCCTGCGCAACTGCCACACGCCGGCCGGGTCCCGGTCGATGCGGGCATAGTGGCCGGTGGCAATCCGCTCCGCGCCCAATTGCGCTGCCCGCGCGAGCAGTTCCGTGAACTTCACTTGTTCGTTGCAGCGCAGGCAGGGATTCGGGGTCCGGCCCCGGCCATATTCGGCGCAGAAGTCATCGATAACCATCCGGCCGAACTCCTTGCGGAAGTCCCACGTGTAATGAGGAAACCCGAGCCTGGCCGCAACCCGTGCCGCGTCCCTCGACCCGCTGAATCCACAGCAGCCGCGCCCGCCCTCGCCTGTACGTTCATCGTCATACAGCCGCATCGTAACCCCGACCACGTCAAAACCCTGCTCCTTGAGCAAGGCGGCCGCGACCGACGAATCCACGCCGCCGCTCATCGCTACGAGCACGCGCGTCAGCCCCGATAGACGGACCGCGCTCTCTATTGCCACGGCCTGATTGCTCGCTGGAAGCCCGCGGGTCGGATGCGTATCTCGCTCAGTCCGGGTGGATTACGCGCAGGATTGTCGCCCGAAGCTCCAAGCGAACCGACACCGGCATGTCGATGGACGATACTACCGTACGGTCGTGGACGAGTCGTATCAGAGTGGACAGAAGCCAGTCGCAATCCGGACACGACAGGAGGTGCCGCAGGAGTTCCCGTGGAAACCCATCGTTCGGCTCGCCGCTGACGCACTCGGCAATCAGTCCGTGGACTTCGGTGCACTCGTGGCACCTAGGGTCCGGCTCGGGCAATTCCCGCCGAATAGCAGAAAACAGCACCTTGCGCTCGCCCGGGATCTCGCCGCTAGATTCACCGAGACAGAAGAGGACGAGAGGCTTAAGGCTACGCAGGAGCGTGGCGCAATTGGTACATGTCTGGGCGTGCAGCAACAACTCGCGGGTAGGCTCGGTGTCCGCCTCGCCGCCCATGTGCTCGGCAATCAGTTCGTGGCCTCTTGTGCACTCGTGGCGCTCGTTGGGCTTCTTCTTGCGTTTCTTCATGCGCGCTCCATCACCGGTGATTCTTCAGTTTCTCTCTCAATACCAGCCGGCCACGGTGCAGTCGCGATTTCGCCGCCGGGCAGGTGATTCTTCAGTTTCTCTCTCAATACCAGCCGGCCACGGTGCAGTCGCGATTTCACCGCCGCCACCGACAGGTGCAGGACCTTGCTGACTTCCTCGTTGCTCAGACCCTCCAAGTCACGCAGAACCACCACCGACCGGTAGTCGTCCGCCAGCTCATCTACAGCCTTCTGGATCGCGGCGCGTAGTTCGCGCTGATGCATGAGCTTCTCCGGGCCGTACTTCACGTCCGGAATCTCAAAGGGCAGGTCGCCCGCCTCGTTCACCGGCTGGTCAATCGAGACGATATCAACCTTCTCGCGCTTCCTCAATTTACTTAGACTCACGTTGGTGGCAATACGATACAACCACGTAAAGAACGACGACTTGAACTGGAACTTGCCGATGAAGCGGTATGCGCGCAGAAACGCATCCTGCAGCGCTTCGCTCGCGTCCTGCTCATTGCCCATCAGACGGTAAGTTATGTTGTAGACCTTGCGCTCATAGCGGCGCACCAGTTCTTCAAACGCCTCGCCGTTGCCGGCCTGAACCCGCCTTACCAGTTCATCGTCGGGTACGGGCAGCGCGGGCGCTGCTACCACGAGTTGTTTGTGCTCAGGCATTACATCTAAGATAGTGACGGGCCGGGAGATGTCAACCCGGCCCGCTTTTGTGTCAAATCCGACCTAGCGTGACTTTCCCACTTTCTCGCGCGTTTTCTGGCCAAGTTGTTCAGATTGTGCTACTTATGCGAATGGAGTGTGTATATACCAACTTGCATAGCTGCGTGGAGCGTTCTTCTTTCCTCAGACATCTCTTCAAGCTG
>JAPLUO010000133.1 GCA_026397595.1 Caldifarciminota bacterium
CAGCTTGAAGAGATGTCTGAGGAAAGAAGAACGCTCCACGCAGCTATGCAAGTTGGTATATACACACTCCATTCGCATAAGTAGCACAATCTGAACAACTTGGCCAGAAAACGCGCGAGAAAGTGGGAAAGTCACGCTAGACGATGTCCTCGGGCGAGTGGTCCGGATCGAGCGCGGCCGGAAACGCGTCTGGCTCGGACTTGGTCCGGAGCGCTATGCCATCGCCGGCCTTTCCCGGGTCGGACTGCTACTTCCGATTCTGTGGCGAGCTGCCGCGCTGACCCGTTTCTTGAGGAAGCGGCCCGATGAAGACAACTGACCGTATCGCTTCGTCTTTCGTCAATCGCCGAGTCTCGGGCGACCTGCCGGTCTGGGCCCGGGTGAACGCGAAACGCACACCGCTCAATCCGTGCCGCTGAGATTATCCTTGACAACCGAAGAAGGGAACGCCATAATCACGTCGAAAGAGCCAGGCATCGGCGTGGTACGCATGGCTTGGTGAGTCAAGCGACCCAGACCGCGTGCGCCGAGCAAGACTTCAGGATTCTGCAGGTTATCCTGCGGGCCAATCCGCAGAGTGCAGGATCTCTCAGTGGCGTGACTTGGCAAACAGGCCGAGGCGGCCTGAAAGGTTGAACTGCACCGATGGGTCTGCTGTTGACGTGCTCCGCGGGCTGCGCTTCGTCGCAGCCGGGCTTTCTGCACTTGACTGGGGCAGAGTTGCCTGAGGAGCGTACCGGCAGCTTGCCGTCCTGCAACGGGCTGTCATCGTGAGGAACGCAGTCATCTCGACAAAGCAAGAACCAGCCAAGCCTCCCCGCCAGGGCGATCTTGAAAGTGCGTCCTTTGCAGTGGCCCCGATAACACGGGACACGCTTCCTCGCCTCCCGCTGGAAGGTCATATTGACCTGACCTACCGCTGCAACAATAACTGTCGCCATTGCTGGCTGAGTATCCCCGCCGTCGACCCGGCCCGAGAGAGGGAACTCTCCTTTGACGAGATCAAGAACATCGTGGACCAGGCCCGGGCCATGGGGACGCGGCGCTGGTCCATATCCGGCGGAGAACCAATGTTGCGCCCGGACTTTCCTGAGATATTCGAGTATCTGACCCGCAAGGCCGTCTCCTACACCCTTAATACCAACGGGACCCGCATCACCCCTGAAATCGGACACGTCCTCAAACGCAAGGGGACCAAGATGGTTGCCCTCTACGGAGCGACCAAGGAGACCTATGACCACGTGACCAGCCATCCCGGCGGCTTCGAGAAGGTCATGCAGGGCTTCCATTACCTGAAGGAAGCGGGGGCGGGCTTCATCGTCCAGTTGATCCCGATGCGTGACAACTGGCATGAATGGGGAAGAATGACGGAACTCGCCCAGTCCCTGAGCAGGCACTGGCGCGTCGGCGCCCCCTGGCTCTATCTTTCTTCCTGCCATGACCCGGTGCGCAATGCGGAAATCTCCCGCCAGCGCCTTGACCCCCGGGAGGTGGTGGAACTTGACAAGCCCGATCTGTCCTACGAAGACGCGACAGCCCATGAATACGAGCACGCGGAAGGCGATGACCGCCTTCTTGCCCGCTGCATCGCCGGCCGGCGGGACTTCCATGTTGACCCTTACGGCGGCATGACGTTCTGCTGCTTCATCAAGGACCCGGCCCTGCGCTACGACCTGCGCAAGGGGACGTTCCGCGCGGCCTGGGACGAGTTCATTCCTGGTCTGGCCGACAAGGTGCACGGCGGCGCGGAGTATGAAGGACATTGCGGTTCCTGCGGCAAGCGCAAAGACTGCCGTTGGTGCCCGGTTTACGGCTGGCTCGAACACGGCCGCTTTTCCGCGCCCGTAGAGCACTTGTGCGATGTTGCCGGGACGAACAAACGGTTCAAGGAAGAGTGGCAGGCCCGTCACCGCCGCTATTTCCGGATTGCCGGGATGACGATTCAGGTGGACAGCGACCTGCCCATCGACGATCAGACCTTTCACCCGAAGTTTGCCGCCTTCCGCGCCGACGGCCCCGGCGCGGACACAGTGGTCATCCGCCACCACTTTACGTT
This sequence comes from Caldifarciminota bacterium, assembly GCA_026397595.1. GTDB lineage: Bacteria > Hydrothermota > Tepidihabitantia > Tepidihabitantales > Tepidihabitantaceae > UBA2258. The sequence goes on from JAPLUO010000133.1 coordinate 2,057, forward strand.
GCCCGATCTCACGGCCAATGACCTGGGTCGGGAGCTCTACCGCAAGCCGCCCTGGGCTATCTACCAGCAGAACGGCTCCTACATCTATCTCGGCATCTCATCCCAGGCTGACGATCCTTCCCTACACTGCGTGGCGACCTTCAACGCCGACCACACCCGCGCCCGCATCTACAACGATGATGTCCGCGAAGGTACCTGGCGGAAGGGAGGTCTCCATTCCCTGACTATGTTTTCATCGGACCAGATCCTCATTGCTCGGCTGCTGGCGGATCGCAACGGCTGCTATCTCCACTCTGCGGGGGCAGTCATAAACGGGGCCGGGATGCTTTTCGTCGGCCACTCCGATGCGGGCAAATCCACGATCACGCGGCTGCTGATCCAACACTGTCATTCCTTCGCTCTCTGTCATCCTGAGCGCAGCGAAGGGTCTTCTTGTTTCGCTCAGGACAGGTCTGAGCACAGCGAAGAATCTCCTGCTTCTAATGACGAGACCCTTCGCACAGCTCAGGGTGATAGGGGTGCAGTCGAGATTCTTTGCGACGACCGGAACATCGTGCGCCGCATGGATGACGGCTGGCGTGTGTACGGCACCTGGAGCCACGGCGATGTCCCGCTGGTCTCTGCCAATGACGCACCGCTGCGGGCGATCTGCTTCATCGAGAAGGCGAACGAGAACACCCTGACGCCCCTGACCGACCGCAAGAAGATCACGCGGCGCCTGCTCGCCTGTGTCATCAAGCCGTTCGTCACTGCCGACTGGTGGACCAAGACCCTCGACCTGATCGCACAGATGGTGGGAGAGGTGCCGTGCTACGTCAGAGAAATCGAAAGCTCTGCATCTTAGCATATCACAGCTAGTTAGCTGACATCGGCTGCGGCTTTGTGGCCGGAGCCGATTTCCTGCTTGACTTGTACCATAATAATTGTATTATGGTGGGTACAGATGAATCTTGCC
>JAPLUO010000003.1 GCA_026397595.1 Caldifarciminota bacterium
CTGGAGGGTATAAACAGTCTAGTGCAAGCGGCCAAGGCGCGGGCGCGCGGCTACCGCACGGCCCGGAATCTCATCACGATGATCTACCTGATTGCCGGCAAGCTCGATTTCGACTTACCCACATGAAACAGCGAGGAACCCGAAAGAGACAAGGAGAGAGGAACAAGGAAATGGAGCACGCAGCGGCTGGAGGTTGCGCTGTTGCAGGTGCCGGGGCGAGGGCGAGGGCGGCGCAGCCGCCAAGTCAAAGGTCAAAATCCAAAATGGCGCGGCCGTTGGGCGCGAGGAACGGAGAGAAGAGACCCTCTCACTTCGTTCAGGGCGGCTCAGCGCCGGTTTGCAGTGACCGGTCTGCAGTTGGCAGTGAAGGGCAAAGGGTCGAATGGATTGTGCGAAAAAGGGGGCAGGTGCAGGACTGAGAGCTGTTGCAGGAGCTGGAGCGGCGGCTGTTGACTGACCTGTTGCAGGGGCTGGAACAAGCGCTGTTGCAGCGGCAGGAGCAGTTGCTGTTGCGGGTGCTGGGACAAGGGCTGGAGCGATGGCTGTTGCGAGACCTGGACCGGGTGCTGTTCAGGGCGCTGGAGCAGTACGTGGAGCAGGCGCTGTTGCAGTTAGATGAGCGGCGGCTGTTGCAAGGGCTGGACATGGGGCTGGTGCAAGGCTTGTTGCAGTAGCAGGTACGGCTGCTGTTTCCGGCGCTGTCGCAGCGGCTGTTGCGGCGGCTGGAGCAAGGGCTGTTTAGAGGGCAAGCATTCCCCCAACCATCCAGAGGACAGCCAACAGGAAGGGATGAAGGGAGAGAGGGAGGAGAGAGATGAGGGAGTAAGTGGAGAATGACAGAGTAGTTACAGGAAGACCTGGGTCAGCGCAGCGTCAGGCGGGGTCGGGGCTTGAGACAGGTTCTTATCATTTCCAGAACTGACAAGTCAGCGGGAGGCGACAACCCGACGTAACGTCCTCACCATCTGAAGGTTAAGCCCTGTCTGGTCGCGGATAATTCGGGGATAGGGGTCGTATCCCCCGTGGTGTCTCAAGTCGTAGTTGCCGCCATGGCTCGCACCATGATGGCGGTCTTGTCCGAGATTACGTTCATGACCGTGACCGACGCCATGTCGGCGACTGCGATGGATACCATGATGACCACCATGTTCTAGATAGCGGTTCGTGCGATGAGCCGTGCAATGATGCGCGCTATGCTTACGGCCGCGAGCGGAACCACGACGGAGGTCATGATTGGAGCCATGAAGAGGGCTATGATGACGACTATGATGAAAGCCACGATAGCGGCCATGATGACGGCAGCGATGAGCACTCGGAGACCGGGGACAGCGTTCGTACGGAGAGGCCGCGCCCGAAGGGCGCGGCCTTCCGCTGCAAGGGGACTGTCCCGTTGTGGACTGCCCCCAGAGTGTTCAGCGTCGGCGGCTGCGTTTCTTGACTGTTGTTGCCGCGGGTTTCTTCGGCTTCTTGTCCAGCGTCTTGATGAACCGTTTGACCGGCCCGGCTTTCTTGGGGTTTGCTGCCGTCCACGCGGCGATGTCCTCGTCCTGCAGGATTGCTGCACGGGCGCCTGGGTCGGTCTCGACCGCGGCGGCAAGGTCTTGGAGCGCCGGCACCACCGCGCCCTGCCACAGCCGAGCGACACCGGTAAGCAGCCGGCACGCGCCCCGCGCTCGCTCCGAGGCCACTTTCTCAAGCGCGGCCGCGTCGGCCAGTACGGCGTCAAATTCCCGCTGCCGCAGGTTAGCGAGCGCGCGGTTGTGGAGCGCGTGGAATCGCAGCTCCGGGTCATCCGTGCCGCTGGCCGCAAGCGCTTCGAGACACCGCGCGTAGGCCTGCACCGATACTGGGTAGCGATGCTGCGCCAGACTTTCGTTGCCGGTCCGTAGCGAATCGGCGGCCGCAGCCAGCGCCGCGGTGCGTTCGGCGCGCGTTGCCGCAGCCTCGGCCGCGACCCGCGCCTGGCCCGCGGTTTTCACCAGTTCCTCAACCGCAGCCCGTTCCCGTTTCGTCACCACGGTGTGGTCCTTGACCGCTTCCAGTTTCTCTTCGGCCCGGTCGAGACGCTCGTTCACCGCCGCCAGTCGCGGATCCGCGGCCACAGCCAACGCTGCGGTACGTTCGGCGCTCGCTGCCGCAGCCTCGGCCGCGACTCGCGCCTGGCCCGCGGTTTTCACCAGTTCCTCAACCGCAGCCCGGTCCCGTTTCGTCACCACGGTGTGGTCCGCGACGGCTTCCAGTTTCTCTTCGGCCCGGTCAAGGCGCTCGCGGACCGCGACCAGTTCGGACTGGACCATCGCCACCTGCGCGGTGGCGGCTTCCGCTCCGACCGGCCGCAATGCGGCGATGTCGTCTTCGAGCCGACCGACCTTATTCTCCGCCTCGGCCAGCTTGCGCTTCATCCGCAGCACCTCGTCGGCAGTTTCGGCGTACCGGGTTTCCCATGCCGCGCGCAGGTCCTCTACCCGCGCCAATCGCTGGTCCAATGTCAATATCCGCCACGCCGCGACCACGGCCACAAGCAGGACGGCGACAATGACGATCGTCAGCCACCGGCTCAGGTTGTGGCTCGCCGCTTCCAGTGCCTGTTTCGCCGCCAGTACGACCTCGGCCCGCGAAACCGTGTCCGGGCCGGCCGCCCTCACCTGGGCCACGGCCAGCACGACGGCCACGGTCATCAGTACGACCACCGCGCGCTTGATCATGTGTTTGGAGAAACTCGTGCCGTCATCGTTGCCCAAACTGCGGGGCGAGCCATCAGCCGCCGCCCGACTCATGGGGACTGTTCTCGAATGGGGCCTGTATTGGTGTCTGGGCCGGCCCGAACCGTTTCACAAACACCTTACCCCTGACCCGGTCGAGGTATTTTTCGAGCCGCTGGCCGAGTTTCTGCTGGTAGAGGTAGTTGCGGATGCCGTCCTGCAGTTCGAGATAGGAAAGGGTCTTGTCCGGCTGCTTGACCAGCACCTTTATCAGATGGTACCCGTGCTCGGAAAGCACCGGCTCACTCACCTGGCCGGAGTCCAGCCCGGCGACGACCCCACCGAACGGCGGGGCCAGGCCGGCAGTCAGGAACTCGCCGAGCCGGCCGCCTGAATCCACGGTTATCGGATCCTGCGAGTACCGGCGCGCGAGCGAATCGAACGGCGCGCCGGCGAGGGCCTGCTTGCGGACGGCGATGGCCAGGTTCCGCGCCCGGGCGGTGTCGCTCCGCGTGATCGGCACCCGCACGAGAATCTGGCGGAACCGGACCCGGTCCGCGGTCTTGTCCTCAAGCCTCACGGTCAGGTAGCCGTCGGGGGTCGGGAAGGGGGGCGAAATCTGGCCGGTCTTGAGCTGGGAGAAGACCATCATCAACTCCGGCGGCAGTTGCGCGAATTCCACCCAGCCGCGGTCACCACCCCGGGCCGCGGTCTTAGAGTCGTCGGAGAACGAGCCGGCGACGGTGGCGAAGTCGCCGCCCCGCGCCAGCACGTCCATCACTTCGGTCATCCGGCGCTGGCCGGCAGAATCGGCGGCAGGGCCCGGCGTGAGGAGGAACAAGATGTGCGCGAGCGTTACCCGGCCCGGTACCCGGCCGATCGAATCCCGGTTCTCGTTGTAGAAACGCTCGGCCTCGCCAGGCGAGACGTAAATCTGGGTCAGCCCTTCCTTGTCCATCAGTTTGCGGGCAAGCAGCTTGCGGCGCGACTCATCTTCGTAGCGCTGGCGCAGCGCCCGCTCGGTGTAGCCTTCGGTGGCCAGCGCCTCCTTGAACCGTTCCTCGTCCCCGAACCGCTCCTTGAGCGTGGCGATGTTTGCGTCCGTCTCAGCCGCGACCTCGGAGCTGGTCACGTCGACCGAGTCGCGCCGGGCCTGTTCCTCCAGCACGAGGTCGTCAATCAGCCGGCCGAGCACCAGTTCCTTCAGCGCCGAATCCGAGACTCCCGTGTCCGGTTGTGACAGCCGGACGAAGTCGACCGACTGCGCGAGTTCGCTTGCGAGAATCAGCTCGTCACCGACCACCGCGACAACGCTGTCGGCCGTCTCAGCCGCGAAAGCCGCTGTCGCGAGAAAAGTACCAAGTACTAAGGACAAAGGACGAAGCAAACGGGAAAGACCAAAATGTGGAAAGTCGGACGCCGCGCCGTTGCTGTCTTTCCTCTTTCTGACTTTCCTCATTGCTCTGTCCTTAGTCTTTTGTACTTACTACTTGCCTGCGGGCTCGAAGTACACGTCCGGCTTCAGCTCAATCTTCGCCTTGGCGCGCAGCGCCGTGAGCACGCTGTCAACCATCGCCTGGCTCCGACGGTAGGAGAGAATCGCCTCGACGTCGGGCTTCACCTCGGCGAAAGTCACGTCCGCCTTCACCTTCTTTTTGTCGATCAGCTTGATAATCTGGTAGCCTTCCTGGCTCGGCACGACGTCGGAGACTTGTCCGGGCGAAAGGGCGAAAATCGCCTCGGCCACGCCCGGGTCCCCGCCCATGCGCGGGTCGCCGACGTTGCGGGCGAAGTAGCGCGACTCCTGTCCCGCCTCCAGCAGCGCGTCCTGCGACCGTTCCTTGGCCAGCTTCAGGAAATCGGCCCCGGCCTTGATTTCGGCCGCGGTCTGTACGGCCTGCATGCTGTCGCCCATGACGATGCGCGTGATTTTCACCTCGTAGCTGAACTCGTCCTTGTGCTGGTTGAAGTACTGCATGAGTTGGTCCTGCCCGACTTTGATTGACGACGTCAGCCGGTCGAGCAGTTCATTCACCAGATAGTCGCGCTCGAGCCGCTTCAGGTGTGCCTGTACCTGCGGTTCCTTCTCAATCCCGCGGCGCTGCGCTTCCTCGTACATCAATGTGTTCGACACCCACTTGTCAAGAATCTTGGGCAGGTTGTCGCGGGTAATCTGGAACCCTTCAGGCGAGAGGCTGTCGAGCTCCGGCGCGGTCAGCTTGTCGCCGTTTACGCTGGCCAGCGTCGGCCCGACCGGTGCCGGCCCGACCGCTGCCGGCGCGCCGTTCTTCGAACTATTGCAGCCGGCCATGAACGCCGCCGTCGCTACCACTACCATCAGAATCAGTAGATTTCGGTTTCTCATCTCCGCTCCTTTATTCTTTGGGATTGTCCGGCGCCTTTGTTTCTTTCTTCACGGCGGCGAGCGCCGCCTGGTTAATCGTAATCTTCGCCTTTGCTTTCAACTCGGCCACGTACTCCTGCATCCGTGCGTCCCGCCGCTGTGTCTGCAGCCGGCTCCGGATCATGCCCGCGAGCTTGTTCGAGTCCGGCGACGGGAAGTTCTGCCGGTTCTGCCGGAAATAGTCCATCACGTCCGCGTCGGACACGGCGACCTTGTCGGTAATTTCCTTCTTATACAGCGCCTTGTACAGCACGTCCTCGCGCTTGACCGCGAGCTGATGCACGATGTCCGGGGCCTTGTCGAGGCCACGGCGCAACGCGTCCTCGTACATCAGGTCCTCTTCAATCGTCCGGCGCACCGTGTACTTCTTCATCGCCGTGTCGAGCATCGCCGGGAACCGGGCCGCGACGGAAAGCAGCCTTGCCACCTTCACGAACTGCGCCTTGTCCTTGTAGGCGACCGCGACCCCTTTTTCGGCATCGGTAATCGAGTCAACCGGTTTGCACAAGATGTCGAGGCCGGCGGGGTTATAGGTCAGTCTCGCCCGCAGGTCGGCCACGTATTTACCCGCCAGCTCACGCCGTCGCTGCATCTTCAGCCGGTACTCAAGCTGCGGCCGGAATTCGCCCAGCGGCGGCGGGCCGGGGTTTGCCGGCCTCGTTTCGACCAGCATCATGATCTGCCAGGTATTGTCAAGCTGAGCCGGCTGGGTGTGCTGGCCCGGCTTCAGGCCCATCACCTGGGTCCGCAGAGGCTCCTCGACATAGAGCAGAGGCACGAACCCCATGTCCCCGGCTTTGGCCGCGGACGCGTGCTTCGAGTACTTCACCGCCAGCGACTCGAAGACCGCGCCATTGTCCAACTCGGCGGCGAGACGCCGGGCCAGGCTCTCGTCCGGTACCGAAATCATCAGCAGGTGCGCCTCGGTCTGCAGCAGCTTGTACGCCGACTGCAGTTCCGCCTCGGTCACCTGGTTGCCGGGCGCGGTAATCGTGTCATACAGCTTCTGGTTCACCAGCGCCTTCTGCTCCATCTCGACGTCGTACTCGGCATCCTTCTCCATGCCTTCGCGCTTCGCCTCTTGGGCGAACAGCTTCCGGGTGATGATGCCGTCCAGTACCTGCTTCTTTACCGTGTCGGCCCGGACTGAATCGAGGTTCCCGGGCAGCATCGCCGCGACGTCGTCGGCGGTAATCGCCGCGCCGTTCACGACCGCCACCGCTTGCTGGCCCGGCCGGCCCGCGCACGCCATCAATGCTAATACCGCCAGAATGGGAATGAAAATGTATCTCATCACGAGTCAGACAATAGCCACTGCCTCACGAAAGTCAAGACGGCAGAGGGGCCCGGCAACCGGCATGGAACCACCGGAGCGTGACAAGAGGAAGCGTAGGGCAGAATCACGACCCGGCAGATGCCTGGCGTCCGGGTTCCGCGCCCGGCATCTGACGCCCGACGTACTAACGAGAGCAGGAAATGTTTGTCATTCTGAGGCGTTCGACGCCGAAGAATCTTCGAGTGCAAAGACCCTTCGCTACGCTCACTATGTCAAGCCATGCTTGATTTCTGCCTCATCTGGTGGCGCATGATTTGGGCGAGGTGGCGGTTCTCGTCGTACGTGGTTTGGTCGCGCCAGATGGCAAACGCTATCTTCATCAGCAGGTT
>JAPLUO010000223.1 GCA_026397595.1 Caldifarciminota bacterium
GTTGTGTCCAGTGAACCGGCGACGCCCAGCCAATTGTGGTTCAGGAAGGCCTAACCCGAGTTTCTGGACAAGCTCCACAATAAATGATTTTGGATGCCCGTGCACTTGACACGCCCGGCGCGACATGACCGGATGGTCGAGTTCTTGGCGGGGAACGACGAGGGCGCTGTGCAAGGCGAACGGCCGATGCTCGGTCGGAACCTGGGCTACGGCCTTGACCACTGAATGGTCCTCAGGTATCATGGCACATGAGTAGCGTGCCTCGAATGACGAAGGATCAGTTCCGAGAGATGCTCGGGGACACCATAGAGCAGAAGCTGATTGAGCTGCTTGGCGACCCTGACGACGGACTCGCCATTAGAAGCTCCGTCCGTGCGCGGCTCCTGCGCCAGAAGCGCAGGGTAGCGCGTGGCGAACGGGGCGAACTGCTTGAAGACGTAGCCCGGCGACTTGGCCTCCAGTAGCGGTGTCGTTGCGCGTTCGCCTTCTGGATGCGGCGGCCCGGGACTTAGCGCGGCTCGACAAGCCTGCAGGGCGACGAGTCGTCGAACGCATCAACTGGCTGGCACTGAACCACGACACAATCCGAATTGAGGCATTGAGCGGCGGCCTGGCCGGATTCTACAAGCTTCGAGTCGGTGACGTTCGGGTTCTCTACGAGATACTCGACGCGGAGCAGACTCTCATCGTCCACGCGATTGGCCACCGTCGCGAGATATACCGGAAACGCTGAAAGTCTGCGACGGGAAACGGGGCCATAATCTGAACCCTGCCGGGCCGATGCGCGTTCTTTTCTCCTGACCACAGATAGTCTATGAAGGCGATGCTGCTCGCGCGCATCGGTCGCCTGCAAGAAGCGCCGCTGGTCCCCTCTAACCTGCCCGACCCGGTCCCGGCCGCGGGCGAACTGCTCCTGAAAGTCTTGGCCTGCGGAGTCTGTCACACCGAGCTTGATGAAATCGAAGGCCGGACTCCGCCGCCGAAACTGCCGGTGATTCCCGGACACCAGGTTGTCGGAAGGGTCGTGGCGCTTGGCACGACGGACTTGGGACACGATCCGGAATCGCAGAAGGGGGACAGTCCCCGGCGCTCGAAGCGCCGCAATCCGGTACAGTCCCCACGATTCCGGTCATGTCCCGCGTCCCAGCGATTCCGGGTGGGCGAACGCGTGGGCGTGGCGTGGATTTTCTCCGTCTGCGGCCGGTGCGAGTACTGCCGCAGCGGACAGGAGAACCTCTGCCCCGAATTCAGAGCCACGGGCCGCGATGCCAATGGCGGCTATGCCGAGTACATGACGGTGCCTGAAGGCTTCGCATTCTCGATACCGGAAGTGTTCGCTGACGCCGAAGCCGCGCCTTTGCTCTGCGCCGGAGCCGTCGGCTATCGCTCGCTGCGGCTGACGGGTATCAAGGACGGTCAGAACCTCGGCCTGACCGGTTTCGGTGCGTCAGGACACTTGGTGTTGAAGATGGTGAGGCGCCAGTATCCGAAGACGCACGTCTATGTGTTCGCCCGCAGCAAAGAGGAGCAGGCCTTCGCCCGCGAACTCGGCGCGACGTGGGCCGGCGACACGGACGACCAAGCCCCAGAACTGCTCGATTCCATCATTGACACGACCCCGGTCTGGAAACCCGTCGTCGCAGCACTCGGGAATCTGAAGCCGGGCGGCAGGCTGGTCATCAACGCGATTCGGAAAGAGGAAACCGACAAGGCCGCGCTCCTTGGGTTGGACTACGCGAAGCACCTGTGGATGGAGAAGGAAATCAAGAGCGTGGCCAATGTCACGCGCCAGGATGTAGCCGAGTTCCTCGAACTGGCGGCCCGGATTCCCATCAAGCCCGAGATTCAGGAATACGCGCTCGAAGACGCGAACCAAGCCTTGCTCGAACTCAAAGAGCGCCGCATCCGCGGCGCCAAAGTCCTACTGATGGCCTAGCCCGCTTGGGACACGATCCGAAACCGCCGCGCCGGTTTCGGTCATGTCCCGCGCTCGGAGCTACTCGCGACGACCGACAAGCCTTCTGAGCCAGGCCATAATGCCATCGGCGAATGGTTCAAAGTACTCCGCGCCGGAGTAACGCTCGGCTGGAGGGAGATGCACGCCGGCGGCTGCTGCCGGCGGCTCGACTTCGGGCCGGACGTCGCGAAACAACGACGATATGACATAGCGGTCGTCTGCGGCCGCGTCTCGCAGTATCAGACGTAGTCGGTTCAGCGCGGGGTACGTCGCTGTCCAGTTGTGCCATTCCGTTCTGTGCCTTGCCTCGGCCACCGAAGCCGGGACCGGGTCCGGCACAAGCGAATACCCGCCGGGCACTCGCCGGACAACGCCGGCGGCGTTCCACCGTTCAAGAACGTTGTAGACTCGCTTCTGGTCCACGTACAGCACCCGCGCGATTGAAGACGAGTTTCCGTCCTTGTTGAACAGCAGGTAGCCGAACACGTCGGCGCGGACATCCATGCCGAAGAGGGCCCGAAGCTGGAGCTGCAACAACACCGGCTGAGTCACGACCGGCCTCGTGACCTTCGCCCGGCCTCGCGCAGCCGCGACCGGCTCAGGCGCCGCCGCCGTCGAATCCTCGGTGGACGCGAACGCCTGACCGATGCGCCTCAGCCGCGGAGTGCTCACCCATTCCCGGTTCAGCACCAGCCACTCTCGGGCCAGTTTCGACAGCCGCACGTCCTCGCGTCCGAGCGCAAATGTCGAAGCGACCAGCGCCTCAAGGTCTACTACCCAGCGTCTCTCGGGTTCGACGTGCCCGGCGACGCCCAGCGCGCACCACTGCCGCCAGTGCAACTCCAGCAGCCCCTCGCGGAGTTCGGCCCTAAACCTCTTCGGCGACATCACTGTGGCCATGGGTGCGCAGGAAATCCTTCAGGCTGTCCCGAAAAGCACCGGACACATCCTGCGTGAGTGTCCAGCGTGCGGCCGCAAGTACTTCGGCTCCTGTCGGCTTCAGCAGTGCAAGGTCTTGGACGTGGTAGCTGTCTTGGTCAACCGCCGCGTACAGCTTCAGGTGAATCTGGTCGTACCGGCTCGCGTAGTACACTGTAAGGCGGTTGCCGTATTCCTTCCCCTGGAGGCGACCACCGAACCCCTCCGGCAGACCCATGCCGACCTGCGGAGCGGGCCCCAGGTTCAGCCAGTCTGCGGGCAGGCCGAAGTCGCGCGCGACCTTCAGCGCAGCCGAGGCCAGCGGTTCGGGCAGTTGTTCGAGCCGCTCGACAACGATACCGCCGGCCGTGGCTCGGGCCAGCCCGAGTACGTCCACGTCGCGCGTGGTCCTGTGCACCAGACCTAGCGCTGCCAAGGCTGAGCCGCCGCAGACGACGAGACCGACCTTGCTGCCGCCACCGAGGGCAATCTGGCGGTCAAGCGCAGATAGCAGTTCATCAAGGCGCGTCGAGTCGAACTTCATGCTAGTAGTTTAACAACTAACTACTAGCCTGTAAAGGACTAACTTAGCTTGGTGGCTTCGCCTTCGGCCGGCGCGCGCTCGAACTGGCTGATGATCGGCAAGGAGCGCTAACGGTACAGCGGCGCGAAGGGGCTGCTGGACGCCATGATGTCGTCGTGGAGCCGGACAATGCGGGCAGGCCAACCCGCTACCGGTTCGTCAGTTCCCGCCACGCTGCGTCGAACCGCTCAATGACTTCTTTCTGCGCCAGCGACCCGGGCGCGGTCAGGTTGTCGGCGACACCGGCCATGAATTCGCCTGTCGCGCGCTCGTAGAACCGCAGCAGTTCGTGGCTCTTCGTGGTCGCCCCGGTGCGAATCGCAATGTCACCGCGCATCTCTGCGGTCACGCTGACGCCGGCTTCGGTCAGGCGTAGAACTTCATGGTGGTAAGGAACCCAGATCTCGTGACTACGCCTCCTGTACCAGTCTTCAATCGCTTTCAGGCCGTCGAGACCGGCGACCTCTACCTCAAGCTGGCGGGCGTATTGCTCCATCTCCGCACCGCGGACTGTCGTTGCCATAGACCAATCCTAATGCTGGTTCACGGCCGTGTCAATAGTCCGTTTCTCGAACTGGCTGATGACCGGTTTGGCCACCAGGAAGATGACTATCGAAATGGGAATCAGCGCAATCAGGACGGCCATGACATAACTGAAGCTCTCGGCCTGCGTCGGGTCGAACACAGTCAGCACCTTCCGGAGCAGCGGCTGGCCCAGCAGAACTGACGCGCCTGCCTGAACGAGGTTGAGCGCAACGGTCAAATACCAGCCCCACTTCCTGCGCAGGAGCAGTCCGATTGCCCCGGCGCAAATAACGCAGTTGGCCACGACCTGGACAAAGTTGAACAGTCGGAGCTGGCCAAACAGGGAGTCAATCGCGGAGAAATCCGTGCCGCCAAGCATCGGCCCGAGTTGCGGGGCAAGGCTTTCCGGCCGGAACGTGGCCGCGAGCGGTATCGCGAGCAGGCCGCCGACGAACCCGAGTCCCGCCTGGACGATAGTGAGCCACGCGAACACCGTCACGGCGATACGCCAGTAGCGGCTGGCGCCGGCAGTGGTATGACCGCCGGCGCCCGTAGTCATCGAAACTCCCTCACCCCTGCCCTCTCCCATCAAGGGAGAGGGAGCAAGCTACTTCAAGACCCCTTCGCGTCTCAGCATGTCGGTCAGGACGGCCTCAAGGTCAGGCTTGGACTTCTCTCTCAGCCGGTAGTTCACGCGCACGATTGGCTTGTTCGCCTTGATGATGCGCGTCAGGTCAATCGGCGTGCCCGACAGCACGATGTCGCAGTCGGCCTTGTTGATTGCGTCCTCGAGTTCCTTGAGCTGCTCGGCCGAGTAGCCCATCGCCGGCAGCACCTTCTGCAGGTGCTTGAACTCTTCCATGGTCTTCGCCAGCGAGCCGGACACGAATGGCCGCGGGTCCACGATTTCCTTTGCCCCGAACTGCTGCGCGGCAATCTTGCCCGCGCCGTAGCCCATGCCGCCGTGCGTCACGGTCGGGCCGTCCTCGACCACGAGCACACGCTTGCCCTTGATTGCCGCCGGGTCGGCCACGTCGCATGGCGAGTCCGCATCGATGATGACCGCAGTCGGGTTCGCCAGCTTGACGTTCGCGCGCACCTTCTCGATGTCCGTCGCCTTGGCCGTGTCCTCTTTGTTGATGACCACGACGTCGGCTGAGCGCAGGTTCACCTCGCCGGGGTGATAGCGCAGCTCGTGTCCGGGCCGTAGAGGGTCAACCAGGACAATCAGGCAGTCCGGTTTGTAGAAAGATATCTCGTTGTTGCCGCCGTCCCAGACGATGACGTCGGCCTCGGTCTCGGCGTGCTTGAGGATTTCCGCGTAGTCGCACCCGGCGTAAATGACCATGCCGTTGTCGATGTACGGCTCGTACTCCTCACGCTCCTCAATCGTCGCCTTCTGGTCGTCGAGGTCTTTGTAGGTCGCGAACCGCTGCCAGACCTGCTTCTCAAGGTCGCCATACGGCATCGGCTCGCGTATCGCCACGACCTTCAGGCCATGGTTCTTGATGACCTCGTACACGCGGCGCGAGGTCTGGGACTTGCCGCACCCGGTCCTGACCGCGCAGACCGCGGCAATCGGCTTGTTCGCCTGGATTTGCAGGAACCGGGGCGCGATGAGTCGCCAGTTTGCCCCAGCCGCGAGCACCCGGGACGCGAGGTTCATCAGGTAGACGTGTGACACGTCCGAATAGGCGAAGACCACTTCCTCGACGTCGAGCTTCTTAATCAGCTCGGGCAGTTCTTTCTCAACGAATGTCGGGATTCCTTTGGGGTAGAGTTTCCCGGCAAGGCTCGGCGGATAGGTTCTCAGGCCCCCGGTCGTGCCGAGGTTCTGTTCAGCGGCCGCGGTGAACCCCACGACTTCGTACTCCGCGTTGTCGCGGAAGTACGTGTTGAATACGTGGTAGTCCATCCCGGCCGCACCGACGATAATGACGCGCTTTTTGTTAGGCATTGTGTTCTCCATAGGTCCTATAGGTCCAATAGGCCCTATCAGAACCGCTCGGTCATTGACTTCGCCTGCAGGAACAGCAGCAGGTAGTCGCGGCCACCTGCCTTGGAGTCGGTGCCGGACAGGTTGAACCCGCCGAACGGCTGCACGTCAACCAGGGCGCCGGTGCACTTCCGATTGATGTACATGTTCCCGCACATGAACTCCTGCTTGGCCCGGTAGATTTTCTCACGGTTGCTTGTGAAGACGGCGCCGGTCAGGCCGTACTCGGTTCCGTTGGCGATGTCGAGCGCGTCCGAAAAGTTCCGCGCCTTGACGACCGCGAGCACCGGCCCGAAAATCTCCTCTTGGGCAATTCGCGCGTTCCGCTTCACGTCGGCGAACACCGTCGGTTGGATGAAGTATCCGTCGCCGGCCGCCTTCTTCCCGCCGCACACCAACCGGCCCTCGACCTTGCCGACCTCGATGTATGCAAGATGGGACTCGAACGCCCGCTGGTTGATGACCGGGCCCATCCAGTTCTCGCGCTTCTCGGTTGGGCCGACCATTATCTTCTTCACCCGCGCCGCAAGCTTCTCCAGGAATTCGTCGTACACCTTCGCATCAACAATCGCACGCGAGCAGTCCGAGCACTTCTGACCCTGGAACCCGAACGCGGCAATCGCCGTGCCCTCGACCGCTTCGTCAACATTAGCCTCCGAGTCAACGATAATGCAGTCCTTGCCGCCCATCTCGGCCACCACCCGCTTTATCCAAGTCTGGCCCTTCTGGGTCTTCGCCGCCTTCTCAACAATACCGAGGCCCACGGCCTTGGAACCGGTGAACGAGATGAACCGCGTCTTCGGATGCTCGACCAGATAGTCGCCGACCGCACTGCCCGGCCCGGTCAGCAGGTTCACAACCCCGGCCGGCATCCCGGCCTGCTCCAGCACGTCCATGAACAGTGCCGCGAGCAACGGCGCGTCCGACGAGGGCTTGAGCACAACCGTGTTGCCGGTAACCGCGGCCGCGGTCGTCATCCCGGCCATGATTGCGCACGGGAAGTTCCACGGCGGAATCACCACGCCGACCCCAAGCGGAATGTACCGCACCTCCTGGCTCTCGCCCGGATACGGCGTTACGCCGCACGGCTGGTCATAGCGGATTGCCTCACGGGCGTAGAACTCGAGGAAGTCCACCGCCTCGGCAAAATCGGCGTCGGCCTCCAGCCAGTTCTTTCCCTCTTCCAGAATCATCGGCGCGTCGAACTCAAACCGCCGCTGCTTCATCATCCGCGACGCGCGCAGGATGATGGACGCCCGCTCGATTGCCGGCATGAACCGCCACGTCTTGAACGCGGCAACGGCGGCCCGCATCGCCTTCTCGGCTTCCTTCACGGTCGCCTTCTGGAAAGTGCCGACCGCTGACTTGTCGGCCGGGTTGTATGAAACGAACTGCTCGCGCGCCTTTGAGTGCTTGCCGCCGATGACAAGGTCCCAGACCTTGCCCGACTGCGCCTTCAGGTCGGCAAGCGCCCGCTCCATCGGCTGCTGGTTTTCAGGCTTGGAGAAATCCAGATACGGCTCATTGCTGAACTTCGGTAGCATGATGCCTCCTGCAATAAGTACTTGTACGAACTCACCTTATCGCAACGGCTATTATTGATTCCGGGCTGCTGCATCGCAGCACGCGCGGCCGCGGACCAGAGCGACCGCCGTTGCCGGGTACACTACTCTGAAATACCGGTCTGAAGAGCAAGATCGCCCCGCAAACCACTCCAAGGATAGCCACCAAGGCATCGCAAGTCAAATCAGGCCCGGCCGTCGGTGCCTGACGCGCGACCAGCGCCCGGTCGCCCGTCACGGGACTCGGGACCGCAGCGCCACGCCGTCCCTCCCTTCGTTTCCATTTGCCTGTCTCTAATCCGACTGCTTTGTCCTTGCGCCCATCGAGGGTGCGAGCGCGTAGGATTTGGAGTTTCGGATTTCCGGACCCGGCCGGCGTTAGCGGCCCGGCACGGTCTGGCCCGGCAGCGAGTCCGGGTGCGTGGCCCGTTGCCAGAGTTGCCCGAACTGTTCCTTGTGGATGAAGATGTAGAAGACAATCGCGCCAGCGATTGCCAAGGCGAGGACGAACAACAGGCACGACCCGAAGGCATTGGGCTTCCGGTACGGCGCATTGATTCGCTCAAACTCCAGTACCTTGCGCGCACGCTGTATGTCACGCTTCGGGATTTGCGGCTCGCGGGCCATGGCTCAGCTACCTGCCAGTCGTGGGTTTCCACGATACGACCAGAGTACATCAACGCCGGACCCGGTTTCGATGAGACCGGCTGGCTGATAGTCGTCCGGCTCGACGACGAGCGTAGCCACGTACGCGCTCTTCTGCCATGATGAGCGCATCAGCCGGACCGCGCCCATCGGCGCCACCTCCAGCGCGAGGGCGAGAAACAACGGACGGGCGTCCGGCACGGCTTGATTGTCACTACATCCGCCCCGTTTGTCAAGAACCGACCGCGAGCCCGCCCCGGCGTCGGCGCGAACCTCGGTAAGCTGACGTCTGCCTCTGAAAGTTGCACCGTTTGGTCTCGGCCTGTAGAATACACGTCCTGCCATGAAGTATCGAACTCTCGGCGCCAGCGGCATCAGGGTTCCTGCCCTGGGTTTCGGCTGTATGCGCCTGCCGCTTCTGCCCGGCCGAAAAGACTCTAAGCGCCGCTGCGCCGTTGACATCCCGGAAGCGGTGCGGATGATGCACTACGCCTTCGAGCACGGGGTGGACTACTTCGACACCGCCTGGGGCTACCACATGGGCTGGAGCGAAGTGGTGCTCAGAAAGGCACTGGCCGGTATGCCCCGGGACAAGGTGATGGTCACGACCAAGATGCCGGTCTGGTTGGCGAAGAAGCCCGCGGACTTCAAGCGGCTGCTCTCGACCCAGTTGCGCCGGCTCGGCACCGACTACCTCGACTTCTACTTCCTGCACGCGCTCAATGCGAAGTCGTTCGAGCGCGTGCGACAGATGGGCGTGCTCGACTTTCTGGACGCGGCAATGCGCGATGGTCGCATCCGACACGCCGGGTTCTCCTTCCACGACGATCCGGCCGCGTTCCGGCCGATTGTCGACGCATATGACTGGACCACCTGCCAGATACACTACAACATCGTGGACATCCACCACCAGGCCGGCCAAGCCGGCCTGCGCTACGCCGCGAAGAAAGGCCTGGGCGTCATCATTATGGAGCCGTTGCGCGGCGGCGACCTCGCCGGCTTCGTCGCGCCCGGTATCAAAGCGCTCTGGGACAGTTTCCCGTGCAGGCGCACACCGGCCGAATGGGCGTTGCGCTGGCTCTGGGACCAGCCCGAAGTGTCAATGGTCCTTTCCGGGATGAGCGCGATGCAGCAGGTCAAAGACAACGTCCGTTACGCGAGCCGCAGCCGTGTCGGCGCGCTGACGGAAGCGGAACTCGCGCTCGTGTCCCGGGTCCGAGGCGCCTACCGGAAACTGCGCGGCATCCGCTGCACCGCCTGCGGGTACTGCATGCCCTGCCCGTCAGGCGTCGCCATCCCGCGCAACTTCGCGCTGTACAACGACCTGTTCATGTTCCCGGGCTCCAACCAGGCCCGGCTCATGTATCGAACCTGGATGGCGGCCGCGAACCGCGCCTCTGCCTGCAAAGAATGCGGCACGTGCGCGCCCAAATGCCCGCAGCAGCTCGCAATCCCGGAACTACTCAAAAAGGTCCACTCGACCCTGTCCTGAATCTGCTGCCGGGTTCTCGCTGTTGTCGGAACGGCGGGCCAGCCTCGAATCTGTTCACGCATCTGCCGACAAGAGTTGAGGAACTGCTCGCGTCAGCGAGCGAAGATGGGTTCGACCGAGGCGGACTCGACCCAGCCGCCATCGCCGCCCGGAATCTGGATGAGGACGTAGCCGGGACGCTGCTCGCGCAGCATCACCTCGAGCCCGTCGTGGACGACAGCAATCTCTTTGTACTCCGCGCCCGGGCCGCTGCGAAGGGTGAGTTCGGGCTGGACCACGACCGCGTGCTCCGAACCGGTGACCGCCGCCCAACTTGCCGCGGAGACAAAGCAGTAGACAAACACGACCCCGAGCCCGAGCGCAATCCAGCCGAACAGGCGCCCGCCGCGCACGAAGAGCAGCGCAACCGCGGCGAGGGCAAGGAAGAAGAAGAGCCCGGACAGGACGCGCGCGGAGGCGGCATCGAGCAGGCGCAGGGCGTCATTAAGCATCCGTACCAATGGATTCTCGATGGTCATGGTCTTGTCCGGCCGGAACTGGCGGGCAAAGGCGAGGTTGTGGATGATGTCTTTGTCGTGCGGTCTTAGTACGTATGCCCGGTCATAGTCGGCGATGGCTCGGCCGATTTCGCCGAGCTTGAAGTGCGCGTTGCCGCGATTGTAGAGCAGCTCCGCGCTGGTCATGCCCGCGGCGGCGCTGTCATAAAGCGCGACCGCGCCGGCAAAGTCGCCCGACTCATAGGCCGCATTGCCTCGGCCAAACAAGTCAGCGGGTGCAGCGGCAAATCCCAAACTCCAAATCCCGAATCCCAAACAAATCCCGATTACCCAAGCCCCGATTCGCTGCTTGGGACACGATCCGAAACTCCGGGCAGTTTCGGTCATGTCCCGCGCTCCGTCTGCCGCGCACTTGACCACTAGACCACTAGACCACTTGGCCACTCTCCGCATCACAGCCTCTCCAGCACTATTCTCGCCTTTTCCAGCGTCTGCTGCGGCGTGCACCGCGTCATACCGGACGAGAACCGGGCCGCGTCGCAGGAGGCAATCAGCTCGAGCAGGGCCGCAACCGTGTCCGCGTCCACGTTCCGGCCGGCAAGCTCGGACTGGAGCTGGTCTCCGGTCATGCCGGTAGACTCGATGTTGAACCGGTCTCCGACATAGCGAATGACCGCCCGGTTGAGCGCGGCATGAAACTCGCGTTCGTTGCCCTGCGCGAGCAGCTTCGTCGCCTCGGCCAGTCCTTTCTTCACCAGCCGGCTGGAGCGCGTCCGCCGCGCGTAGCCCTTGTCCTGTTCGAGCTTGCGGCGATGCCTGCCCATCACGATGCCGAGAGCGAGCACGACGAGCCCGGCCGGATAGAAGAACCAGGACAGGGAAATGAAAAAGGAGAAAGGGGAAATGACAAAGTTGCGGCCCAGGGCCGGTTTGATGTGGAGGATGTCGGTGCCGAGCATCTTGACGCCGGATTCGGCATCGGCCAGCGGCGTCTTGCCGGTCGCGCCGGTCGCCACGAACTCAAGGCGCGGGGTCACCTGCGTGTAGTAGCTGCCGGTCTTCGGGTTGAAGAAGCTCATCGAACCTTCAGGAATGACGAACTTGCCATCCGCGGTCGGTATCAGCGGGTAGTTGAACGTGCGCTCGCCCGCAACACGGCCGTCAGCAGTCCGCGTGTTCTGTTTCGTTTCCGGGTTCAGGATTTTGACACCGGAAATCGCCCCGACTTTCGGCTCGCCCACGAGCCCGAGGTTGCCGGTCCCGGAAATCCCGACCGCCAAGGTCAGGGGCTCGCCGCCGACAGAGCTGTCCCGGCTCAGGGACGCCGTAACCTTGAACTCGCCCACGCCGCCGTTGAAATCCGGTGGCCGGCCGGCTTCAGGCAGCGGCTTCACGTTAATAGTAATCGGGTCCGACGAGACTTCAAACGGTTCAGCCGAGTCGAAGAAGAACCCTCCGCTGACCACGGCCTGCCCGGACACGGTCATCTTGTCAATCTTCAACTCGCCGGACTGGGTGGGGAAAAGTGCGACCTGCTTCAAGGTCGCTGCACTGTACCGCTGACCGTCATAGGTAGTGGTGCGCCAGCTCAACTCCTTGGCATCGAAGAGCTTCTCGGCCCAGAACCCGGTGAACCCCGGCATGTTCTTGATTCCAAGGTCGCCAATCTGGGCCTGCGTGTACAGGACATAGGTAACCGTCACCTGCTCGCCCTGGAACACCGAGGTCCGGTCCGCCGATGCGGTGAGGCGTACGTTCGCTCGGCCCGAACTGCGCGGCTGGGAACGGTCGGGGAACCCGAACGGCGACTGCCGCTGCTGGGACGGCGTGGGCGCGGCCTGGCTTTCTTTCGTGACCGTTACCGCAATCGGCTGAGTCTGGTAGGTCGTACCCTTGAAGTTGAGCTTGCAGGCGGGGATGGTCAGGTCGCCGACCCGCTTCGCGGACAGGAAGTAGATGAAGCTGATGGTCTGCTGCTGCGTCATCCGGCCGTTGATGAGCGAGATACTGGTGGACTGGGACGAAGTGCTGCCGAGTTGGCTGAAGTCCTCAAGCGCGGGCAACTGCGGCCGGGGCACGCCGCCGATGTTCGTACCTTCGACCGTTACCGTCAACTGTATTTGTTCGTCAAGGCCAGCCGTGGTCCGGTCGACATCGGCGCTGAAATTGAGCTCCGCCGCGAGCGCGGGCAACAATAGGACCGATAGGACGGATAGGACATATCGGACCGATACCCGGCGCATTACCAGTCTTGCTCGACCTTTCTCTTTCCGCCTGCCTGGCGCTGCTTCTTCTGCTGTTCCTTTTCCTTGTCCTCGACTGCCTGGACGACCCGTTCGGCCTGGTTCCGGTCCATGCCCTGCTTCGGCTGCGGCTGTTGCTGCTGCTGCTTCTGTTGCGAACTGTCCGGCTTGTTCTGCTGCTCCTGCTTCTTCTTGAGGCAGAACTCGAGGTTCTGCTTTGCCTGCCGGTCGTTCGGGTTGATGGCAAGGGCGCCGGTGTACGCCTTGATTGCTTGGTCGAGCTGGCCTGCTTTGAATGCCACGTTGCCCATATTATACACCGCACTGGCCCGGCGTTCCGGTTTCTTGTCAATCATCACCAACTCAAGCTCGCGGGCCGCATCCTGATACCGGCCGAGCCGGAAGAGCGCGTTGCCCAGGTTGTAGTGAATCGCGGTCGCGTCCGGCTCCAGCACCTCTGCCATCTGGTACCGGGAAAGTGCCTCATCATACTTGCCTCGGTTGTAGAGACTGTTGCCCTGCCGCATCAGGCCGCCGACGTCAGCAGCATACGCGGCAAGGACAAAGGACAAAGTACAAATAGCAAAGTGCCGAACCTGCGGCCGCGAGGGTCTATTCCGCTTCTGCATTTTGACCTTTGACCTTTGCCTCTTGACTTTTGACTTGCATCCATGCACCTCGACGGTTGCTCATCCCCAGCCCTGCAAGCAGCAGGACCATGGCAATCAGCAGGAACCACTGGTACCGTTCGACGTAATCGGTGAACTGTCCGCCACCGATGTCCTTCTTGCGCATCCGGTCCAGCTCGGCCAGCAGCCGCTCGGCGGAGAACCCCTCAACTCGCAGGAACCGGCCCCCGGTCGCCTGCGCCATCACAATCAGCTCGCGCTCGTTCATCCGCGACATCACAACCTGGCCGTCCTTGTCCTTCTTGTACGCGCTCAGGTTGCCCTGCGCATCGTAGTCCGGAATCGGCGCGCCTTCAGCGGTGGCGAAAGCGACCGGGAATATCCGCACGTGCGCGTCGACCGCGCGCTGGATCGCCTGCGCCGTGTTCTTGCCCAGGTCTTCGCCGTCGGTTACAAGCACCAGCGCTTTGTAGTTCATCTCTTTGGGGTTGAAGAGCGAGAGCGAAACGTCAATCGCCTTGCCGAAATCGGTTCCCGGCACGGGCATCATGTCCGGGCCGATGATATCGAGAAAGAGTTTGGCCGCGTCCGCGTCCGCAGTCAGCGGGCACATCACGTAGGCCTCGCCGGCAAAGGCGACGATGCCGACAGCGTTTCCGGTCAGGCCGTCAATCAACGAAGCGAGTTCGGTCTTGGCCCGAACCAGCCGCGAAGGCTTCACATCCTGGGCCAGCATCGACTGCGAGCCGTCAAGCGCAATGACCACGTCAATGCCCTTGCCTTTGTACATCTGAAGTCTCTCGCCCCACTTGGGCCGGGCCGCGGCCAGCAGCAGAAAGGCCAGCGCGCCAAGCAGTAGCAGCCCCTTAAGCGTGGTAAGACCTGCGGACAGTGACGGTGTAAGACGTTCCGCAAGTTCCGGGTCGATCGCCCGGGACAGGGCGCGGCGCTGGCTTAACCCGCGGAAGATGAGCAGTGCCAGCCCGACCGGCACGGCAAGCAGGAACCAGAGGTAGACGGGCTCGGCCCATTTGATCACGGGAGCCTCCGGAAGACCGTGGCTGCGAGCGCAGCCGCCGCGCCCAGCGCCAGGACGGCGAGCAGTAGCCAGAGCCCGACCAGTTCATTGTACACGGTGTACTGCTTTACTTTGAACGTGGTCGGCTCCATCCGGTCAATCTCGTCGTAAATCTGCTTGAGCGCTTGTGCGTCGGTGGCAAGGAAGCTCTTGCCGCCGGTCATGTCCGCAATCTTCTGCAGAGTCTCGGTATCGAGGCTAATCTGCACCTGCACGTAGCGACGGCCGAACATCGGGTCGTTCACCGGGTATGGAACCATGCCCTTGCTGCCGACGCCGATCGTGTACACTTTGATGCCGAAACTCGCGGCAGTCTGGGCCGCGGTAATCGGGTCAATGTCGCCGGTGTTGTTCACGCCGTCGGTGAGCAGGATGATGACCCGGTCTTTGGCCTTCGAGTCCTTCAGCCGCGCGACCGCACTGGCCAGGCCGAGGCCGATTGCGGTACCGTCTTCGAGCATGCCGAAGTCAACCCGGTCGAGCAGGCCGTCCAGTATCTGCCGGTCCATGGTCAGCGGGCACTGGGTCAGGCTGGTAGCGGAGAAGATCACGAGGCCGATGCGGTCGCCCTTCCGCTTCTCGATGAATTCCTTGGCCCGTTCCTTGGCCACATTCAGGCGGTTCTTGGGCGAGAAGTCCTCGGCCTGCATCGAGCCGGAGATTTCGTGGCAGAGCATGATGTAGATGCAGCGTGTTTAGACTTCCTGGAACTGGCGTCCACGCTGGGGCCGGGCCAGGGCGACAATCATGAACACGAGCGCGAGCGCGTAGAGGCTGTGGACGACGATTCGGCCGAGCCGGCCACGGGGCGAAGCGCCGCGAAGGAACCCGAGGTCGCTGTAGACGACCGCGGCCCGGCGTTTCACCATCTGCCACCAGATATACGCCGGCACCAGGGCCAGCAGCAGAAAAAAGAACGGGTGCGCGAACCTCATGGTGTGGCCTGACCCGTCGGACTTGTCGGACTCGTCTGACTCGGCTCCGGCTTCGGCGTGGTCGCCTGCACCAGTTCGCGAGCCGTGGGGATTACCGCTGCCGCCTCAGTCGCCAGCGGCACGAACTTGGCGTACTTCACCATGTCGGCCAGCCGGAAGAACTCGCCGAACCCTTCGCGCTCCGGGATCTTTGTGACCTTCATGGAACGCATGATTTCGGTCGTGGTCTGGTCCAGGGCCGGGAAACCGAACCGGCGGGTCAGGTAGCGCTTGAGGACTTCCGATACCGTGTAGTAGTAGCGCTTGAAATGACCGGACGCGAGCCAGTCGTCGGCCGGCACTCGGTCGAGCGCGGCCAGCGCCTCGACCCACGGGTCGGGCAGGGGCGTGCCGTACAGCCTTATCCGGCGGTAGCGGCGGTACAGGCGCCAGCCCAGGTAGCTGAGCCCCACCGCCGCGAGAAGCCCGAGCATAATCCATATCGGCAGGAAGTTCGGGAACTGCACCTGCGGCTTCAGGTCGTTGATGTCCTTCATGTCCTTGGGCATGACGCTCGCGACCTTCACCGGTATCGAGTCCGAGGCCGCGGCCCGGACTTCGCCTTCCGCCGGGTAGGGCACGATGAATGGCGGGATCTTCGGCTCGCCGGTCGCGAACGCGTCCATCGTAAAGGTATGGACGTCGACGATCGTGTCACCGGCGTAGCGGGTGACGCTCTTCTTGTCGAGAATCATGAACGGGTCCAGGCTCGGTGTGAACGGCTCACCGACCTTGGTATTGCGGTGGTGTCTTACGACCAGTTCCAGCTTGAACCGGTCGCCTACGGTCAGGTCCCGCTTGGGCCGGGGCAGAAGCCTCGCGCTGACCGACACGGGTCCGCCGGAGGCGATATGGTACGCAGGCACAGTGTCGCGGGCAACGGTGTCACGGGCGGTCGTGTCTGGCGCAGCGGTTGAATCTGTGGCCGCCACCGCCAATGCAAAGGTCAAGATGTAAGATGCAAGAATCAAGATGCAGAACCGGGCCGGTCCGGCATCTTGCACTTTGCACCTTGCATTTTGCATCTTGAATTCTCCCTACCTGTATCTCCGCGCTCGCTTCTGAAAGAACTGGTGCAGCTTCTTGGTGAAATCCTCGGCGGTCGAGACAGGGACATGGTCGATGCCGAGCTGACGGAAGAGCCTTTCGACCGCCTCCTGACGCGCTGCCTGGGACGCGGCAAACCGCTTCCGAAGGACCGGGTCGGACGTATCGACGGTTGCCAGTTCGCCGGTCTCGGCGTCCTCCATCTCGACGAGCCCCAGCCTGGGCAGTTCTTTCTCGGCTGGGTCGTTCACCGAGACCACGACGAGGTCATGCTTGCGCGCAACGATTCCCAGCGGCTGCCGGATTGCTTCGGGCCGGTACGAGTCGCCCATCAGGTCGGAAATCAGGAAGACAATCGCCCGGCGCTTCAGGACGTGCATCAGGAACTCAAGCGCCTGCCCCGCGTCCGTGCCGCGGCGCTCCGGCTCAAAGTACAGGATGTCACGAATCAGCCGGAGCACGTGGACCCGCCCTTTTTTCGACGGCACATACTTCTCAATCCGGTCGGTGAAGAAGACCAACCCGACCTTGTCGTTGTTGCGGATGGCGGAGAATGCGAGCGTGGCCGCGACCTGTGCTGCCTGCTCGAGCTTGAACAGCCGCTTCGTGCCGAACCGGTCCGAGCCGGAAGCGTCCACCAGCAGGATGACAACCAGTTCCCGTTCTTCGGCAAACTTCTTAACATACGGCCGGCCGAACCGCGCCGTTACCTTCCAGTCAATCGTCCGTACGTCGTCGCCGGGCAGGTACTCGCGCACGTCGAGGAACTCGATACCCCGGCCCTTGAAGGATGACTTGTAGTCGCCGGAGAAGAGTGTGTTGACCAGTCGCCGCGTGCGGATTTCAATCTGCCGGATGTGCCCGGCGCTGACGCGGTCTGACCCGGATGCGTTACGCTTCAGGCTCGACGCCCCAGCCCGACTTCGGGCTTCGGACTTCTTCATTCGGACTTTGCCCGTCAGGGCACCTCGACGCCTTCGAGCACTCGCTTTACGACGTCGTCGGTGGTCAGTTCCTCGGCCTCTGCCTCATAGCTCAGTATCAGGCGATGCCGGAGCACGTCCGGCGCCAGCTCTTTGATGTCTTCGGGTATCACGAATCCGCGCCGGCGCAGGAACGCCATTGCCCGCGCCGCGGTCAGCAGGTAGATGGAGGCGCGGGGCGAAGCGCCGTAGCGAAGCAGTGGCGCAAGGTCGGCCAGGTTGTGCTCTTTGGGTTGACGGGTCGCGAAGACGATGTTCAGGATGTAGTCCTTCAACTTCTCGTCAACGTAGATACGCGTGCAGAGCGCCCGGGCGCGGATGATTGCGGCCGGTTCGACGACCGGCGATGCGGTCGGCTCGACGCCGGTTGTCATCCTGTCGACAATCTGCTTCTCCTCTTCCTTGCTCGGGTAGCCAACCCGCAGTTTCAGGAGGAATCGGTCGGTCTGCGCCTCGGGCAGCGGGTAGGTACCTTCCTGCTCAATCGGGTTCTGAGTCGCGAGCACGATGAAGGGGTCATCCATCTTGAAAGTGTCATCGCCGATGGTGACCTGCCGTTCCTGCATCGCCTCCAGCAGCGCGCTCTGCACCTTGGGCGGGGCGCGGTTGATTTCATCGGCCAACACGAGGTTCGCGAATACCGGACCCTTGCGCGCGGTGAACTCGCCGGTGCGCTGGTTGTATATCTGGGTCCCGACGATGTCGGCCGGAAGCAGGTCGGGCGTGAACTGAATCCGGTGGAACGTCGTGGCAATCGCCCGGGCCAGCGTTTTCACCGCATAGGTCTTGGCCAGTCCCGGCACGCCCTCGATGAGAACGTGCCCGTTCGCCAGCAACCCGACCATCAGGCGGTCAACGAGGTACTTCTGGCCGACGATCACCTTGCCGACCTCGCTGGTAATTGCCTGAACGAACAGGCTCTCGCGTTCTATCTCTTCGTGGACTCGCTTGATATCGTCTTTCAGTTCTTCCATGGACTAGGGTTCCTTTCGGCTTGCATGAAGTTAGTAAATAGACTTCGCGCTGGCCCAGTAGGTTGCAGACGAAGCACAGGGCGGCATACGTCTATAAACTATTAGACACTACCCGCAACAGCCTTTGTGTCCACACTTGGTGCGGTCCTAACGGCAGAGCGGAGCAGGACAAACCTGCTCCGCAATGTCGTTGTCGAAGTGAGGACTTAGTGGCCAAGTGTCTGAAGCGCCTGCATTTCCTGCTGGTGCTTAGCCACCACCTGCTTGTTGGCGTCCGGTATCTGGGAACAGGCAGACTTGAAGGCGTCGTAGTCCTTTACGCCCTTCTGGGCAGCCGCGCTCGTGTCCTTTCTCATCTGGGCAATCATCTCCGGAGAGGCTGCATCGATGCTCAGCGCGGCGGAAGCTGCGAACAACTTGTACAGGGTCGGCCGCAGCACGCCCCAGCTTGAACCGACCTTCTTGAGCGAGTCGTCGACGCCCGGCAGGTTCATCCCCTCGACGAAGTTGACGAGTGAAACAACCGGCCCATCACCTTCATTGGGCGGCTTCGGCGCCCAATTTCCGGCTTTCAGCGCTGCGCTGAATGTCGGCAGGATCTTGAAGAACTGGACCATCTCGTCTTCAGTCAACGTGCCGGTCGCCTCGGCCGGCCACTTCACGGCCGCCGCTGCGGGCTTGTTCGTCTGCGAACCGGGCTTGCCGCCGCCACAGAAGACGCCGGCGAGTACCACAAACACTGCGATTAATGCTACCGTTCTCATTGGGTTTCTCCTTTCGAGTAGCCGGACAGAATAGGCGTCTGCCGCCGAATGTCAAATCCTGACAACCATGCCGTGGCTGAACCCGGTCGGGTCTCAGTTGTGCAGAATGAAGAAAACCCGACGTGTGCGACCAACCAATGGTTCAGCGGTGTCGCGGCCGTAGCCGATGATGGCGTATTCGAGCGGTGAGCCGCGGAACGCGGGTGAGGACCAACCCAGAATCATGATGGTGCCCGGCACGTCGCTCCGTGCAGCCAGCCCGACGAACGGAGACCTTGCATCGGTGCGGTCGACTATCGCGTTCAGCCCGGCTCCGGCCAAGTAGTCAGGCTGGTAAAAAAGGTCTTTGCCCCGGTGGTAGCGCTCGCCGGTGTAGGGGTTGAACGGGATGCCGGGCATGAGCCCGTTAGGACCCTTGAAGTGCAGCAGCATCCCGTCCTCGTCCTCCAGCTCCCAGGAAATGCCCAACTGCGGGTAGCGGCCGTCATGGTCGGTTGCGTAGTCAACGAGCGCGGCCTGAAACGCCCGCATGTTCCGCTTCACCGCAGCCTCCCGGCCGAATTCGCGCTGCCGGGCAATCAGGGGCAGGAGCAGTGCGAACGTGAGTATTAACGTCCCGAATGCGCCGGTCACGAATCCGGTGTAGGCCATTGCCCGACCGGGCCGACGCGTTTTCAGCGCGATTGCGGACAGGATGATTGCCGGGATGCCGGCGATGAACGTCGCCGGCGTGAGCGCGACGAGGCCGAGAATGAGGCTGGCGAGGCTCATGGTCTTGCTCTTCCTGGGCGGTCGGGAAGTAGCGGATTCGGGCAGGACCGCCGTCTCGTACGCGAACTGGGCCTTACGCACGACAGTCAGAACGGCACCGCACGTGGCGCAGATGCGCGCCGTACGCACGTTGACCGTACCGCAGGAATGGCAAATCATCGTCAGGGTTTCTTCAATTATCAGGTGAGCGGGCGTCGGTTCTTCGACGCCCTGCTGGGACACCCGTCGCTCTATTAAAGCACGGATTCGGCTCTGGGTCAAGCCCGGAAACTGAAATGGCCAGCGCATGGCGTGCCGCCGCTCCGCAAGAATCGTGCGTCAGTCCCTGCTTTCGACGGGTTCCAGTAGCGCGATCCCTCAGTTCCGGTGTGGTCGACCGCAATCAAACCATCTTAATGCCGACGACGATATCGACCGGCAGGCCCCATGTCGAACTCTCTTCGACCCGCCCTACGACAAACCCGGATCGCTCAACCAGCGCCCGGATCGGAATCGGCCGGCAGTCGACTGCAGCAGGGAACCGACGATGCGCCCACTCGTACAACCGCACCATCAGGCTGCCCGGCCGTCGCCGCGCCATGGCGACGACGCCGAGCCGGCCGCCCGGCTTCAACACCCGGCGGCACTCGGCGAGCACGACCGGGATGTCCGGGGTATCAAACAGCTCAAGCGTGAAGGCCATGAACGCCGCGTCAAACCGGGCGTCCGGCCAGGGCAGGGAGACGGCGTCGCCCTGCACCAGTTCTACGCATCCCGCGAGCCCGGCGTCGGCAACCCGGGCCCGGGCGCGTGCGACCATTCGGTCCGAGATGTCAATGCCGAAGACGCGGCCTTCCGTCCCTGCCGCGCGGGCCAGATCGAGCAGCGCGTGACCCGTGCCGAACCCGATTTCCAGTGCTGACTCGCCTTCACGGACCGCCAGCGCTTCCAAGCCGGCGGCGCACAACCGTGCCTCGGACGCGCCGGCCAGCAGATCATACCAGCGCGCGAGCCGATTGTACGACGACCTGGCATCTTCTCTCGGCCGCAGCACGCGCGAAGGCGACAAACGCGGTTCGCTCATGCGTCATCCCCAGTGCCGGTTTCGACCGAGCTCCGACTCCAAAGCAGGGTGGCGGAGCGGGCGCGTCGCCGTCGCCGGTCCCGCTGCCGGCTATCCGCTACCTGTCCCCGCCGCGCCGCTGCCGACGTGACTTCAACCCCTCCCAGAACTGGCGGGGGGACACGACCCGCATGCCCTCGACGTTTCCCAGCTCCACCAGTTCCCGGTCGCCGGTGACGAACACCTCCGCCCGGGCGGCAATCGCCGCCCCCAGAATCGGCAGGTCGTCACGGTCGTTCAAGACGATATCGGTAAGCTCTGCGGCCGGGGCAACGTCCGCGTCCTCGCGCAGCAACCGGACGAAGTCGGCGGCCGGGCCCGGGCCGATGCCCAACTTCAGCCGGAGGACTCGGCTGACCTCGTCCAATACCTGCTGCGAAACCACCAGCTCGTGCGAAGCGAGAACCGTGCGCAGGACGTCGGCGCACAGCCCGCGCGTCGCCACGGCGGCGACCAGCACATTGGTGTCGACGAAGACCCTCAAGAGACTTCGGCGAACACGTCCTCGTCCGTCAGGTAACCGCGTGCCTCGGCAAAAGGCATTACCCGCTGCCGCAGTTGCTCGAACTGGCTGAGGCGAAGCTGGCGGCGCAGGGCCTCCCGGGCTACCTGGCTGCGGTTCCTGCCGGACCGGCGGCTTGCCCGGGAGAGCAGCTTGTCGAGGTCCGGGTCCAACCGAATGGTGAGCGTGCTTGACTTCATATGTAGTACAATGTAAGACACGGGAGCCTGCCTGTCAACTCCGACCGACCGACCGCGCCACGCGGGCTATCTACAATCTGGAATCTAGAATCTGAAACCAGTCGGCTGTTGGCCGTAAGCTGCAAGCTGAAAGCCGTCGGCTGTCATCATCGTCTCGACCAGACCGACCGTCTTGTCATGCCGCGTCTTGACATCGGCCGAGAATGCGAGACGTGTCGGTCGGTATCCATCGCTATCACCCGGCACGCTGCTACCTGCCTGCAAAAACCCACCCGGCACCCAAGCTCAGGCCGAGCGACACCCAGGCTCCGCCCCCACCGTATACCTCGACGGTGAGCACGCCCTGGACCGGGAACGCGACGCGCCGCGCGGCAACCGGAGTGAATCCGCCTTCCAGCCTGACCCTCGCCCCGGCGTTGAACCCTTGATCGAGCAGCAGCGATGCGCCCGCGCCATACTTGGAGAACAGCGGGCCGTTGCCGATGCGGCGCATGACCGCGTACTTGAGCCCGAGTCCTGCCACGACCCCGCCGCCCTGCCCGCCGCTGCTACTGCCAACAACCAAGTCGAGCCCGAGGTCGACCCCGATGCCCTGTCCGTTGGGCCACAGGAAGAGCGCGTCCGGTTCTACGCCAAGAGAAAACACGGAGCCCATCGCCACCAGACTGCCGGCCCCGCGCGCACGGACATCGACTACGACCGACCCGGGCCGGCCCGGACCGGCCATTGCCGCGCCAGCTACGGCCGGTGTCGCCGCTGCCAGCATGAGGGCAAGCCAGAACTCCCGTGTGTATTCCACTGTTTCACAACCCTTTTTCGACTGCCTGAACTTCATCCTCGTCCGGGCCGTAAGCAGTAAGCCGCAAGCTGTCGGCTGTCATCATCGTCTCGACTAGCCAAGTTAGTTCGGCTGATTCGTACAACGTTCATCGTTGGTCGGAGTCACTCGGCGCGGCCCGTATTGCACGATGTACGAATCCTCCGGTGCAACGATGTACGATACATGTCGCGTCTCGGCATCGCTCGGGAGTGCGAGAGGTGGGTATTCCTCGTTTCAGGGCGCTCCCCAGACAGATTCCTGATGAAATCTCAAGACGGAAGTCAGGAGGCGCGAGCAGGAAGCATTCTGCACCAGGTCCGCCGCAGCGACGGAAGCAGAGAGGGCGGACTTGCGCCCGCCCTCGCATTGGGCAACGAGGACTGCTAGGGCACGCGGCACTGAGCGACGTCGCTGTTAAAGTATTCCTGTTCCATGTCATCATACCAGTCGAGCCCAAGAAAGAAGTCCTTGTCCAGGAACGACCCGGACGGCGCCGACTTCGACAATATAAGGGTGTCGGTGACGCCGAAGACTTTGTATGTCTTTTCGCCGTTATCGTACTTATGGCCTTCCGAGTTGACCCAAGCCCAATTCAGCGTGATTGGCCACATCGTGTCGCCGCTGTCCCTGACCACCTTCACCTCGACCATGCAGGTGATCGTGTTCACGTACGAACCACCCTTCGGTTGTAGAAGTATGGCGAGTTTAAGGTGCGCATTGTACGGCAGCCTCTGGTGGCAGCCTGACCCGGAGCCGACGAAAGCCGCAAACGCCGCGATAATCACGGCGGCGGCCCTGCTGACCATGCTTCGCTGCAAGATTCCTCCTTTGATTTCGCCGCCTGCATCGCCGCTGTCCTCGACAGCCGGCGGGCGGCCGCTTATCAGTCGGCCGTGATTCTATCGGGTCGGGGATTCAAGTCAAGACGCCCAGAACAATGTGCGAGCCCGCCGCACTGTCCGACAGGGACCGCTGAGGCGAACCAACGCTGTGCGATTCGCCATCCCATTGCCCGAGGTCGTAAGCTGTTAGCTGTAAGCCGCAAGCTGTCGGCGGTCATCATCGTCTCGACTAGCCAAGTTAGTTCGGCTGATTCGTACAACGTTCATCGTTGGTCGGAGTCACTCGGCGCGGCCCGTATTGCACGATGTACGAATCCTCCGGTGCAACGATGTACGACTCATGCCGCGTCTCGGCATCGCTCGGGAATCCGGGAAGCGTCCATCGCGGCTCTATCTCACCTTCACAATACGCAGGGGTTTGCGGTGCTCGCCATCGGGCTTGATGAAGTACACCGCCGGCAAGAGCCCTTCCGCGACCCGGTTTCCCCGGCACACTCCCACCATCTTCCCGGAGATGTCATATAGGGAGAATTGCTCGGCCTCATGCCCGGGGATTCGGGCAAAGGACACGAAGGGATTGGGAGTCGCCTTCAAGCCGTCGGCTGACACCCGCCTGCTGCATCCCGGTTCTTCCACTCCCGAAACGCCATTCGAGTCGGTTTTGATGAGGTAAACATCCAGGGCACCTGCCCCGCGAGAGTTGGTCTGCCCGGCGATGACGTAGCCGCGGTCCGAGGTCTGCCGGACGTATTCGCCCTGATCCAGTCCCGCCCCTCCGTAGGTTCCGCTCCAGATGGCGTCCCCGGAGGCATCGGTCCGGACGAGGTAGACGTCGTAATTCCCGTAGGTTGTCGTGTTTCCCGCGACGATGTAGCCTCCATCCTCGGTCTGCTGGATGGACTTGCCCAATTCGGCCTCCGCTGTTCCGTAGGTTCGAGTCCAGACGGTATCCCCGGAGGCATTCGTCTTGATGAGGTAGACGTCTGCGTTTACGGTGTCCCGGAAGGACGCGGCGTCTCCTGCGACTATGTAGCCCCCGTCTCTGGTCTCTCGAACGGAGTAGCCATTATCGGACTTGCTGCCTCCGTAGGTCCTCGTCCACTGAGCATTCCCGGAAGCGTCCGTCTTGATGAGCAGGACATCAGCTTCCACGCTGGAAGTCGTGTATCCTGCCATGATATAGCCATCGTCCGAGGTCTGCATAACGGAGAGAGCGTAGTTGTTGTACGTCGCGCCGCCATAGGACTGGAACCAGGACACGGACCCCAGGCTATCGGTCTTGACGAGCAAGGCCCTGTATCTACCGGGCTGGCTGTCGTCGGAGCATCCCGCGATTATGTAGCCGTGGTCAGCGGTCTGCTGACCGGACCAACCTTCATCGGCTCTCGGTCCTCCGAAGGTCCCGGTCCAAAGCGGCTCCCCAAGGGCATCCGTCTTGATGAGATAGACATCCACGCCGCCTGCCCCGAAGGAATACGTCGAACCGATGACGATGTAGCCCCCGTCGGAGGTCTGCTGGACGGCGTTGCCGACATCGCCTCCCGTCCCCCCGTAGGTCCGGGTCCAGACGGTGTCACCGGAAGCGTTCGTCTTGATGAGGTACACATCAGTGATGCCGGCGCCGAAGGAATAGGTGTACCCGGCGACGATGTAGCCCCCGTCGGCGGTCTGCTGGACGGACTTGCCGTTGTCGCTGTTCGTCCCGCCGTAGGTCCGTCCCCACGTCTGCTGGGCAGGAACGAAGGATACAAGGAACAATACGGAAAGCATAACGCTGACGGTTTTCATCGGAGGACCTTCCTCTCTCTTTGCGGACCGTTGTGAAGAATGCTCTGCTCCCGACTCGGCCGGTCTGGGACGGTCGGATTCTCCCGGCAAACGCGATTCGCGTCAACTTTTCCCTCTTTACCAGGGAACCCGGTGGAGCGCGAGTCGAGGACCGGCCGCTGTCGGACAGCGCGGCGGAAACCGTACAACGTCCCATCGTCTGCCGACGCTACTCTCTATCCCTCCGGGAACGAGCAACGATGTTCGATGCAACGATGTACGAATCTCGCATCGTCTCGACCAACCCGACCATCTTATCATGCCGCGCCGTCCCTCCTCGCGGTTCTTACCCGGTGCAACCGTTCCATGAAGCCGCCCTCCCGCTCGAAGGCTGCGGCCTGCGCCGCAAGCTGACGATCCAGAAGGTAACAGCAGAGGTTCAGCAGCGAGAGCGCCCCATTGGCAGCAAGCTCGGCTGACGTCATGGACAGACAGCGACCTCCAACGACGGACAGGGACTCAGTTCCGCTGTTCCTCTGTCCTTGATTGTTCCTGGCTGTCTTTGCTCGTCTCTGCTCTTCCCTAACCCAGCTCTGCACGTCTTCCAGGGAAGCGCAGCGCTTGGCCTTGAAACGCACGAGCGCTGGTTCGTCGGGCGGCCACTGCGCGAGCCTATGCTGGCGCAGAAAGTCCTCGTAGTCTAGGCGCAACTCCTCCAGACTCGCTCGTGCCACGTTGGTCAGTTTGAGCTCGGTCTTCTTCGAGGTACCGGAGGCGAGGCTGCCTTCAGCGATGTTCTGCACCCCTGAACGGGCCGCCTGCACCATCTGGTCGTGAGTTCGGCTAAGCGGGCTGACGTAGCGGCCGCAGAACTGGACGGTCACGTCGTAGATGAGTTGCGCCTTTTGGAAACTTATCAGCTTCCGATACCCACCGTGCTTCGGAATCAGAGATTCAGGCACCGGAGCGCGTCCAGGGTGCTGGTTCATCGCCGGATGAGTGGAAGATAGCCCTCATTCTCACCATTCTCCAGATTCTCTTGGGTTGTCCATGGCTGGCCATTTCGATCGCAGAGGGCGCACGGCATCCGCCAGTCTCGACGCGGCCCCGGCTTCAAGCATCAGGCCCATGGGCTTGGAGTAGTAGGAAACCACCCGGTCGCCGTCCCAGATGGGATAGGACAGGAGCGGCAGGTCCGGGACTGGCAGCGGTTTGCCCTCCCAAGTGATGGCCCGAAAACTGGTGTCATCTGATACGTAGATGCCATGCTCGTCGTAGTGGCAGTCATAGTTGTTCTCGGACATGGCGACTGTCGCGAGTTCCCGGCCATCCATCAAGGAGATCAGGTGCAGCGCTATGTCGTAGCGCCAGCGCTCGCCATCGTATCCGTGGACGAGGCTGACAACCGGAATGGCTTCGGCCGCGACCGGGCACAGGGGCTGACCGAAGTTCCCCACACCCCAGACACCGGACTCAGGGGATACGGCAAAAGGCGGGAAGAACTTGGCGTCGCTCTTGCCGACCGCCACGCCGAATGTCTTTGAGCCGGAGTAGTCATGATAGATGACGCTGTCGCCCTTCGCTACCGCATACCCGGATTGGTTGAAGAAGACGCCACGCCAGGATTTCAGGTATATCCGGGTCGCCACCTGCCCGCGCAATGCTCCGTTCGTGGCGGATAATAGCCACATTTCCTTTTCCTGAAGAACGACGAGAGCGGAGTCAATCTGGCAGACACCAACCGGGTAGTCCTTGCGTATCGAGACGGGTGAAGTCCAGACCGTACCTCGTTCACGCACGGCGGAGACCCAGGCAAACGAGTCGTTTGGTCCGGGCATCGCCACGAAGTAGAAGCACGACCCCGGCTTGCACACTCCCTTCTTCGTCCTTCTGGCCACCGGCACACCCGTCGCGATGGTGTCGGCCCCGACGCCTTGCAGCCAGAGTGTGTCACCGCGCAGCTCCACCCACTTTCTTCGAAAGACACCGATCTGCCGCAGCCAACTGTTCTTGCGATCAGGAGGGCGAACTGTGGCGAGACCCTTCCCATCAAAGAGGTCCGTGGTGCTCAGGCGGAGGTCTCTCACCCCATCACCGTTGAAGTCGGCGCTCGCCACGGGCTCGGCCATCTCGACCGCAGGAATATCCCACACGCTCACGGCCCCACGCAGAGAGCGCGCGTTGGTCCACCCCGAGAGTCCATTCGGGGTCGCGACCCGGACCCATCCCTCTCTCATTCCGTACGGCTGTACCAAGCTGCCGCTCGGCAGAGCCTGACTGAACACGCTGCTGGGGTAATCGCCCGGTCGACGAGTGAACAGGGTGCACTCCAGCGCTGTCCTGTACTGCGGCGCGTCGGTCATCGAAACGAGCAAGGCACGTCTGAGCTCCGCCGAGTTGGTCGGCGGGTCGATTCGGTCAAGAATGCCGGCTCTGGGAGGCGTCCGTCCCCGTTCGATCTGCCGCATGAACCAATTCGCGGCATCCCTCGACATCATGGTGTCTTTCGAGTTGTAGGTGCTATCGTAGAGCTGCAGCAGGTCGGCAAAGGGCAGCAGGACGTCGAGTGAGTCAATGAACTCCTCCTTGAAGTCGTGTTTCCTGCTGCCGCCTCGGTCGGCGCAACCGCCGGGTGGCCAGACCTCCAACTGCCAGTAATGCGGCAAGGAGAGCGCGGTGCGAGTGTATGAACGAGCGGCTGCCGTGTCCGAGCGTTTCATGCTGAGGGCGACCAGCTTCTTGTACCCTAGGAATCTGACGGCGACGTTTGCTGACCTTGTCAGGAATTCTGCTGCGGCTGCCTCTTGCTTTTCATCGCCGGCAACGGCATCCAGCAGGCGTCCCGCTGCCTTGACATCAAACCAGATAGAACTCTTGGCATATACCAGCGACGGGCCGATTCCGACGCCGGTAACCACCTGTGCTTCTGCTACGTCCGTCGGGTAGTCGATGATGATCTTGCGGGCCAGCGAGCTTGTCTGAGCGATGTCCTTGTGACGCCAAGCGAGTTCCATCAACTGCCAGTACGCATAGACGTCCGTTCTTCCGTAAACGGATTTGACGCCGACGAACTCCCTCACAGCTCTCCTGCACAGAGCCGCCGCCGCGCTGTCCGCCTTGAGTTTGATGTCGAGGTTCACCAGTGCCAGCAGCGCGGTGGCGGCCAGTTCCCGATAGCCATACCGAGTGCTAATCTTGATACTCAGTTCGTAGAGGCGTGCAGCATTCTGGCGCCGCAAGCTATCCGGCAGCAGATATGACCAATCAGGATATTGCGGGAGTCGTGACGCCAGATCATACGGCGCCCGCGCCCGGCTAGAGTCAGCGCTAGGCCCGAAGCCAGACATGGAACGCAGAACCTCCTGCCGCGTCAGTGCGACCCAGCCAGTTACGATCGGTGAGATCACGGAACCCCAGAATGAGCTGTCGCCATAGGAAAAATGGGCATGGGTGAACATGAAAGGGAGATCCCGTTTGTTCAATGGCCGGCGCTGGGACTGCCTGCTAGGTTCACTCCATGCGCCAGACTCGGCCTCGGGGTGCTTATTCATGTCAACGTCGGGTGGTTGCCACTGGCCAGCAATGATGATTCTCGAGCTGTCAAGCGGCAGGAATTCACCGGACGGCAGGAAGGTCAGCCAAGGATGGGTCGAGTCAGGGATCGCCAACACTCGGTCGCCTGGCATCAGTCGAGTGCCGTTGGCCAAGACAAGAGGCTCGTCCACTACGCCGATCGAGACCGCCTGCGTCACGACCAGCAGCAGGGTCAAGAATGTCATTGTCGCCTACCTCATGCAAGTCGGGCTGCAGAGCACAATGAAGGGCGGGTTGAGGAATTCGGCGCGGAGTTGTTCTTCTTTGTAGTCGCCGGACTGGAAGACCTTGCGACTGAGGTCGAAGCGGTCAACCAGCCGTTTGACGGCGTCGGGCGCGGGCGTGGACATGCGTCAAGAGAATAGGCGTCGGGCGCTGCAAGTCAAGCAGCGGGATGGCTGATGAAGGATGGCGCGGAGGTGGTCGAGTGGTCCAGTGTTCTAGTGAGGACAGACGAGGTCAGAAGCCTGGAGCCAGAGTGCCTAAGCCTGAATAGCCTCGCTCAGTCTGGCACACCCAGGACTTCCCGGATGGCCCGGGCTGGCACATCCGTAAGGCCACGTCGGCCGGGGTCAGACCCGCTTCCAGACGAAGTTGCCTGAGCCTCGTCCCTACTTCCTTCGGAAGTAGGGCAGCGTCAGAACCAGTCGAATCCGCCCTGGAGTCCATACCAGGAGTTTAGCCACAGGATACGGCTTCATCAAGCCCGTCCGAGTCCTAACTTCTGCATTCTCAATTCACTATTGGGCCTTTCCGAATCTCCCCTCCGCCGTTCCCCCCGTAGCAGTCCCAGTTGCTGTCCCTGTTGCTCTGTCGGTTGTGGTGTGAGTCGTTCTCCCCGTTGCTGTCCCGATTGCCCTCGGAATCGCTCGCCCGGTTGCTGTCCCGGTGGCGGGCCGAGTCGCTGTCCCCGTTGCTCTCTCCATCGTTCTACCCGTTGCTCTACCGGTCGCTCTGACCATTGCGGCCCGAGTCGCTCTACCGGTTGCCGTCCTCGTTGCTCTCCCCGTAGCTCTGACCATTGCTCTCCAGATTGCCGGTAGAGTAGCTTCCTGAGTTGCCGTCCGAGTCGCTCTGTCCATTGCCTGCCCGGTTGCAGGGTCGGCTTTGACCTCCCCGGCCGGACGTTCGAGAACACTTCACAACGGCCCAACCATAGTATTAGACTCTTCCCGGCCGGTGCCGGTTTCATGGCCGGTCTCGCTGAACGCCGGCGCCCGCCAGCCGGGCCTTTGCTTGACTTCACCGGGCGTCGGGAATACAATCACGCCACCATGAGACTCGCTGTCGGCGCGACCCGGATGCAACTGCTCCGCCTCAAGAAGCGGCTGGCGATTGCCCGCCGCGGGCACAAGTTGCTGAAGGACAAGCAGGAAGAGTTGATGCGCCTCATCCTCGTCCTGGTGGACGAGATTCGGACAAACCGGCAACGGGTTCAGCGCGAAACCGCGGCAATCCTCGGCCGGTTCGCCATCGCCCGCGCGGCCTATGGCGCGGAGGCGCTGGACGAAGCGGTGATGCTGCCGTCCAAGAAGGTTTCGGTGTCGGTCACGACCCGGAACATAATGAACGTGAAGGTGCCGGTGTTCCACAAGGAGATTTCGGGTAAGACGCGCTGCTACGGCTTCGCCACCACTTCCGGGGAACTGGACTTTGCGCTGGCCGCGTTCGACGAACTGCTCGACCCGCTGCTGATTCTGGCCGAGAAGGAAAAGACTCTTGAACTGCTGGCCGCCGAAATCGAACGGACCCGCCGGCGCGTCAACGCACTTGAGTACGTGCTGATACCGAGCATCGCGGAGACGGTGAAGTTCATTAACCTGAAACTGGCCGAAGCCGAGCGCGGTGACCTGACGCGGCTGATGCGGGTCAAGGAAATCATCCGCGGCGAGGCCAGGTAGCGAACAGATGGCCAAGGTGCGGCGGGGCCGGGCTTGGGGTTTCCTCATCGTCTGGATTGCGCTCACCAGTTTCGCCCTGACCTTCCCATTCCATTTGCAGCGCACGCCGAAGATAATGGAACGCGGGTTCGATAAGGTGGTTCACACGTCGCTCTTCACGGTCATGGGCATCTCGGCGCAGGCGGCGGCGCCGTGGGTTTCGCTGCTGGTTACCGCACCGCTTGCGGTCGGCCTTGAACTCGTCCAGAAGAGAATTCCCGGGCGTTCGTACGACATCACTGACATGCTGGCTAACATCGTCGGCATGTTCCTCGGCGTGGCGTCGTTTGAGCTGTCAAGAAGGCTGGTGACGTGACCGAGCCGAAGCAGTCCCGGCCCAAGGGCACGCAGGATTTCACGCCGCCGGATTCGGAACGGAGACGGCACGTCGAAGGCGTGTTCCGGCATCTAGCCGAGTGCTATGGCTACCAGGAAATCATCACGCCGACGTTCGAACACACGACCGTGTTCGTGAAATCGTCGGGCGAGGGCTCGGACGTAGTTACCAAGGAGATGTACTCTTTCAAGGACCGCGGCGACCGGGACCTGACGCTGCGGCCGGAGGGCACGCCCGGAGTCGTGCGCGCGGTCATCGAGAACCGGCTGCGGATTCCCTGCCGTTTGTACTACGTCGGCCCGTTCTTCCGGTACGGCCGGCCCCAGAAGGGACGCTTCCGCGAGTTCGGCCAGCTCGGGCTCGAAGCGCTGGGTGAGGCGAGCCCGCTTGTGGATGCCGAGATCATTTACTTCGGCGCTGGTTTCTTCGAGGACCTTGGGATCCGCGATTGCCTGGTCCAGGTCAATTCAATCGGCTGCCGGGCGTGCCGACCGGCGTACCGGAATACGCTGCGGGATTTCCTGCTCGACCGTTCCGGGCAGCTCTGTGCCGACTGCCAGGTGCGCATCGAGCGAAACCCGCTCCGGGTCTTTGACTGCAAGGTCGAGGCCTGCCGGGTGGCGGTGAAGGACGCGCCCACGCCCCGGCAGTATTTGTGCACGGACTGCGAACAGCATCATGAGCAAGTCTTGTCGGCGTTGAACCGGCGCGGCCTGCGCTATGAGGCCAACGACCGCCTGGTGCGCGGGCTCGACTACTATAACCGGACCACGTTCGAGTACATTTCGGCGTCACTCGGCGCGCAGGACAGCCTCGGCGGCGGCGGGCGCTACGACTACCTCGTTGAAGAGCTCGGCGGACCCGATACGCCCGGGGTGGGCGTCGCCATCGGGCTCGAGCGGACGCTGCTGGCCGCGCCGGCCGAGCCGGCGCCGGCACGCCGGCACAGCGCGTTTGTCGTCTGGTTGACCGAGGCCGAGCGGGACGCGGCGCAAGAGCTGGCCGACCGGCTGCGGGCGGACGGCATCGCCGCGCAGGTTGACTACGGCGCGCGCAAGGTCAAGGGACAGTTCAAGTCGGCGGATGCGGCCCAGGCTGCCTGCTGTATCATTATCGGGCCGGACGAATTGGCCAAGGGAGTCTACTCACTCAAAGACCTGGCGACCGGCGAGCAGCGCGAAGTTGCGTCGGACGCCATCAACGAAGCCGTCCGCGCCCTGTTCCGCGACTAGCCGCGGAAGGATTCCAGGATTCGAGGATTGCAGGGGTCGAGTGTCCGGACGCTGGAATCCTGGATTCCTTGACCCCTTGAATCCTGCCGCGAATCAGCTCGTGGCGGCGAGGGCGTACTCGATGAACTGGAGTTCGCAGCCCGCGTCGAGCACCGCCACAGCCGCAGTCCAGCGCCCGCCCGGCGACGCGGGCAGCGCCAGTTCCAGATCCGAGGTGCCCGTCTCGTCCTTGACGCCCAGGTGTTCCTTCGCTTTCGAAATACCGGCGTATTTCGGGCCGCCGAGCAGTGAAATGTCCGGCTCGTCGCCGCGGGGCCAGGCCAGCAGGAATACGTGGCACCGGCCGCTCTTCTTCATCTCCCAGTCGTAGTCGAACACGATCTTACCGGCCGGACCGCGCAGAAACGGAACCGTCAGCTTCAACTCGGCCAGCGACTGGGCATTGGGTGTCGCGGCCTTCGGCGGTCGCGGGTTCCGGGCCGCAGCCAGCGGCAGCATGACGCCGGGTAGCGCGCTGAAGTCGGCCACCGGCATGTCAGGGGCCGGCGTGCGGGTTGTTATGGTAATCTCGAACTTCGGCTCGTCCTGTTTCTTTTCAGCGTCTTCCTGTCGTACCGCGGCCAGCCATTCGTCATAGTCTCGATCGCCCTTCGATACGGCATGGCGCTCGCACATCGGCATCAGGTTGTCCACCGATGTCCGGCCGCCGGCCAGGAACGACTGGCGGTGCACCAGCCTCTCGCACTCGTGATAGCAACCGGGCACAGAACAGATCGTACCGCGCAGCGCGGCAACCGCTTCTTCCATCTCTTTGGGCCACTTCTCGCAGTCGACGTAGGCATACCGGTCTTCGTTTGGCGTCGGTGGGTAGTGGGTCCGTGCGCAATGGCGGCAGATGACCTCTCCTTCGCGCACTCGCCACTCGGCCGAAGTCGGCCGGTGGCAGTCAGGACAGTTGTAGTTCCACAGCATGGATCCCTCCGCGGGTAACGGGCATGGCATCTCGGGTCATCATGGTCATGTTTTCCTCAAGATATAATGACCGGAGATAGCCCGCTGTCAAGACAGGCAGCGCGGCCGTTCATCGTTGTATCGTACATCGTTGCATCGTTGGCCAAAGTTGTACGCACTGTCTGACAGGGGCCGCTGGGGCCAACCAACGAACGAACGTTGTACGAATTAGTCCAGCGGCGCCGGTTCGTGGAAGGTGTAGCCGCGCGCCGCGTGCCACGCGCGGGGGTCCGAGAAGTAGCGGGTAACCTCTTCGTACTCGTCGTCGGTCAGGAAGCTGATTTCGCGGGGAATCTTGAGGGACAACGCCGCGTCGCGGTTCGTGAGTGAATCGAGTTTCACGCCGGCCTGCGCGAGGTCGGCGCTGCCCTGCTGCTGCCGGTCAAAGACGACGAAGCAGGCTTCGACCCTGCCGCCCCATTCCCGGATTTCACGGATCACGCGGGTCTTGGTCCAGCCGTGGACCAGCGTGTCGTCCACGAGCAACACCCGCTTCCGGAAGAGCTCGTGGCTCTTGATACCCTCGAACGGACTCGCCTCGGGGTAGCGCCGCGTACGCCGGGCATAGAACATCGGCTTGGCCAGCTTCTGGGCCATGACCGCGGCGATGGCGATCGAGCCTGACTCGATGCCGCAGACGACGTCAAACTCGAGGTTGCGGACGAGCAGGACCGCCGACGATAGCACGAAGTCATTCACCGCCGGGTAGCTGGCGAGACCTTTGACGTCGATGTAGATGGGGCTATAGTTCCTGCCCTCGTCCACTTTGAACAACGGGCGCAGGTCGCCGAGCGTGACCTTGATTGCGCCGATTTGCCAGAGTACGGCGGCAACCGTCTCGTCCAGGTTGCCCGACATCACGCGGCGGATAAGACCGAGGTCCGGCGTGACGATCCGCTGCTCGCGCATCAGGCGGTAGAACTTGTCGGCTTCGTCTTCGTTCAGCTCGAGCGCGAGCCTGGTCTCGTCGACGTCATAGACGACGTGGAAGCGGCCGAGTTCGCGGTCGCTGCCCCGCAGGGCGTAGCTCTCGGCGTTCGCTTCCCGTTGCCGCGGGCCGAGCCGGCAGGCAGCCTGGTTGATTTTGGAGCGGTAAGTCGCGAACAGGTCTTCGGCGAGTGAGGCGACTTCGTCGTATTCGAGGATGTAGGGCGTGCTCGCCCGCATCACCGGGCCGGCGCACTCGATTTCCTTGAGCGGGACCTGGTTAAGTTTCATTGCCGCCCGGCGCTCGCGGGTGCCGTGTCCGGCCCGCTAGGGTCGGCGGGCGGCCTTGAACGCCTGGAACTTCGCGCTGTAGAAGAAATTCCAGAGCGCGCGGCACTTCCGGCGCAGTTCGGCAAACGAGCCCCGGTTTTCGAGCACGAAGTCGGCCTTGCGCCAGATTTTCGCGTCCGGCGACTGGAGCTTCAGCCGCGCCACGATGTCATCTTCGGGCACGCCGGCGTCGATCATCCGCTTGGTCTTCAGGCGGTCCGCGGCCGTGACCAGAATCGAGACGTCCACTTCCTTGTCCATGCCCCAGGCGAACAACAGTGCCGCGTCGAGGACAACGAGGCCTTTCCGGTTCCGGTCCATCTCCTTGCGCACCCGCTGGAGCAGGGGGGGGTGGGTGATCGCGTTCAGCTTGGCGAGGCTCGCCTTGCTCGCGAATGCCAGCTTGCCCAAAGCCCGGCGGTCAATGTTGCCGGTCTTGGTCAGAATCCCGCGGCCGAAGGTCTTCACCAAGCGGTGGTACTCGTCCGTGCCCTTGTTGAGGATTAACCATCCCATCTCGTCCGCGTCGATGATTTTCGCTCCGTAGCGCTTGAGTTCGCTGGCAACCGTGGACTTACCGGAGCCCATGTTGCCGCCGATTCCAACGAGCAGCCGGTCCTGCGAGAGTTTCCTGTCAAACATGGAGAATCATCCCTGCGGGAAATGGCAGACGGCCAGTTCCCGATTCCTAATCACTGACCGTAGATGGGAGATGACCGGCCGTGGCAAGGAATCACGCTTCCAGCACCCGGTCCCCGGTCCCCCGTCTCCGGTCATTGGCTTATAGAACCTTTGCTTCTTCGCGCAGCAGCCGCGCCAGTTCAGGCACGACCTGGTCCGGCTCGCCTTCAAGCACCCGTCCCGGCTTGCGGCCGGGCGGCAGCCGGTCTTCGATATACGCGAGGCGCCGGGTCAGTGCTGCCGGGTCAATCCCCAACTCGGCCGCGGCCAGCACCGGGATTTCCTTCTTCTTTGAAGCCATCATCCCTTTGAGGGTCGGGTAGCGCGGTTCGTAAGCGCCCTTTTGCATCGTAGCGAGGCAGGGCAAAGGGGCGTGGACGACCTCGGTCGCGCCCTCCACCTCGCGCCGGGCCACGACGCTGCCCGTTGCGAAGTCGGCCGCAAGCTCGGCCACGACCGAGACGTGCGGAATTCCGAGGAAATGGGCAATTACCGGCGGCACGGCAGCCAGGTCGTCGTCAATCGCCTGTTTCC
Source organism: Caldifarciminota bacterium (assembly GCA_026397595.1). Lineage (GTDB taxonomy): Bacteria > Hydrothermota > Tepidihabitantia > Tepidihabitantales > Tepidihabitantaceae > UBA2258. Next base: position 35,458 of record JAPLUO010000223.1, read on the forward strand.
CGCAAAGGACCAGGTCGAACGGCTGATGCTTCACGGCTGCGGCCAGCAGCCGGCCCACGGCCAGGGCATCAATGCCGTCGAACTCAGGAGCGGTAAGTTGAACCGCATTGTCCGCGCCCATCGCCAAGGCGGTCCGGAGCGCGGTCTTCACCCGTTCCGGGCCGAGCGAAATTACGGTGATTATTCCGGTGCCGGCCTTTTCCTTGAGGCGCAGGGCCGTCTCAAGCGCGTATTCGTCGTAGGGATTGATGACCCACTCCATCTCGGTCGCGTCAACGAAACCGGTCTGGGTATTCACCCGGATTTTCGTCTCGGTTGACGGAACCTGCTTGACGCAGACCGTTATGTTCATTGCCAGGGCTTCACCAGCAGGCACGCGTTGTGCCCGCCGAATCCGAACGAATTCGACAGCGCGGCCCGAATCCGGCAGTCGCGCGCCGCATCCTTGATGAAATCAAGCTCCACCCCGTCGTCTGGGGTCACGTGATTTATGGTCGCATGCACCCGCTGATGTTTCACTTGCAGCGCCATCGCCACGAACTCCATCGACCCCGCCGCTCCAAGTCCGTGTCCAATCATCGACTTCGTCGAGTTCACGGCGAGCTGCTTCGCATGGTCGCCGAACACGGCATACAGCGCCTTCACCTCGGACGCATCATTCAAAGGCGTTGAAGTACCGTGGGCATTCACATAGTCGATGTCATCGGGCGTCAGGCCGGCCTCGGCAATCGCCTCCCGCATCACCGCGGTTGCGCCCATCGCATCCGGGTCCGGGGCAGTGATATGATACGCATCAGCCGTCGCGCCGTACCCGACCAGCTCGCAGTGAATCTGCGCTCCGCGCCGGCGGGCGTGCTCAAGCTCTTCGAGGACGACTATGCCGGCGCCCTCACCCATCACGAACCCGTCCCGGCTCCGGTCAAATGGCCGGGAGGCTTTCTCCGGTTCCGAGTTCAGCTTGGAAAGAGCGCCCATGTTGCAGAATCCCGCGATGGTGAATCGCGAAATCGCGGCCTCGCCCCCACCGGCAACCATCACGTCGGCGTCGCCGTGCATGATGTGACGGAATGCGCTGCCGGTCGCGTGAGCGGCGGACGCGCAGGCCGAGGTTATGTCGTAGTTCGGGCCACGCAGGCCGTAAGCGATGGCAATCTGGCCGCAGGCCATGTCCGGGATCATCATCGGCACCAGCAACGGGGACACGCGCCGCGGGCCTTTCGTAAGAAACTGGGTGAACTGGGCCTCCCAGGACTGGATGCCGCCCATGCCGCAGCCGGTGATAACGCCGATCCGGCTCCGGTCCTCCTTCTCGAATTCGATCTTCGAGTCCCTGACCGCCTCGTCGGCCGCCCAGAGGCCAAGCTGGACGAACCGATCGGTCCGCTTCACCAGCTTCGCGTCCAGCCGCGCGGTCGGATCGAACCCCTTGACCTCGGCATCAATCTGCACCTCGAGATCTGAGGTGTCAAACAAGGTGCTTCGGGCCGCGCCGCTCTTGCCGGCGACAAGACCCTGCCAGAAAGTCGGGACGTCGTTACCGATAGGCGTGACCACGCCCATCCCGGTAACCACTACCCGTCGGCGACCGCTCTGGTTGCTCATTGGCAGTTCAACGTCGAGGGATTCCGACTACTTCTTTTCGGCTATTCTTTTCTGCAGGTACTCGGCAGCCTTGCCGACGGTCACCAGTTGCTGCGAGTCCTCGTCCGGGATTTCGACCGCGAACTTCTCCTCGAATGCCATGACCAACTCGACGATATCGAGCGAGTCCGCGCCCAGGTCGTCAACGAAATGAGCGCTCTCAGTGACTTTCTCCGGCGTCACGTGCAACTGTTCGACTATGATGTTCTTGACATCGTCTATCAGCGCCATCTATTTCCTCCTTAAGGATTCCGGCCTGCGCAGCAGGCCGTTATTGGCAACTGCAAACTGCACTCCTAGCGTAGCAGTCTATCAATATGCCCGCTAAAGTCAAATTCAGGCGGGCTTTACGAATCCCGAGGTAGGGATTTCACCACCAAGGTGTGATGAAAGAAAGTGCTCCTCCAGTAGAATTGATGTGTAAGAAAAGCAAAGCTCTAAAGGAGGAGCACTATGTACTATGTCGGTGTAGATTACCACAAACGCTACTCGGTAGCAACAGTGTTGAACTCG
>JAPLUO010000360.1 GCA_026397595.1 Caldifarciminota bacterium
CGTTACGGTAGTGCTGATCATTTGGTCGCTCCTCTCTTCACCTGACGGGTGCAGCTTCTGCATACCGTTTAGACGCAGCGATACGAGGGAAGTAGCCTCTTCTTTTCACGCCAACTCAGATTTCAATGTCGGGACTAGGGCTCGCGTAGGTCCGATTCGATCCGGCAGGCAGGAGCGAATCGCGGCGTCACCACGCCGCCGAACCGGCGTTCGGGACTTTTCGGCAATTACGATTGGGGCCGTCTACTTCAGTACTATCGCCTTGCCCGAGACCGATCTGTCGTCAACGGTCAGACGGTAGAAGTAGGTTCCAGCGGCAACGTGCCTGCCGCCGTTGTCCGTGCGATTCCAGGTTACGGTCCGCTCACCCGGTGCAGCAACGCCGGTGGCGAGGGTCTTGACCAGCGAACCGGTCGCATCGTACACGCCGAGTTCGACGTTAGCCCGGTGGCCGACATAGTAACTGATGCGCGCCTGGTCACGGACTACGCTCGGGCTCAGCTTGTACAGCGCGAACGGCGTCGTCGGACTCCGGTCCTCAACGCCCGGGATGACCGTATCAAAGACCATCGGGCCATAGTACTGCGGGTACGACCACTGCGACGTGGTCAGGCCCTGCGGCCACCAGCCGACATAGCTCGAGTTGGTGTCGAAGGAGGTATACTGGAAGTAGCCGACGGTGTCGCCGGGGTTGATGTTGTACTCCCACGTGGCGGCACCGATGGGAATCCTTGCTTCGAACTGAAGGTGGCCGCTCGCAAGCGAACTGGCGCCTGTCGCGCCCGGGGCCACTCCCATAGTCCACGTATCCGGCAGAGTGCTCAGCAGCGCGCAGTAGATAACCGAATCACCGCCGACGTACTCGACCCAGTGGTTGCCTTCGCTCGAGTCGATTGACCAAATGCCGTTCCTGTCCTCATCCATATACGGCCCGAACTGGTCCCAGTCGGCGCGGCTCGTCCGATAGGGACAGTCCATGGCGAAGTACACGAAACCGCCGGCGAAGTCGTGGAGGTAGTAGGCGATATTCGAGCCTGCCGGCTGCGGAGTGCCGCCGCGACCCGCGAGATCGCTGATGTCGTACATGGTCGAGGCCAGCCATTCTCCCGGTGCAACGTTGCCGTCAATCGTTGGTGGGATGGAACCCACCGGGCGGACGTGGATGGTATCGGCGAACACGGCGCCGGTGACCGTCGTCGTGCCGGTCGCAGTGTCATCATGTACGTCCACGTCGCCACCGAGAGCGGAGAACATCGTCACGTCATACCGGGCTCCGGCCGGACCGGGGTTCCAGTCCGGCGCGAAGGTGACGTTGGCTTCGTCGCCGGCCCCGAGTGGACCGGGAAGGGTCGTGCTGGCAGAGTATACTCTCGTGGCACTGGAATCAATCCAGCACGTGACCGGGATGCCGAACTCCGCATTTACACCGAAGTTCTTGACCCTTGCCTCGGGACTCACAGGGCCGGGGTTGATGCCGCTCGACGGCACAACGATAGCATTCACTCCCACGTCGTGCGAGGGGATGCCGAACTTGAAGCACCAGATCGCATCCGGCCCTGACGCGGCCTGCTCAACCGCCAACAGGAAAGTATCTCTCCACATCTCACAGCCGCCGCCGAGGTCCCAGTCCGCGGGGTTGAAGCTGTCGATCCAGGCGTAGCTCGTGTCCATCTTGTAGATCGGGCTCGACCCGGCAGTGCCGGCCTGAGTGACCCAGAAGCAGTTCTGCAATCGGCTCCTCGCGATGCCGTATGAGTACCTCATGTCGGCGGCAGCCTTGACCTCGTGGCCGTTGGCGCCGGCGATGGAGAACTTGGTCATCGGCGACGAGTCGAAATCGCAGGTCCAGCACGAATCCTGGACCGGGTCGTAGCCGAAGCCGCGGACCGTGCCGGTGTAGCCGGAGACCGTGTAGGTGTGGTTTGGCACCCTGGTCGTCGCGTTGTACACGTGGAACCTCTGGTTGTCGAACCCGGCGAACACCTCGTTGGTCGAGGCCTTCCATGCCATGTCACGGATGCCCCAGCCGGTTGGTCCGCCGGTCTGCGGGAAGCTGTCGATGAGCGGGTGGGCCGGGTCCTTGATATTAAAGACGTAGATTCGCAGCTCACTCTCGCCGCACGAGACCCACATCAACGTGTCCTGCACCGGGGTCACTCCGACGGTATAGGTCGTAGTCAGCGCTCTTTCCCACTCCTTTGTGGGTGGGTCGTCCGTCGTGCCGAACCGGCCACACGGAGTCCCGGTCCGGGCCGTCAAACTCACGTCGTTCACGACTCGCGTCGCGGCCGGCGCGTTCGCCGGGCCGGCCGCGAGGACAAGCCCGAGCATCAAACAGAGCGGCATGACGATGGTCTTCACTTCTATCTCCTGAGTGCGTGCTTCCGCTGTCGGAACCCGACCGGGGCGCAGCCCCGGCGCGCGTGCCGCAGCGCTTCCGAATGCAGTCTAGCGGCCCGACACGGAACGTCAAGCCGGGCCATCCAAAAGCAGAACCGGCCACGGGGCCGGTTCTGCCGCGTAATTCGGAACAGCCTACGGCAGGACGACCGTCTTGCCTGAAACCGACTTGCCGTCCACAGATAGACGGTAGGCGTAAGTTCCGCTGGCAACCCGGCGACCAGAATCGTCAGTTCGGTTCCACGTGGCGGTTCTGGAACCCGGCCCGACCGCACCGTCGACCAGGGTCCGGACCAGAGCGCCACTGGCATCGTAGATGCCAAGGTTCACACGGGCCGCCTTGCTTAGTGAGTAGTTGATGTGGACGAGGTCGCGGGCCAGGGTCGGATAGGCCATATGAGACGATCCGACCTGGATCTTCGAACTTTCCTCGACGCCGACCGGGGCAAAACTGAAGCACCAGACGATGTCCGGTGTGCCCTGCTCGACGACCAGCAGGCAAGTGTCTCTCCACATCTCGCAACCGCCGGCAAGGTCCCAGCCGACCGGGTTGAAGCTGTCGACCCACGCGTAGTTCTGGTCCATCTTGTATATCGGGCTCGCGCCGGCAGCGCCGGCCTGGCCCACCCAGAAGCAGTTCTGTAGCGGGCTCCAGGCGATACCGTACGACGATATCATGTCCGCCGCTGCCTTGACCTGGTGACCATTGGCGCCGGCGATCGAGAACTTGGTCATCGGCAACGTCGTGAAGTTGCAGGTCAAGCATGAGTCTTGCGCCGGGTCGTAGGCGAATCCGCGCACCGTCCCGCTGTAGCCGGATACCGTGTACGTGTGGTTCGGAATGTGCGTGGTCGCGTCGTACACGTGGAAAGACTGGTTGTCGTAGCCGGCGAACACTTCATTCGTGGACGCCTTCCATGCCATGTCACGGATTCCCCAGCCGGAAGGACCGCCGGTCTCCGGGAAACTGTCAACCAGCGGACGGGCGGGATCCCCGATGTTGTAGATGTAGATGCGCAGTTCGGTCTGACCGGCCGACACCCACATCAGGGTATCCTGAACCGGAGTCACACCGACCGTATAGGTCATCGTGACAGTTTTGGTCCAGGCTGTGTCGGGCGGGTCGTCTGTAGTCGTGAACGAACCGCACGGCATCCTGCCAGCGGCCGCGGGGTTCACGTCGTTCACGATGTCGTTCGTGACCGGCGTGTCGGTTGGGCCGGCCGCAAGGGCCACACCCAGCATCAGACATAGCATCACCATGCTAGCCTTCACTCATTCCTCCTAGGTAGAACTTAAGACTGCTGCAGCAGGCCGTCACACGGGTCGGCTCTTTCCACACCCGCAGTGATCGGCCTTCCAGGCAGCGGTAGTCTAGCTTTCGCCTCTCCCATGTCAAGCGGGAATGTCGCGGCGATCCAACCCGACAAGGCCGCACGCGCGCCCCGGTTGACTTAGTCCGCTCGCCTGCTACAATCCCGTCAAGCTAACCGGGAATGTCCTGTCGGGCGGTCCTCCGTTCCTCAGCGCCGGCTTGCCCGGGCCGAGCGCGGCGAACCAGACCCATCCCGGCGCGACTCCCACGGAACGATAGAACTGGAGCAACTCAATGGTATTGGTATTCTGCGAACAGCGTGAAGGCAGACTGAAGAAGGTCGCGTTCGAGGCCTTGTGCGTCGGGTATGCGATTGCCGAGAAGCGCGGCGGCGAATTGGCCGCGACGATCCTCGGGTCGGGCATCGCCGGGCTCGCGCCGGAAGTCGTGAAGTTCGGCGTGAACAAGGTCATCACAGTTGACGACCCGGGCCTTGAGTTCTACACGCCGGACGGGTATGCCGGTGCTCTCGAAAAGCTCTGCCGCGAGATGCAACCGCACACGGTCGTGCTTTCGGCCACGGTCATGGGTAAGGACCTAGGCGCAACCCTTGCCGCCCGGCTTGAGACGGCAATCATCCCGGACTGCACCGCGCTGGAGTTCGACGGCGCCGGGAACCCTATCATGACCCGGCCGTTCTATGCCGGCAAAGCAGTCACTCGGGTCACAGCGCCCTCGGCCAACCCGCTGGTCATCTCGATGCGCCCGCGCGCGTACGGCGCGCAGCCCGAGAACGACAAAGGCGCGCAGATTGTCGCAAGCGACGCCCGTCCGGACGAGTTGCGCACCAAGGTTGCTGAAATCGTCAAGGCGGTCATCAAGACCGTCGAGCTGACCGAGGCCGACATCATCATCTCCGGCGGCCGGGGCATGAAAGGCCCGGAGAACTATGCGATTCTTGAAGAACTCGCTTCGGTAGTGAACGCGGCGGTGGGCGCGTCCCGGGCCGCGGTTGACGCGGGCTGGCGCGACCACCAGTTCCAGGTCGGCCAGACCGGCAAGGTCGTCTCGCCCTCGCTGTACATCGCCTGCGGCATCTCCGGCGCAATCCAGCACCTTGTGGGCATGATTAACTCCAAGACCATCGTGGCCATCAACAAAGACGCGGAAGCCAACATCTTCAAGGTCGCGGACTACGGCATCGTCGGCGACCTGTTCAAGATTGTGCCGATGCTGACGGAAGAGTTCAAGAAGGCGAGGGGGCAAGGGACATAGGGATAAGGAGATAAAGTGTACGGACACTCGATCCCTCGATCCCTTGATCCCTCTATCCCTATCTGACAATGCCCAACACGCGCCAGACTGACATCGCGGACGTTCTCGACGTCCTCGAACGCATCCTCGACATCTCCGAGCCGCCGGTCGCCCGGTGCCGTCTGCTCTCCTCCGGGTTCGGCCCGTCCCACACCCTCAAGACCGAGGCCGAACTGACCGGTACCCGGGCCTGCCTTGGCTGCGGCAACTGCGTGGACATCTGCTCGCTCCTTGCCCGCGAACCGGCGCGGCTTCAGAAGACCGCCCAGCGCACCTCGCTGGCCCTTGAGACCATGGTCGGCACCGATTGCGACCGCTGCTATGCCTGCGTCATGTCCTGCCCGCAGGTGGACACGAGCATCAAGCATTACATTGTGAAGACCCGCACGGTCGAGCAGATGAAGCACCTGCTGGAGCGGCTCGGCCCGACCGACGACTACTATTTGGACGCATTCCTTGAGGAGGCCGAGAATGGCTGAGAACAACCTCGTTGACATCTACATCACCGGCGAGCGGCACCGCGTGCCCGACTCGCTGACGATTCTGCAGGCGCTCGAATACGCCGGGTACAAACTGGTGCGCGGCGTCGGCTGCCGGGGCGGATTCTGCGGCGCGTGCGCCACGGTCTATCGCCTGCCCGGCGACTACCACCTCAAGTTCGCGCTTGCCTGCCAGACCCGCATCGAACCCGACATGCAGCTCGCGATGATTCCGTTCTACCCGGCCAACCGCTCCCGGTATCGTCTGTCCGAACTCAAGGGCGAGGCGAAGGAAGTCCTCGACCTTTACCCAGAAATGCTCCGCTGCTACGGCTGCAACACCTGCACCAAGTCCTGCCCGCAGGACATCGACGTTCTTGGCTACGTTTCCGCCATCGTGCGCGGCGACCTTGCCGCGGCCGCCGACATCTCGTTCGACTGCATCATGTGCGGCCTGTGCGTCTCCCGCTGCCCGGCCGAACTGGTCAAGCATAACGCGGCCCTGCTTTGCCGCCGCATCTACGGACGCAACCTCGCCCCGAAGTCAGAGCACTTGGCCCTCCGTCGCGAGGAGATAAAGGCCGGCAAGTTCAAGGCCGAAACGGCCGCGCTCAAAGGTCGGTCCAAAGACGAACTAAAGAAGCGCTACGCCGAGCGCGACATCGAGCCGGGAGAATGAGATGAATACGTCGTATAGGTCCTATTGGTCCCATAGGTCCAATTGGTCATTCCAGGAGCGGGCATGAGCTACCCACCCGCAATGGAAGAATCTCTCCGGCGCTGTGTCGCAAGCCGCGAGCGCCGGATGACCGAGACGTTCCCGCGCGCCACGCCTGAGGCCAAAGAAGCACTGCTCAAGGGCTTTCACCCGGATTACCTCGCCGACACGTTCGCAGCCCTGCGCATCGGGCCCAACACCGGTGACCGCACTCCGCGCGAACTCGCGCTCCTGCTCGAAGCTAACTCGACACTTCCGGAAGTGGCCGGTCCCCGGTCCCCGGTCCCCGGTCTTTCCCTGGACAAGCCCGACTTCGACTGCGACGTGCTCATCATCGGCGGCGGTGGCGCGGGCTGCTCCGCAGCAATCACGGCCGACGACGCCGGGGCCAGGGTGCTGATTGCGACCAAGCTCCGGCTCGGCGACGCCAACACGATGATGGCCCAGGGCGGAATCCAGGCCGCGGACAAAGACAACGACTCGCCCGCAATCCACTACGTCGACGTGATGGGCGGCGGCCACTTCGACAACACGCCGGACCTGGTCGAGGCACTCGTCACCGACGCGCCGGAAGCCATCGCCTGGCTTGAGGACCTCGGTGCCATGTTCGACAAGAACCCTGACGGCTCAATGAAGACCATCCACGGCGGCGGCACCTCGCGCCGGCGGATGCACACCGCGCGCGACTATACCGGCGCGGAAATCATGCGCACCCTACGCGACGAAGTCAGGAGTCGGGAGAACGTCACCCTGCTCGAATTCTCGCCCGCGGTCGAGCTCCTGACCGACGCCAAAGGCGCGGTGACCGGCGCGGTCCTGCTTAACCTGAACCTCAACCGCTACTCGGTCGTCCGGGCGAAGACTGTCATCATCGCCACCGGCGGCAGCGGCAGGCTTCACTATCAGGGCTTCCCGACTTCGAACCACTACGGCGCGACCGGCGACGGACTGGTCCTCGCGTACCGCGCCGGCGCTCACCTCACGTTCATTGACACGATGCAGTACCACCCGACCGGCGCCGCCTATCCCCAGCAGATACTCGGCCTGCTCGTCACCGAGAAGGTCCGCAGCATCGGCGCGCAACTGGTCAACGCAGAAGGCAACCAGTTCATCTTCCCGCTCGAGACCCGCGACGTGGTCGCGTCGGCAATCATCCGCGAGTGCAAGAGCGGCAGGTGCGTCGAGACCCCGACGGCGGTTCAAGGTGTCTGGCTCGACACGCCGATGATAGAGATTCGGCGCGGGGCCGGCACGGTCAAACACGAACTGCCTGCCATGGTGCGCCAATTCGGGCGGCATGGCATCGACATCGCCAAGGAACCGATGCTCATCTACCCCACTCTTCATTACCAGAACGGCGGGGTCGAGATTACGTCGGACTGCGCCACCAACGTGCCCGACCTGCTTGTGGCCGGCGAGGCCTCCGGCGGAGTCCACGGCCGGAACCGGCTGATGGGCAACTCCCTGCTCGACGTCGTGGCCTTCGGCCGACGGGCCGGCATCGCCGCGGCCAGGCTGGCAAAAGAACGCACCGGCGACCTGCAGCTTGGTCTTGCGCATCTCGAACACTGGCGGCAGGAAATGAAAGCCAAGGGACTGAGTTCCGAAGTCAAGTCTCCCCTGCTCCTCCCTGACTACACGCGGAAGGAAGCGTAGTTGGATTTCAGCTCCGGCGAAGACGCCGAAATGGTCCGCCAGACCGCGCACGAGTTCGTCCGGCGCGACCTGCTCCCACAGGAACCGAAGTTCCTCAACTCCAAAGACCCGGCCGAACGGGCCGCGATTGTCGAAGCCGCGACGTCGAGTCTCAAAGAGATGGGTCTGTACAGTGCCGGTGTGCCTGAAGCGTTCGGCGGCGGCGGGCTCGGGGTAGTTGAGACCTGCCTGATTGCCGAGGAACTCGGCCAGACGTTAATCCCAGTCGAATGGGGCGAGCTCACGCCAATCCTGTACGAATGCTCCGACGCACAGAAGCCGACGTATCTTGCGCCCGTTGTCGAAGGCTCGAAATCCTACGCAGTCGCATTCGGTGAGCCGGTGCCCTTCGCCGATCCGGCCAAGATGGCCACGACCGCGCAGCAGTCCGATGCTGGGTGGATACTAAGCGGCACCAAGGTCTTGCCCGGCCACAAGGCCAACTTCTACCTTGTCTTCGCCATGGGTATAGGTCCTATAGGCCCTATAGGTCCTACATGTCTCGTCGTCGACAGCGGCGCTGCCGGCATGCAGCTTGAGGGCAACCTGCTCGCCCTGTCCTGCACCGTTCCCGCCGACCGGGTGCTTGGCACTCCGGGCAAGGCCTTGAGCCTTGGCCGCAAGTGGTTTCCACTCACGCGCATCATCCGCGCCGCGGCCGCACTCGGCACCTGCGACCGGTTGCTCGAAGTCAACGCCCAGTACGCTCACGACTGGACTTCGATGGGCACGCACATCTCGGAGCGCAAGCCAATCCAGCAGGCTCTCGGCGACATGGCCGGCGACGTCGAAGCCCTGCGCTGGCTGGTGTATCACACTGCATGGCTTGCGAGGGGACTGTCCCAAGCCGTTTCCGAGGGAAATCAGGGTAGCGTCCCCAGATTAGACTATGCCTCGATGCTGGTGAAGCTCCAGGCCCACAAGGTGCTGACCGATACTGTCAACCGTTCGGTCCGCATCCACGGCGGCACTATTCCACCCATCCTCGAATGGTTGCAGAAGAACGCCGCCTCGTCCGACGCCGCCGACAGCCTCCGCTTCGCCGTCGCTCGCGAGACCATCTCCCGCCTCCAGCCTTAGCTCACTCCGCGCCGGGCCTGCCTGCATCCGCAGATTGCCTGATGTGTCACCCCGACTCCGAGGAGGGGTCCCGCCCTCGTTCGATAATCGCCAATTGCCACTCGCCAATCCTCCGGCGGCGTCGCGCCGTGACTCACCAAGTCCGGCGAGTGTCACCCCGACGCTGATGGAGGGGTCTCGCCCGAATGGCAACCGCAGATTCCGGCGTCCGAATCAGACTCGCAGTTTGGCGCTTGCGCCAGCTATCGCTGTACGACGACCTTCCGCATCCGGCTCTCGTCTCTCACGAAGTACACGCCCGGGCTCAGCCGGCTCACGTCATTCTCGCCAGCCTTCAGCCCCATCACCTCCCGCCCGCTGATGTCCAGTAGGCTTGCGTCTTGAGGTCTGTGGCTTGGAGCTTCCGGCAGGAACAACACGCCGCGGAGGATGGTGGCGGTCAGCGAATGACCGCTCGTCTGCAGCGATGGGCTCCCTGCCTCAACCCCAACATACGACCAGAGCTTGCCCCAGATGCGGGGGGTGTTGTAACTCCTGCCGCCCACGGTACAGGTCCAACTCTGGTACACAGCCAGCATCTGGCCTCCGGTACCGCATGCAAGCGCCGGCAACATCTGGTCGCGCTCCTGTGTCGTAACCGGCCCAGTGTCGCAGACCAGACCCGCCGGCGTCACCCGCGCACTATAGATGTTCCAGTCGATACCGTTGCTGAAGTCTTCCCACGCGACGAGGTAGTTCGTGCCGTCGAACCCCTCGGTCGGCGAGCCCTGGTCCCCTTCCGCCTGCGAGATGAGGATGCCCGAAGGATCGAGCACCGCACGCTCTGGTGTCACCCGCGCACCGTAGATGTCCCGGTCGATGGCGTTGCGAATGTCTTCCCACACCACGAGGTAGTTCGCCCCGTCAAAACTCACGTCGGGAGCGAGCTGGTCGTATATCGCCGGCGAGATGATAATGCCCGCGGAGTCGAGCACCGTACCCTGCGGCGTCACCCGCGTACCGTAAATGTCGTACCAGCCGCTGCCGGTGCGATTGTCCTGCCACACCACCAGGGAGTTCGCTCCGTCAGAGCTGACTGCGGGATAAGACTGGTTATATGCCGCCTGCGCGATGGCGATGCCCGAAGGGTCGAGCACCGCGCCTTCCGGCGTCACCCGCGCACCGTAGATGTCGGAGTTGCCGCTGGTGCGATAATCTTCCCACACGACGAGGTAGTTCTCGCCGTCAGCGCCCACGTCCGGAGAGTACTGCTCTCTATTCGCCAGCGAGATGGCGATGCCCGTAGGATCGAGCACCGTGCCCGCTGGCGTCACCTTGCTGACCGAATTGCTGCTGTAATTGGCGACGTAGACGTTGTCGGCA
>JAPLUO010000347.1 GCA_026397595.1 Caldifarciminota bacterium
TCATAGGTTTCTGCACTGTACAACAAGGCTGACACCGTCCCGCTGACGAGGATGCGATGGGCATCTGGCGAGAAGGCCAAAGATTCCACCTTGTCTCCGTACCCATAGACCTGCAGAGGGGTGTTGACGACGTGGCCGTAGATGTCATCGCTTTTCAGGTACGCGTCGGCCGCCGAGGCGACCAGATCGGGCTGGCCGTCCGGTAAGAGTACAGTATTTCCAGATGTGTCAATGGCGGTAACGATTGCGGTCGACAGGACGGTTTGGGCATTGCCGAAAGCATAGGCGCCGCCTGAGGGTGCGAGGACTGCCATTCCTGCGCATAGTGCAACAAGTGCAAAAAGGATACATAATGGTGTAGCTGTATGATGCAACATATCACGTCTCCCCATGGTTAAAAGCACCAGTAGCATTGTAACACGAAATACTGAAATGTGCAATGAGAAATATCAGGGCGCCAGCGGTGCGAAATGGGAATCACGTGAACGCGCGCATCGTCGTTTGGGAGTCCGTGTGGGCGAATTGGACATAGTGGTGCCTTGGAGGGTATTGCGAGGTGACGATAGGAGTGTGACCGGCGACGCAGGTTGGAGCTTCCCGACTGCGACTGGCTACGTTGGGGCTTTCGCGAATCGGATCTGGAATCGGGGGAGGTCTGGGGCGAAGAGTTCTTCGGGAAGGGTGTGGTTGCGCAGGGCCTCGAGGAGCAAGAGGGCGAGGAAGGTCAGGTCGGTGACGGGGTCGATGAGGTTGCTTCGGGCTAGCAGTTGCATGAACGCGTGGGCGAGTTGCAGTAGCAGGTACAGGGCGAACATGACCTCAAAGGAAGAGCAGTCGCAGAAGTGTTCCAATTCATAGCCGGTCTTTTGTACGTTGAAGCCTTCGTTCTCAATCGTCCATCGTTTACGTCCTCCGTCGGCGATAGTAATGACGTTTTCACGGTCGACCGTGAAGTTGGTCAGGTACGCGAAGGTGGTGGTTTTGTCCTCCACGGTCTCCTGGCACATCACAAAGTCGAGTGTTAGCCCTTGGTACTCGAGGCCGTTGGCCCAGGTGTATACCCGGGTCACGCGATGGCCTTCGAGGGTCAATGTCTGGGTGATGCGGTTGAGGGGATTGAGATCACGCAGGGTCAAAGCCTCTGCATACAGCGTCGGGATGCTGCCCTCTTTGAAGCAGCAGATGAATTTCTGGTTTACGGCCTCAATGGCCTTGAAGAGGGGGCCGTTGCAGTACCCGCTGTCGAGCAGGTGGGCCAGCCATTCGCGCGGGAACTCCTCCTTCAGCCGCGGCAACATCCGCTTGAAGGCCTTGGATTCGCAATCCTGTTTGTCGTATTTGCCGTCTTCGGGATTCAACTGCGGCTCGGTCATGATCGACAGCGCCAGACCGTTCCAGGTAATGACTTTGGTTTCCAGCACGTTGTGCATATAGGTCATCGAGCCGTCCTGATGCTTTTGGGTCAGGCACTGGGAACAGTGAAACTTCGAAGAGGCGCGGATACCTGTCCCGTCGCTGACGACCATCAGATGGCCCAGCAAGAACGCATCGGGCAGTTGTTTCTGGCGGATCAGGCCTTTGACGAGCCGGGGGCGCAACGCGGCGATCTGTTCCGGGTCGGTGGCGGCCAGCACATTGGTCATCTGCCGTGAACAGATGACGGTATCGGTCTGGGCGCGGCTGAACACGCACCAGTTGTCCCGAAACAGCGCGTCATCGCTGACCAGGTCTAGCTTGCGCAACGACGAGATCCGGCAAGCGAACATCAGTAGGGCCAGGCTCAAGACCTGCCCCATCGAGTACAGACAATCCTCGCGCGGGTCGTCCACGGCGTCCAGCGCCTCCCAGAACCACCCCGCGCAATGCCGGATAAGTTTAACCAGCGCCTGGCCTATCGGGCGTTTGGTTTCCCGGGGCGCTTTGCGGCGCCGCCCGGGCCGCCCCCCGCCGCCCGCTTCTCCGGCACGTGTTTTCGTATGATAGCGATACTTAGCGTCGATAGGTCCGCCATCAGTTGTTTGAGCCTGCGATGGTTGCGTATCCAGGACTGCACCTCCTTGACGAGGTCCTTCGGTACGTAGACCGACCGGGTCTTTCCCGCTTGCTTGAAGGTCAGCAGGTGATACACCGTGACCTTTCCCCGGGCGTCTCGCCGCTCGATGCGGCTCAACGAGCCCGCCAGCAGCGGCCGGTCCTGTCCCAAGTCTCCGAGTTTGCGCAGCCTCTTCTGTTCCAGCGATTCCATGCCGTGACCCTCCATGCTCTAAGTATATATACTTAGAGCATGAATGTCAAGAAAAATCTTTTTGCGGCCCTGAGCCGTTTTAGCTGGATTCCCCCGTCTTTACGCGCCTACACACAGCGCGAAGAATTTGCCATTTCGCACCGCTGGGTGGCCCGGCCCAATAATCGTCACGACGTGTTTCTCGGAGACGACCGAACGCGCGCGGTCAACCGTGTGTTGAAACATGGAGCGCGAACCGACAAACGTACAGTACTGTTTGGGTCGATCCCCGCCGGTCCAGTAGACGATCAAGGGGCGCATACGCGCGCCCTCGCCTCCGGCAAGGACGATTCCCCACCGCGCGAGGCCGCAGTCCCCGCGCGACTTCCTGTGTGCGACGTGAAGCCCGGCCAAGTCACACTGGTG
>JAPLUO010000017.1 GCA_026397595.1 Caldifarciminota bacterium
AAAGGGGTTGGCCACGAGGCCTACTCGACCACAATACGAAATAGGTCAGGAGAGGCCGCGGGTTCAACAGTGAAGTGCAACACTTGGGATCGCGCGTCCTTGGACGCTGCGCGGCTTCGCCGTAAGTGCCCAGTTACCAGTTGCCATTGTCCAGTGCGGGCCTCCGCTTTCCGCTCCCCGGTCTCGCGTAGCCGTCTTGTGATGCGAACCGGACCCCGATCGCGCCTTCGGCGCGAGTTTCCAGCGACCAGTCTGCAGTTTGCAGACGCGGAGCGGACGGCGGGCGATCAGCGGCTGCGGGTCAGTCGGCGCTTTGAGGGCCGCGGAAGTCGCGCGCGCCGTGCACGAAGGCGACGATTTGAACCGTTGCTGCCGTCACTCGGTACATCAGGCGATATCTGCCCACGAGGAGTTCGCGCACAGCAGGGTCGCTGAGTTCAGGGACAATGCGGCCGCGCTCGGCGAACGTCGCGAGTGATCGCGCAGCGTCACGGACTTCGCGGACAAAGGCTGCGGCGTAGTGACGGGAATCCTGGGCGATGTAGTCTGCCACCTGTTCCAGGTCGTGCCACGCGGTTTCGGACCAGACTACTGTTCGAGCCACCGGGCCATCCGGCGTTCAACCTCGTCCTGTGTCAGCACGCGGCCTTGGTCAGCAGCCGTGAGACCGTGGTCCAGCTTCTGGCAGACGTAGATGTGGTACTGGATGTCTTCCAGTGATGCGTCGTCTGGCACGCGGTCAAGCAGTTGCCGGACCTCGTCCTTGGCTGTGTTCATTCTGTCCTCCCGGCGGCGGTACGTTGTGCGGTCATCTTGCGCCAATCCCGCCGTTTCTTGAGCGCGGGGTGCGGGATCGCGAATCGGCTCCATGCTTCTGCCATACGTCCAATTCTACCAGCATCGCACGGATGGTCAAACGGCGCGACCGGCAGACGACGGGCGAAGCCGGACGACACATGGGATCCGTTCACAGTTGGCAGTGACAGAACGTGCCCGGCTAATCCCGTGGACGCAACAAAAGATCCCTGACGCCATAGCAACGCCAAACACCGAAGCCCGAACTGAGAGCCGCGGCCGAGGGCCGCGAGTGGCGAGTCGCCAGTTGCCATTGTCCAGTGCGGGCCTCCGCTTTCCGTTCTCCGGCCTTGCGTAGCTGACTTGTGATGCGAACCGGCCTCCGGCCATGTCGCGCGGTTCATCATGATGAACCACGAATCCCCGAAACGGCGATGGATTTCGAGTTGCGGGTGACGGGCTACGGGACGACTGCCATCATGCGGTCGAGAGCAAGGCGGGCGCGGGCGACGATGGGTTCGGGCACGAGGATCTCCGGAACCGAGCCTTTGAGGGCGGAGAGCACGTTCTCAAGGCGCGTGAGTTTCATGTTCCGGCAGAGCGCTGTCCGGCGCAGGGGCCAGCACTCCGTGTCAGGCAGGTCTCGCCGGATGCGGTCGCACATCCCGGCTTCGGTGCCGAGCACGATGGCCCGGTGTTCCTTCGCCAACCGAACCATGCCGGAAGTTGAGGCAACCGCGTCCGCGGCGTCAATCACTTCGAGCGGGCATTCCGGGTGGACGACGACGAAGGCGCCGGGATGCTCCTTGCGGGCGCGCGCGACGTCCTCAGGCTTGAAGGAAGCGTGGACGTAGCAGAATCCGTCCCATGGCACAATCCCAGCAGTCGGGAGTCGGGAGTCGAGAGTCGAGAGTCGGGATTCGTGCAGGAGGCGGCCGGTTTCGCGGGCGACGTAGGCCGCGAGGTGGCGGTCGGGTACGAAGAGGATGCGCTGGTCACGAGGCAGAGACCCCACGACCTTTACCGCATTGGCCGAAGTACAGCAGATATCGGACTCGGCTTTGACGTCGGCCGGGGTATTGACGTAGGCAACGGTAGTCACATCGCCCAGTTCCTGCTTTCTTAAGCGCAGCGCCTCGGCAGTTATCGTGTCGGCCATCCGGCAGCCGGCGTCAGGAGCGGCGAGGATGACCTTTGCTTCCGGGTTAACCAGCTTCGCGGTTTCTGCCATGAACCGGACGCCGCAGAAGACAATCAGCCGCGCGCCCGCGGTGCTGGCCTGCCGGGCCAGTTCGAGCGAGTCACCGATGAAGTCGGCGACGCCGTAGATGTCCGGAGTTTGGTAGTTATGAGCGAGGACAACCGCGCCGACAGCCGATTTGAGATTGCAGATTGCAGATTTCAGATTGGCAGACTCGGACGTCATCTGGGGCCGGGGCGACGCCAGCGGTCGCGCCCGGGACGGGGGGCGCGAAGCGATGGGCGAGGCGCGGGGGGCGAGGGGCGATAGGGCGGCGCGGTCCAGACCGACGTTTCGTCGAGGATGTGGATGACCTCGATGCCCAGTTTCGACAGGTGCTCGCCGATGGTCCGGCGGTGGCAGTTTTCCGGCGTGCGTTCGGCGCAGAGGATGCAGCAGGCCCGTTTGGACGCTTTGTTGCGGATGATGTCAATGCCGCGTTTGAAATCGTCGGCACTGGTCCATTGCGTGTAATTTGCGTCCCGGGGTCCGCCGAGCTCGTTTCCCATGTAGACGTAGTCAATGCCCTGAGCGGCGCCGAGTGCCTGCAGTCCGTCGCGGCGGAAGTGCTCTTCGCGCGATTCCGGATTGCGGCGGACGTCGAATATCACCTCGACGCCGTACTTGATGAGCAGCCGCGCAAAGTCGAAGTGCGTGCGATGGTCGGTGCCGATCGTGAATACCTTCATGGTTCCTGGTTCTCAGTTGGAAGCATTCAATCTTAGACCGGAAAGGGCAAGGGGTAAAGCCCGGCGGGCAGAGGAATGGTGAATTGAGAATGATGAATAGTGAAAGGCGGATTCGGGTTTCACAATTCTTACTTGGCGGTTCTACGCCGGTTCTCGGGTCGGCTGCCCGATGACTTCGGGCTCGGGTTCCCGGAGTTCCAGTCGAATTGTGCCGAATTCGGCCTCCTGGCGGACCCGTAGTTCGCCGAGCCGGACCAGCTCCAGTACAGCGATGAACAGGACGATTACTTCGGAAACCGTGGTCCCGGTTACGACCTCCTCGAAGTCAACCGACTTGCGCTCGCGGATGATGCGGCGCAGGTCGGCAATCTTGTCTTCGAGCCGGACTTTCGGGGGCGCAATCTGGGCGACGCGGTCGGGCGTGAGCCGGGACAGAACCCGCTTGAACGCGGCGGTGAGGGCGATGACGTCTTCGCTCTCAGCGAGCTTGGAGCGCGGCGACTCGCCGACGCGCGGGTACAGCAGCCGGCGCTCCGACTCTTTGTCGGAGAGGAGCCGGGCGACCTGCTGGTAGCGGCGGAACTCGTCCAGGATCTGCTCGAGGCTGATGGTCGGGGTGGTCAGGTCCTCTTCCGGGCTGCGCGGAAGCAGGGCGCGGGTTTTCATCCGGAGCAGGATTGCAGCCATGATCAGGAAGTCCGAGGCCGATTCCATGTCCAGTTCGCGGGCCTGGCGTACCGAGGCGAGGAAGTCATCAGTCAGGCGGCCCACCGGCACGTCGATGACATCCAACTCGTTCTTGCGCACGAGGTACAGGAGCAACTCGACCGGGCCTTCGAAGAGGTCGAGACGGACGTCGGTTTGGAAGACAGGGGACGGGGGGACGGGGCTCATAGTTCGACGAGGCGGTAGTGGCGCGTGCCGAGGCCACGGCGGGCGGCGGTTTCGATGAGGAGTTCGGGTCGGAGGTGGGGATAGAGTTCCTTCAGCTTCGGGGCGAGGCGGTCCCAGGCGGCTTGTTCGCAGGCGACCGGGTCGAGGGAGCCGAACAGGCCGGCATCGGGCATGATCGGTTTCTCGTTCTGGGGGTAGCAGTCGCAGTTGGGGGTGATGTTGAGACAGAAGTTGAGGTGAATGAGTTCGCGGCCGCTGAGGACAGCCTTCGCGTATTCGACCATCTTGAGTTGGATGGTTTCGGAGGCGGCGTCCCAGTTGATACGGATGGCGTTTTGTTTGCAGATGGTGAGACAGCCGCCGCAGCCGGTACAACTGCGGCCGATTTTGGCGACGTATTGGACGTAGTTGATGGCGTGGTTGGGACAATAGTCTACGCAGTCGCCGCAGCTCGCGCACTTTTCCGGGTCGATCTGGGGTTTGGAGTGGGAGTGCATTTCGAGCTTGCCGGCTTTGGCGGCAAGGCCCATGGCGAGGTTCTTGAAGACTCCGCCGAAGCCGGTGACGAAGTGTCCTTTGAAGTGGGCGAGGTTGATGACGTAGCGGATTCGGCGGAGGCCGTGAGCAAGGTGGGCGACAGGGACGAGTTCGGAGTCGAGCGGCACATTGTATGACTTCTCGCCGCGCCGGCCGTCGAGTATCTCAATCGGGGCGAGGATGTTCGCCATCGTGAAGCCGTGTTCATGGGCGAGTTTCAGGTGTTCGGTGGCCTCCTGGCGGCGGCCGCGGTAGAGGGCGGTAGTCTCGATGACAACCGGCTGCAGGTTGTAGTAACTGGCGGCGACCGCGGCGGCGCGGACGAATTCAGGCCGCAGGTGGTTATCGTTACCCTGCTCGCCGAAGTGGACCTTGATGCCGATCTTCTTTTTGGGCCGGAGCCGTTGGAAGAACCCGGAGGTTTCGAGAATCGCGCCCACGCCCTCGCGCGCCCGCTCCGCCGGCACCGAGTACACTATGGCGGTGTTCATTGCCATACCCCGGGAATGCGCGTACCGCAGTAGGGGCACTTGCCGTTCTTCAGGCTGTTCTCGACTATCGAATAGCCGCTGCGCCGGATGACCGCCTTGCCGCATTTCGGGCAGTACGTGTTCTCGGCCTCGTGCCCCGGCACGTTGCCGATATAGACGAACTTGAGGCTTTCGGACCGGGCGACGGCAAGCGCGCCTTCGAGGGTCGCAATCGGCGTCGGCGGCGAGTTCTGGAGGCGGTACTCGGGATAGAAGCGGGTGAAATGGACCGGGACCGTGTCCCCGACATTCTCCCGAATCCAGCGGCACATCTTCCGGATGGTCGCGGTATCGTCATTCAGCGCCGGCACGACCAGGTTCACCAGTTCGAGATGCGTGCGGCTCTGCGCCACGACCTTGCAGGCCTCGAGGACCGGCTCCAGGGTCGAGCTGCAGACGTTCTGGTAGAACTCGGGAGTGAAACCCTTGAGGTCAATCTTGATGGCGTCAACCAGCGCGCAGAGCTGTTTCAGTGGTTCGGGGTTGATGTATCCGCCGGTTACGACCGCGGTCCGGATGCCTTTGGCCCGGGCCAGCTTCGCGATGTCGGCCATGTACTCGTAGAAGATGACGGGTTCGCTGTACGTGAAACAGATGATCGGTACGTGCTCCTTTTCGGCCAGTGCCACGACCTCCGCCGGGGTCATGTCCAGGCTCTTCACGTCCTCGGGCCTGGCCTGCGAGATCTCCCAGTTCTGGCAATACTTGCAGAACTGGTTGCAGCCGGCAGTGGCGATTGTGATTCGCAGGCGGCCGGGAAGGAAGTGAAACAGGGGCGCTTTCTCAATGGGCTCCTTGTTCATGGAGCACGGGCGGCCATAGACGACCGAGTAGAGCTTGCCCTTCCGGTTCTCCCTGACCCGGCAAACGCCGCGCTGGCCCGGGGCGATGATGCACCGCCGCGGGCACAGGTCACAGGCGACCAGACTGTTGTCCAGTTTGTGGTAGAAGTCGGCTTCGCGGGCAGGGGGGAGATACTGAGGAATGGGACCAGTGGGACGAACAGGACCAACAAGGAGCGCGGCGAGCAGGAACAGCGCGGCAGACCTGACCATTACCGGAATGCGAGCAGGTGAATCAGAAACCCGACCACCGCGCCGACGAGGAACAGGCCGCCGATGGAACCGCAGGCAATGAGCTTGGCCTCGGTTGGAGCGTTCAACACCTTGCCATAGTCAATAGAAACTTCGGTCACCTTACCGGCTTCGACCCGGACCGAACTGGCGCCGGCGTTGATGGCCGCCAGGGTCCAGAGCGAGGAGAGCTTAGCTCCGATGTCGCCCTGTCGGATGTGCCAGTAGACGTTTTCCAGGCTGTCGTCGGAAACGATTGAGACCGAGTAATTGCCGGGTTTGAGCCGGTGCATCTCGACCGGGGTCCGTCCGAGATAGTCGCCTTCGAGGTAGACCGCGATGCCGACCGAGTTCGATTTCACGGTCAGATAGCCTGAATCGGTCGGTACGAGGCCGGAAAGCAGCAGGATGAGACTTAGAGGGAACATGCACAACAATAGCCGATTGGTGCGGCTAAGTCAATCCGGCTGCGAAGACCCCAGAATTGAGACAGGAGCTTACCACCAAGGTGTGATGAAAGAAAGTGCTCCTCCAGTAGAATTGATGTGTAAGAAAAGCAAAGCTCTAAAGGAGGAGCACTATGTACTATGTCGGTGTAGATTACCACAAACGCTACTCGGTAGCAACAGTGTTGAACTCG
>JAPLUO010000329.1 GCA_026397595.1 Caldifarciminota bacterium
CGAGAGAAACTCCAAGAAAGACTCCGCGAGAAACTCCAAAAGATACTCCAACAGAGACTCTTACAGAGATTCCGACAGAGAATCCGACAGAAACTCCGAAAGATACTCCGTCAGAGATTCCGACAGAGACTCCAACAAAGACTCCTTCAGATACTCCGTCATAGAATCCATCAGATACTCCGTCATAGAATCTGTCATAGCCTGTTTTTCTCCCGTCTCGCGTCCTCCGAAACCCGCACCCGCGCGAAGCCGGACAGCTCCGCCAATGGCCAATCGCGAATCCTGCGTGCTCCATCGTGTCCGGAACCTCGCCCCCGGCGACAATGCGACGCTTGACCCGGAACCCGCGTACAAACCGGCAAGCGGGAATCGGCATGAACAGCGCTCCGTTGCGCCGCTTGACTCCGACTCCATTCGTCTTATCCTCTCCCTTGATGCCCGACGGGAACCCGACGAATCTGCTCTACTACGGCGACAACCTTGACATCCTGCGCCGTTACGTCAAGGACGAGTCCGTTGACCTCATCTACCTCGACCCGCCCTTCAAGAGCAACCAAGATTACAACGTCCTTTTCAAAGAGCGCAACGGCACGCAGTCCGCGGCACAGATTCACGCCTTCGAGGATACCTGGCAATGGGACGAGACAGCAGCCCGAGCCTTTCAGGAAATAGTCGAAGCCGGCGGCAAGGTCAGTCAGGCGATGCAGGCCTTTCACACCTACCTTGGGCCGAACGACATGCTCGCCTATCTTGCGATGATGGCCCCGCGCCTCGTCGAACTCTGCCGCGTCCTCAAGCCGACCGGCAGCATCTACCTCCACTGTGACCCTACCGCCAGCCACTACCTCAAGATTCTTATGGACGCCGTCTTCGGACCGGAGAACTTTCTTAGCGACGTCATCTGGAAGCGAACCGGCTCTCACTCATCAGCTAACAGGTGGGGGCCAGTTCACGACGACATACTCCTCTTCGCCAAGAGCCGCGGTGGTCAGACTTGGAACCGGCCTTATCAGCCCATGGACGCGAAACACCTACAGCACCACTACCGAAACACCGATGCCGATGACCGGACCTTCGACAAGGGAGAATTAACTGCGCCGGGCACGCGCAACGGACGGAGCGGTCTGCCCTGGCGTGGCTTCAATGTGACGTCAATCGGTCGCCATTGGATGACGACGGTGGACAAGCTAGACGGCCTCGACAGAGACGGTCGCATCTACTGGCCCGAGGATGGTGGCTGGCCCCGCCTCAAGCGATACGCCGCCGAGAGCAAGGGCCGTGCGATTGGCGATGTGTTCACCGACCTGCCGCCCATCAACATGCAGGCCAAGGAACGCCTCGGCTACCACACACAGAAGCCGGAAGCGTTGATCGAGCGCTTCCTCCAAGCATCCAGTAACAAGGGTGACCTAGTGCTCGACCCCCTCAGCGGGTGCGGCACTGCCGTCATCGCAGCCGAGCGCCTGGGCCGCCGGTGGATTGGCATAGACATCACACATCTAGCCATCACGCTAATGAAGAAACGCCTGGTCGACACGTTTGGCAAGGACGTGAAGTTTCAGGTCATCGGCGAACCTACCGACGTGGCCGGGGCCGAGGCGCTGGCAAAGCAGGACCCATATCAGTTCCAGTGGTGGGCGCTGGGATTGGTGGACGCCCGCCCGGCTGAAGGAAAGAAGGGCGCGGACAAGGGCATCGACGGCCGCATCTACTTCCACGACGAGCAGGACGCCGGCAAGACCAAGCAGGTGATTCTCTCGGTCAAGGCCGGGCATACGAACGTGGCGCACGTGCGCGACCTGCGCGGAGTCATTGAACGGGAGAACGCGGCAATTGGCGTCTTGGTCACGATGGAGGAACCGTCGCAGCCGATGCGCACCGAAGCGGCGGACGCTGGGTTCTACCACTCACCCGGCTGGAATATGGACTGCCCGCGTATCCAGCTTCGCACGATTGCCGAACTACTCGCGGGCAAAGGTCTCGATGTCCCGCCGCTTCAGGCCACGTTCAAAGAAGCGCCCAAGCACGTCCACAACGGATTCCACCAACTCGAACTCACCTCGGCCACATCCGACTCGAACGCCGAGACCCAACCGCTTGCCGTGGCCGACAAACCGAGGAAGCGAAGGAAGCGCTAGATGAGCGAAGCAAGTGCCCGGCGAGGTTGATACCGAAGTACTTGGAAACGCACCACCTGAAATGGGTGAGGCCCTTGACAGATACTGAATTAAGTAAGATGCCACCGAAATTCCCCTAAACATGGAGATCCTATGAGATACCGTGTGTCCATTCGTTCCGCTACGTTGGCGTTTTGCGCTACCGCAACTCTATTCAGCCTGTGGCCATGGAGCGCGTTAGCAGACTGGACCGCGCTGCCAAAGCCATGCGCTGCGTCACTGAACGACGTCTGCTTCCCGACGAACTCGACCACAGGGTATACCGTGGGATCCAGCGGTTCCCCATTCGCCAACCCGATACTGAAAACGACCAACGGTGGCGCGTCATGGGATGGACCGGGCGTGTGTACTCCGGAGAACCTCTGGTCCGTCTGCTTCCCGACAAACGCGCAGGTGGGATACGTGGCGGGGAACGACTACGTGTACAAGACGACCGACGGGGGCTCGTCTTGGAATGTCGTTCTTCAAGGATACGGCTCCCTCATGGCCGTCTGCTTCCCCGGCAACACGCAGGTGGGATATGTGGTCGGCCAGGTCAACACCATCTTGAAGACTACCAATGGCGGTGCCGATTGGGTACAGCAGGACACGCCTAGCGTGTATTGGGGAAACTTCATGTCGGTCGATTTCCCGGTTGACGCTCAGACGGGCTATGCCGCCGGTACGTGCTACGACAGCCACTACAACCTCTACATGACACAGAACGGCGGCACTACATGGTTCGACGCGAGCACGGGCACGCCGGATGATCTGAATGGAATCTGCTTTCCGTCAGATGCTCAGACTGGCTACGTTGTCGGCGACTATGGCGCCATACTGAAAACCACAAATGCCGGCGTGAACTGGACGAGCCAGGCCTCCGGCGTGGTGGCCGACCTGCACGACGTTGATTTCCCTGTGAACTCGCAGGTCGGCTACGCCGTAGGGTCGGGAGGAGTCGTGCTCAAAACGCTTGACGGAGGTACGACCTGGGCTGTACAGCGTGATGGAACAAGCGAGTTGCTGAACGCGGTCTGCTTCCCGGTTGACGCTGTAACTGGCTACGTCATAGGGGCATTGGGAGACAGTGGTGTTGTGCTCAAGACCTCAGATGGCGGCGGAAACTGGGTCACGGAAGCAGGCCCATCAGTCCTTAGGACTGATGGGGTGGGGCTGCACTTGCCCTATCCTGATCCGTTCCGGCAAACGACGACCCTCAGATACTCGTTCGCGGCGCGCCCGAGGATAAGCGCTTCCTTGAGCATCTACTCAACTGACGGTCGCCGCGTCCGAGTCTTCACGCAGCTGCACTCCGAGATGCCGTCTTCGCGCATTACCTGGAATGGCAAGGACGATTCCGGGAGGGGAGTTCCCGCTGGTGCTTACGTGTGCAGGCTCGTAGCAGACGGCTTCGCTGCCGTTAGAACGGTGACCCTTTGCCGGTGATGCAGCGCACGGACGCCGGGACACAACCGGGCATCACGACACCAGGACCCGCTCGCGCGCGTGGCGCGGTCGTCCCACCAGCTGGCCCGCCTGACGCTCGACTCCCCTGCCATCAGCGCAAACCGCAAGCCGTAGGCCTTTGACCGCAAGCTGTCGGCCGTCCAACCCCGCCGCCTTGACTTCCAGGCCCGCGAGTCCTAGAATCCAACCGTGACCGCCGCCAAGTTGCCAGAGCAAGGAGGAAAAGTGAGATACCCATTGGGCCGTCTCGCGTTGCATGCCCTCACGACAGCCGTACTGACCCTTGCGTGCAAGGGTGAGCTGACGGTGAAGCCATCAACGTACACATTGAGTGGTTTCGTTACGGACCGCCATAGCGGACTAGCTGTGTCGGGATGTGTCGTCAGCGTTCAAGGGAAGGAGGACGAAGCGGATGCTGCAGGGCACTACCAACTTCAGGAGCTAGAGTCCGGTAGTTACACCCTCAAATTCCGGCACGCTGACTACTATGTATATACGGCCGACATCGACATCGGCCAAGCAGACAAGACGTTTAGCGCGACCTTGGAAGACAAGTTCGTACCCTGCCCAGACCTGATCTCTCCCGCAGATGGCTACACCGTTGAAGCCACAGGGATGTTCGACCCTGACAGCATCGTTATGACCTGGAGTGATTCCCGCGACGCGGCACGATACATGTTCAGACTGGGTGAAAGCCGGTATGCCTATCCGATGATCATAAACCAGAGCACTACCGCGCTAAGCTACACCATATACGAAGCCTCGCTCTGGCAGATGTTCGCCCAAATCGCCCCACGTGATACGGATATATACTGGTGGGTCTTTGCCGTGGATGACAGCGGGTCCACCTCCAAGCTGAGCGAGTGCAGACGCATACATGTGAACGTCCACTAGCGGAACCTTCCGCGCGGCGGCCTCCCCGTGCTATCAGCGCAAGCCGTCAGCCGCCAGCTGTCGGCCGTCCGGCCCCGCCCATTTGACATCCCCGCCCTGGACCGGCGAGGGACACTTCCCCAGTTTTCTGGCCGTGAGCGTGTCAAGATGTCGGCCCAAGAGCGGGTCCCGATACAATGTCCGACCGGGCCGACGCGCGAACGGCGTCTCACCTGCCATCAGCGCAAGCCGGGGCCCGTGAACCGTAAGCCGTCGGCCCAGCCGCCCGGACTACAGGTCTTTTCTTCGCGCGCGCCAACGCCTGATGATGCGGTCCACGTCCATCTCCTTGATGCCGTTCGACCACCATTTGGCGAACTCAACGTCCGAACTCATCGGCTTCGGGTTCGGACAGTCGATCATCACCCGTGTCGGCAGGGCCACGCAGTCACCGAGTATCAGCGCCTCGCCGGTTCGGAGCGACGGCAGCATGTCCATCAGGCCTGAAAGTGAATCCGGCACCAGCTTTCGGACGTAAGCCTGGTCCTCCGGGTTCGTGAGCCGCATGGCGATGAAGCTGTTGCACTGAGAGAGCACGGTTTCGGACAATTCTTTGGGCCGCTGGCTGACGATGATTGTGCCGATGCCGTACTTCCGGCCCTCCTTGGTAATCCGTTCGATCGCGGTCTTCGCTGCCTGAAGCTTGTAGTCGTTGCGGTTGGGCACGTAGTTGTGCGCTTCTTCGAGCACGAGCAGTATCGGGAAACGGTCGCGCTCCGGATTCCAGAGGTTGAACTCGAACACGATGCGTGAAACGACCGCGGCCACCACGCCGACCGCCTCGGTGGGAACGCCACTCAAGTCGACAACCGCCATACTGTTCCCCGTGTCGATCGAAAGGAAATTCCTGAGTAGCCCCACGAGGCTGTCGTTATTCGTGTAAGTGGAGGGCGAGAACATGAACCTGAACCGCGGGTCGCTCACTTTGCTGTCGAGCCGCAGCAGGAACCGGTCGAATTCACCGTACAACGGCCCCGGCTGCATGTCGCCGTCGTTGTTCGGCACCATCTGGATGTTCCAGTTCCTTATCTGGCCGAGCATGTCTTCAAGCTGAAAGAAGACGGGCGAGTCCGCGGTCACCCGCTCGCCCTTGCGCAATCGGTCACTCCCGACCGTGCCCTCCCGCGCCCGCACCAGCGCATCACGCAGAATCGTGATCTGGTTCTTGGCCGAGAACTCGTTCATGTCTATGGTCAGGTCCTGGAACTCGTCGAAGCTAAGCAGCCAGTACGGCAACTCGACCTTGTCCGCCTCAATCAGCGTGACCTTTTCCGGAAACGCCGACGCATACTCGCCGTGCAGGTCAAGAACGATGATGTGAGCGTCAGGGTACTTGCGAATCGCTTCCTGCAGAATTGAGACGACCGTGCAGGATTTGCCGCAACCCGTCGTGCCGACCACAGCGATGTGCTGCCCGAAGAAACGGTCGACGTTGATGAAGGCGCGCTGGTCCTCGGCCTGCGACGGCCGGCCGAACGAGAAGCCGTACTCATTGTACTCGGAGAAGATGCTCTTCAGTTCGTCGGGGCCCACCATTCTCACGATTTGGCCAACGGTGGGGTAAACGGCCACTCCGCGGATGAACCCGCCGTTAGCGCCCATCGTACCGATGAGTATGCAGTCTGCTATCTTCCGCCCGGCAGTCGGACAAGCCGGGTCAAGAGCCGCTGACGACAGGTGGCTTGCGTTCATGCTGATGGACGAAACGATGCCGATGACACTGCGGTCTCGGACCGCGATCTTGATGTGCGAGCCGGGCTGCCCCGGGAAGTAGTCCAGGGCCAGCGGAACCGTCGTGTCTACGTGCAACTCTACGAGCGCCCGCTCGCCGTTCACCTCGACGACGAAGCCGATGTCAATATCACTATTTGCTGTCATGTTTGATTGCTCCTTTGGGGGCGGCCGCCCGGCCGGAGGACTCTCTTCGGGTTGTATGGCATACGGAAAGAACCGAACCTGCGGTCAAGTCCGCTCTGGATGGGAAGCACGCGACGTAACCAGTCACTCGACTGTAACAATAGCCGAGTTTGGCGGCGGCGTCAACTGGCGGGCCAACGTCCGATTGACTGAGCCGCGAAATCGTCTAACATCTGGCAGTGATTCTGAAGTCAGAAGAGACTGACGTGCGTGGACACGGACCGACGGTGCTCCCCGCGCCGGCCGATGCCGGCTCCGCCCAGCTCCTTATCGAGAGGGCGCGCTAGCGCTCATGCGCATCGTCGGCTTCACCGAGACATCGCTGCTCGACTGGCACGGACGGATCGCCGCCGTCCTTTGGATCGGCGACTGCAACTTCTGCTGTCCGTTCTGTCATAACCACCAGGTCGCCGACGACGATCCTAACCTTCCGGAAGTGCCGTGGGATGAAATCGCCCGAACGCTCGACCGCAAACGCGACTGGTATGACGGCGTGGTCCTGACCGGCGGCGAGCCGCTGATGCATCCCGAGGTCTTTGAGTTGTGCCGGCGGATCAAGGAGGTCGGCCAGCCGGTGAAGGTGGACACGAACGGCTCATTCCCCTACGCGCTCAAGGACCTGGTTGACCAGCAACTCGTGCACGCCGTTGCCATGGACGTTAAGGCGCCTCTCGACGCCCGTTACGCCAAAGCCGCGGGCCGGCCGGTTGACCTCGCGCCGCTGCGCCGGACCATCAGGCTCCTAATCGAATCCGGCATCGAGCACGAATTCCGCTGCACGCTCGTGCCCGGTCTCATCAACCCGGATGACGTAGTGGCCATCGGCGAGGCGGTCAACGGTGCCCAAGCCGTCGCCCTACAGGCATACGTGCCCGACCGGGCAAGGATCAAGGGATTTGGCGGAGGGAAGTCTTACTCGCGGTCTGAAGTCGACGCCATGGCCGAAGTCCTGAGACGGTCGGTCAAGGAAGTCAGGATTCGCGGCAGCTTTGCTTGAAGCTCCACTCCGAATACCCGTTCGAATCCTCTGACGACCGCCGCCCGCACCGAGCTGTCGGCCGTGACCCCGCCCTCGCGGTTAACCGAGGTCATTTCAACTTCCGGCATCCCGCAGGGATTAATGAGATCGAACCAGTCGAGGTCGACTGACACGTTCAGGGCGAACCCGTGAAAAGCGACGCGGCGCTTCACTGCCACCCCGATTGAGGCAATCTTCCGCTCGTCGCACCAGACCCCGATGTGGCCTGGTCTCTGCCCCGCGCGCACTCCGAGTTCCCCGAGTGCAGCACACAACGCCGCCTCTACCCGCTCGACGAACCCGCGCACACTGGCCAGTTCCTGTTCGAGCTTGAATACCGGGTAGCCGACCAGTTGGCCCGGACCGTGGAACGTTACGTCGCCGCCCCGCTCGATGCGGTACAGCGCCACACCGCGGCGCGCCAGTTCAGCCTCGCTCACGAGCAGATTCGAGGTTCTCGCCGACCGGCCGAGCGTGATCACCGGCTCGTGCTCGAGCAGCACGAGGACGTCCGGTATCGCGTCCTCGGCGCGGAGCCGCCACAGCTCGCGCTGCAGTTCGAGCACCCGGCCGTACTCGACCCGGCCCAGGCTGAGCAGCGCGGCGCTGCCCCTACCGGTTGACAATGTGGACGGCTTTGGAGTGGATGGCTTCGGCGGCCTCGAACAGCAACTCGCTCATCGTCGGGTGGGCGTGCACTACCCGGCCGATGTCGCTCGCGGTCAGCCCCAGCTCGACCGCGACCGTTGCCTCGGCAATCAGGACGTCGGCTCCGGGCGCGGCCAGTTGCACTCCCAGCACCTTGTCGGTCTCTGCGTCGACCACCATCTTGCACAGGCCGTCGCTCCGGCCCAGGGTCAGCGACCGCCCCACCGCGGACAACGGCACCCGGCTTACCTTGACCGCCAGACCCCGGCTCGCGGCCTCGGCTTCGTTGATGCCGACCGACGCTACCTCGGGGTCGGTGTACACACAGGACGGGACCGCCTTGAAACGCCACTGCCGGCCGCCGGCAAGAGACTCGGCCAGCGAAATTCCATCGGCCATCGCCCGGTGCGCCAGCAAGAGGCCCGGCTTCACGTCGCCGATGGCATAGACGTGGCCGGCGCTGGTCCGGTACTTCTGGTCGACTGCGATAAAACCTCGTTCATCAACCCGCACCCCGGCCTTGTCCAGTTCCAGGCCAGTCAAAAGCGGCTTGCGCCCGACCGCCACCAGCACCGTGTCCGCCTCGACCGAGGACTCGGTTTCGCCGTCCGCAAACCTGACCCGCAACCCCGGCTCGCGGTCCAGACCCGACACCTTGACCCCGAGATGGAACTCGACACCCTCGCTCTCCATCGCCTTCCTGAACGCGGTGCTGACCTCGAGGTCGAACCCGGGCAGCAATTGCGGCATCAACTCGAGCACGGTCACACTCGCGCCAAGCCGGCGGAAGATAGTCGCGAACTCAAGACCGATGGCTCCGGCGCCAATGACGACGACCCGGGTCGGAAGCCGGGTCAGGTTCAGTGCGCCGGTCGAATCCAGCACGGACTGGCCATCCGGCTCGAGGCCGGGCAGCACGACGGGCTCTGAGCCGGTCGCGATGACAATGTTGTCCGCGCCCATCTCGGCCTCGGTTCCGTCCGGCTGCGCAACCATGACCCGCCGCGCGTCGAGGAACCGCGCCGTGCCCTTGACCACCTCGACGCCGTTCGACCGGAGCAGGAACTCGACCCCGCGCACCAGCCGGTCGACAACCCGCGTCTTCCAGCCGTACAACGCCTGGATGTCAATCTGCGGCTGCCCGAAAACGATACCCATGCGCCGCGCTTCGGCCGCGCTGCGCACCGTGGCTGCGGCGTGCAGCAGGGACTTCACCGGGATGCAGCCCCAGTTCAGGCAGATGCCGCCGACGCGCTCCCGTTCGATGACGACGACTTTGCGGCCGAGCTGCGCCAGCCTTATGGCGGCGACGTACCCGGCCGGCCCGGCGCCGATAACAAGGACGTCGGCCTTATGCATGGCACTCATCGGAAATGACCAATGACCAAGTGCCAATTCCCAATCAAGCCCGAATGAGGCACTGACCAAGACATAGACTTTGGAGCCTCGTCATTATTCCCGCATTCGTTGGTCATTGGGAATTGGGGTTTGGGCATTTCCTCACCAAGCTGTGCCCTTGATCAGCTCGGACGCGATCACCAGCCGCTGAATCTGGTTGGTGCCCTCGTAGATCTGCGTGATCTTCGCGTCGCGCATCATCTTCTCAACCGGGTAGTCGCGCATGTAGCCGTACCCGCCAAGGATCTGGACCGCGTCGGTCGTCACCCTCATCGCCGTGTCCGAAGCAAGCACCTTGGCCATCGAGGCGATTGCCGAGGTGTTCCTCGCCCCCGCGTCCGCGGCTCGAGCCGCCTGGTAGATGAGCGTGCGCGACGCCTCGACCTGGATTGCCATGTCCGCCAGCATCATCTGCACCGCCTGGAAACTGGCAATCGGCGCATCGAACTGGATCCGGGTCCGGGCGTATTCCAGCGCCTCGTCCAGCGCGCCGGCCGCGATACCCAGGGCCTGCGCGCCGACCCCGGGCCGGGTCCGGTCAAACGTCCTCATCGTGTGGATGAAGCCGTGCCCCTCTTTGCCGCCAATCAGGTTCGCCGCCGGCACGCGGCAGTCCTGAAACACGAGCTCTGCGGTCTTGGAGCAGCGGATGCCCATCTTGTCTTCAATCTTGCCGTAAGTGAAACCGGGCGTGCCATCCTCTATTATGAACGCCGAGAGCCCACGCGCGCCCCGGGACGGGTTGGTGCTGGCGATGACCGAGTAGACCTTTGCCACACTGCCGTTGGTGATGAACTGCTTGGTGCCGTTCAGCACGTAGTAGTCGCCGTCGCGCCGCGCCCGGGTTTTGACGTTGCTTGAATCCGAGCCCGCGCTCGCCTCGGTAATGGCAAACGCGGCCAGTTCGCCCGCCGCAAGCCGGGGCATGTACCTCTTCTTCTGGTCATCGGTCCCGCCGATGAGTATCGGGAACGCGCCCAGTCCGCACGCGGCGTAGCACAGCCCGGCCGCCCCGTCAACCCGGCACAGCTCCTCGACGACGATACACATCTCCATGATGCCGCCGCCCAGACCGCCGTACTCCTCCGGGAAGTAGACACCCATCAAGCCAAGGTCGGCCATTCCCTTCATCAGCTCGAAGGGGAACTCGCCGGTCCGGTCCAACTCGGCCCGAACCGGCTTCATCTTCTCCTGGGCGAATCGCCGCGCCAGGTCGCGGATTTCCTTCTGCGTCTCGGTAAAAAAATACTCCAAACTGTGCTCCTTCTAGAACCAGTTAACAGTTAGCAGTTAGGAGTTAGCGAGGAAATGCCTGCCAACTCCTGACTCCTAACCCTTAACTCTTAACTCCTAACTCTCCGTCCTACGGCTGCCGACCCGCTGCCGGACTTCTCGGGCAACCAGTTCCAGCGCCGGCCTCATCTGCTCCAGGGTCCGGCGATACACATCAACCGACGTGCCGATCGGATCGCCGACCTCGACGTCACAACCGACGAACGACAAGAGCAGGCGCGTCCGGCCGGCCGCATCCGGCACCAACTCCACGACCCGCTCCCGGTGATACTCCTCCATCACAAGGACAAGATCAGCGGCCTCGATCATCTCCGGTTCGAACTGTTGTGCGCGATGCCGGGTCAGGTCCAACCCAGCCTCGCGCAGCACCTGTACCGCCATGGCTGTCGCGGGGCCGCCGACCGGCGCGTCGGTGCCGGCCGAATAGACAAAGGCCGGTATTCCCTCCAACATCTCTGCCAGCGCAGACGAGGCCATCGGGCTGCGGCACGAATTGCCCGTACAAACCACCAGCACCGAAAAGAACAGGCCGGGGCCCAGCCGCACCAATTCCCCAAGTTCGTATTCGAGGTCAAGTATTGCCAACTTTCCCCGTCTGTCAACGACGGCCGGACGCACGCCGAAATTCACGCTGGTCGGACCCGGCCCACCCGCTCCTCCGGTAACGACAATCGAAGCCAGCTTGCCCAATTCGTCAGCTAATTTGCCGGGCTCAGTCTCCTCTTCAGGAACGCCGAACCAGACCTCTCCATCGGCACGCCGGACAATCTCCTTCGTGAGGGGTTCCGCAGCAAAAGCCACGCCGAATCGTCCGGCGCCGAACCGGCCGACGACCGGCCCGGCCATCACCTTGAACGCGAGTTCCTGGTAGTGCCGCTCCACGCCGGCCAGATCGGACTCCAATTCGTCCGGACCGGCGATGAGTCGGTACGGTTCGCCGAACCGGGCGAGTTCGGCGCGATTCCGGCTGAGCACGCAGTACCCATCGAGCATCGGGACCACGGCCAGCCCGCGGCCCAGCTCGGCCACAACCTGCCCGGCGACTTCCGCAGCGTTCCTCGGCTGACTTCTTACGAACTTCGGCACTGGCTAGCCGACACGGCGAGCGAGTCCCTGGGCGCCGATGTCGCGGCGGTAGCACATCCCTTGGAAGTGAATCCGCTCCAGCCGCTTGTAGGCCCGGTCCCGGGCCTCGGCAAGGGTGTGCCCGATGCCGGTAACGCCCAGCACGCGTCCCCCACTCGTGACGACCCGGTTCTCGTCCAGCCGGGTCCCGGCATGAAACACAACCGCCTCGTCACGGCCGACCAGATCCCCGGTAACCTGCATGCCCTTGTGGTAGGAGCCGGGATAACCCTCTGCCGCGGCAACCACGCACAGCGCCGCGCGGTCCGCCGCAGCCGCGACCTTGTGCTCGCGCAGCCGGCCGTCGACGCAGGCCAACGCCAACTCGGCAAGGTCGCCGTCAAGCAACGGCAGGATGACCTGAGTTTCCGGGTCGCCGAACCGGCAGTTGAACTCCAACACGCGCGGACCGGCAGCGGTCAGTATCAGGCCGGCGTAAATGACTCCGCGGTAGTCAATCTCGCGCCTGGCGAGTTCGGTAAGAAGCGGGGAGAACACCTGCCGCTGGACTTCCCCCTGTAGAGCCGCGGTCATCGCCGGCGCCGGTGCGTAGGCGCCCATGCCTCCGGTATTCGGGCCTTCGTCGCCGTCAAGCAGCCGCTTATGGTCCTGGGACTGCGCAAGCAGTTGCACGCTCCGGCCGTCACACAGGCCGATCATCGAGACCTCTTCCCCATCGAGGAACTCCTCGATGACGACGGCCCTGCCCGCATCGCCGTACCGTCCTTCGACGAGCATGTCCGACACCGCCCGCTCGGCTTCACGCCGGTTCTGGGCAATGACTACGCCCTTGCCCGCGGCCAGCCCTGCCGCCTTCACCACGACAGGCATAGGCTGCTTCCTGACGTAGTTGCGGGCCGCATCGTAGTCGGTGAAAACCTGGAATCGCGCGGTCGGGATTCCCGCCGCCAGCATCAACTCCTTGGCAAAGGCCTTGTCGGCCTCAATCCGCGCCCCGCTCATTCCCGGGCCGAGAACCTTCAACCCGTGGCGCTCGAGATCGTCGGCGGCCCCGGCGACGAGCGGCCCCTCGGGCCCGACAATCGTCAGGTCAATCTTCTGCTTCAGGGCAAACTGGGCCAGCCCGCTCAGGTCCACCGTGGAAATCGGCTCGCACCGGGCAATGTGCCTGATGCCGGCATTACCCGGGGCGCAGAAAACCTCATGACCGTAATTAGCGAGGTGCCAGACGAGCGCGTGCTCCCGGCCCCCGCCGCCGACGACAAGAACTCTCAATGCTTAAGTAGTCTCTCCAGTTTCGCCGCCTTCATCGCTGCGGCCCAGCTTCCGA
Source organism: Caldifarciminota bacterium (assembly GCA_026397595.1). Lineage (GTDB taxonomy): Bacteria > Hydrothermota > Tepidihabitantia > Tepidihabitantales > Tepidihabitantaceae > UBA2258. The sequence continues at coordinate 13,247 of JAPLUO010000329.1, forward strand.
AATACCGGATCGCGGCCGCGTGCAGCGTGCGGTACTTCTTGCGCACGGGAATGGTCGTACGCAGTTCCACGCCCTCGCGGCGCATGCGCTTGATTTCAACAACAATCTCTCCCTTCGACCATTCCTTCTGACGCTTGATCTTCGTGTAGTCGAGCCCGGCGGCGTTGATCGCCTGCCGCCAGGAGCCGAAATAGACCGCGGCCGCCCCGACCAGCCCGCCGTGTTTCACCTCGGCGGCACTGACGTACAACGGCTCGCCCGCGGCCTCAAGCTCGCGGATCCGTGCCACAATCTTCCTGCGGCTCCAGAAACACTTGCGCCGGATTGCCTCGTAATCGAGCCCGGCTGCCTTGATGGCACTTTCCCAACTGCCGCAGTACTTCCTGCCGGCATATGCGAGCGCGGGGTAGTTGCGGGCGATGTGGCCGGAGTTGAGCTGCTTGCCTTTGCCGCTCAGTTCGCCAATCACCCGGAGCACCTCTTCTTTGGACCATCGCTTGTAAGAACGCTTCATGGTATCCTCCGACTAGAATCTATCCTAACCTTCTGAAATTGTCAAGGGGATTCGGCAGATGCCTCGTCGGCTTGACAATGCGGGCTGGCGCTCTAATATCCTCGCGATGAAGCAACTGCTCCTCGAAATCGGTACTGAAGAAATCCCGGCCTCGTTCCTTAAGCCGGCAGCGCTCGACCTTGAGCGCCGGGTTCGGGACGCGCTCTCGGAAAGCGACATACCGACCGGCAAGTCCGAGCTCTTCTCGACCCCGCGCCGGCTC
>JAPLUO010000285.1 GCA_026397595.1 Caldifarciminota bacterium
TCTCGCAGGCGAGAATGGAAACGGTGACACAAGACGAAGCCCTGCCTGCCCAGCGCACTGGGTAAGGATGAAGGATGAGGGATGAGGGATGAGCGATGAAGGCGGAGGGATGAGGAATGAAGAACGAGGAACGAGGAACGAAAAGAGACGCGGCCCCTCGGGTCAATCGGCCGGCTTGACCGCTGCGGCGGTCGGGCTAGACTTGCAGCGATGAGGAGTGTTGGAGGATACATTTTGCCGGCCGACCGCAGGCAACGATAGCGCGGTGCAGGAGACGAGATGAACAACAATCTGCCCGAGCGCAAGACGGCGGGGTCGGAGATTGTTTTCTTCCAGTCCGAGGACGGCCGCACGAAGCTCGACGTGCGCCTCGAAGACCGGACCGTCTGGCTCAATCAGAAGCAGCTCACAGAGCTGTTCGGTAAGGCCACGGGAACGGTCAGCGAGCACATTAAGCACATCTTCGAGGACGAAGAGTTGACCCCCGAGGCAACTGTTCGGCTTTACCGAACAGTTCAAAAGGAGGGCGACCGCGAGGTCGTTCGTGAGGTGGAGTTCTACAACCTCGACATGGTCCTGGCCCTGGGCTTCCGAGTGCGCAGCCCGGTGGCCGTGCGCTTTCGGCAGTGGGCCGCGGACAAGCTCAAGGAGTACATCGTCAAGGGCTTCGTGCTGGATGACGAGCGCCTGAAAGACCCGAAGGCAAGAAACGACTACTTTGAAGAGCCCACCCGGCGCATCCAGGACATCCGCACGAGCGAGCGGCGGTTCTACCAGAAGATCACCGACATCTACGCTACGAGCATCGACTACAACAAGGACCACCCGCTCACTCAGGAGTTCTTCGCCACGGTGCAGAACAAGGTACACTTCGCTATCCACGGCCAGACCGCCGCCGAGATAATCTTGTCCCGCGCTGACAGTACCATGCCGAACATGGGGCTGACCAATTGGGAAGGAGCGCGTATCCGCAAGTCGGACGTTGCCATCGCGAAGAACTATCTGAACGAAGAAGATCTGCGTGCGCTCAATAACCTCGTCGAGCAGTATCTCATCTTTGCCGAGGGCCAGGCCGAGCGTCGGATAGCCATGACGATGAGCGATTGGATCACGAAACTGGAGGGGTTCTTGACCCTGAACGACCGAGAGATACTGCAGAACGCCGGCAAAGTCTCCGCCGAGTTGGCCAGAACCCACGCGGAACGCGAGCTCGCCGAGTTTCGCAAGATCGAGGACCGAAGCCTCGAATCCGACTTCGACCGCGCCGTCAAGCAGTTGCCACCGCGAACGAAGGACAAGCCGTCGTAGTTCCGGGCGTAGTTGCCGCGGTGGTTGCTGGTGGGTCGGATTGGCGAGCAGTGTTGGTCAGCGGTCGTGACCGAGCGGGCCGGCCGGGTGCGAATCATCTCGGTCCGGCGCGCCCGCAAAGAGGAGATTGCGATTTATGAAGGCTAGGCAGTTTGACCGGAAGTTCGACAAAGGCGAAGACGTCACCGCGCACCTGGACGTGTCGCACGCGCGACGTACCGGGCAGGAGCCCAAGCGTGTCAACGTTGACTTTCCGGAATGGATGGTTGGCTCGCTGGACAAGGAGGCGAGGCGCCTCGGAGTCACGCGCCAGTCAATCATCAAGATCTGGATTGCCGAGCGCCTGTCACGGAGTCCGGCCTGACGTCGGCATCTGGCTTCGGCGCGTGACACGTCTCGGTCTCTAGCCGCTGTCGCGGCGCGAAGCAGACAGGGAACGCTGGTTTGAGGTAATTCCGGGCCATAATAAACGATTATGAGAACAGGGACGCCTCTCGATTTCCTGCGTATCAGGCGAGAATCCGGGGCTGTAACCGGATTGGGCGCGTGATGCTGCGGCTCGGATAGTCCTGCGCGAACTCGGCTGGTTCCACGGTCGGCTTACGGCCTACGGCTGACGGCCGACCGATTTCAGATTCTGGATTGAAGCGCCGCAGGCGCGAGTCGCCAGTTGGCAGTCAGGAGAGACCCTTCGATAGGACTCGACACTTCGCGTCGGTTTGCGGTGGCGGAAGGAATCGGCGAGTTGCGGGATACGGGTGACGGACACGGGACACGGCGCACGAATTGCGGTTCACAGTTCACCGCCGGCGGACGCGACTGTATGGAAGTTTCCCCATTTGTTGACAAGTGGGGAAGATTTGATACACTGGGTCTAGTGGTTGACCGCAAGAGGCTCGCCGCCGCGTTCCGTGCCCAAGGCTGGGTCCTTACGGCGGCCCAGCTTGCCGGGCTCGGGGTCTATCCGCGACGGCAGCAGGAGCTGCTGGCTGCGGGCTGGATGGAACGCGTTGGCCGTGGGCTGTATCAGTGGCAGGAGGCCGACGTCACCGAGAAGCACAGCCTGGTGCTGGCGCAGCGGCTGGCGCCGAGGGGCGTCGTGTGCCTGGTTTCCGCTTTGGTGTTTCACCGGCTGACAACTCAGCGGTCGCCCGAGGTGTGGATGGCCTTTGAGCGGGACGCGGATAAGGTGCCGGCCAGACAGATAGTCAGGATTCGCCCGGTCAGGTTCTCCGGCCCCGCTTTTCACGAGGGCATCGAGCAGCATCGGGTTGACCGCGCGGTGCTTCGCGTGTACTCGGTTGCCAAGACCGTGGTGGATTGTTTCCGATTCCGCAACAAGCTCGGGCTGGACGTGGCGCTGGAGGCACTGCGTGAGGGTTGGCGCGAGCGAAGGTTTGTGATGGACGACATTACCCGGCTGGCGCGCCTGTGCCGCGTGGCAAACGTGATGCAGCCCTATCTCGAGTCGCTTGTATGAAACGACCGGCTCCGAGCACACTCGCCAACTCGGTTCGAGACCGGCTGAAGGTGCTTGCCGACCGCCGGCGTGAGGATTTCCAGGACCTGCTGCTGCGTTTCGGCCTCGAGCGCATGCTTTATCGCCTGTCCCGTTCTGAGTGGCGGGACCGGTTCGTCCTGAAGGGCGCGATGCTGTTCACAGTCTGGGCCGACCGGCCGCACCGGCCCACGCGGGATGTAGACCTGCTGGGATTCGGTACGGTGACGGTCGCCGAGATGGAGCAAATCTTCCGGGCGCTCTGCGCGGCTGAGGTCGAACCGGATGGCGTGGTTTTCCGTTCCGGCACGGTCGCCGGCGAGCGCATCCGCGCCAACCAGGGGTACGCGGGCGTCCGCATCACCACGGAGGCCGAACTCGCGCGTGCGGTAATCCCGCTTCAGTTTGACATCGGGGCCGGCGACCGCGTGGTGCCGGCACCGAGATTGGCGGTCCTACCCGTGCTGCTCGGCATGCCGGCCCCGCGTCTCCGTGTCTATTCGCGCTACAGCGTGGTCGCCGAGAATTTGCAGATACTGGTGGAGAAGGGCCTGGCCACCAGCAGGGTGAAAGACTTTGTCGACCTCGCGTTCCTGAGCCGCACATACGAGTTCGACGGCCCCACGCTGGTTCGCGCGGTCCGGACAACGTTCGACCATCGCGCGACGTCCTACCCTCCTGGTGTACCCGAGGCCCTGGGAGATGCGTTCATCTCTTCATCGGCAAAGCTCGCCCAGTGGCGGGCGTTCGTGCGCCGGAGCCGGCTCGCTGACGACGTGACCGAACTGGCGGACAGCGTCCCGGCGCTACGCGACTTTCTGCTTCCGCCGCTGGCGGCAGCGCGCGACGGCACGCGTCTCGGGCGGAAGTGGATCCCGGGCAAGGGCTGGCGGACTCGCGGATAGGGGGGATGGCGCGCGTATGACGCGCGAGAGAAGTTCCGGGGAGAATAGACGATTATGAGAACAGGTCGGGACGCCTCCCGCTTCCCTGCGTATCAGGCGAGAATCCGGGGCTGCAACCGGGTCGGGCGCGGCGGCGGGCCGCAGGCTGGCACAGAAGGAGGTAAAATGACCACACCGATGCCGGCCATGCCACATTCAAGATTCCAGATTGTAGATTCCAGATTGTGGGACGCGGCCAAGCGAGCGGGAGGATAGAATGACCACTCCGATGCCCGTGAATCTGATATGCCCGTGCTGCGGCACGGAGTTCGAGTCGATGTCCTTGCGGTCCACCAACACGTGCGGCCCGCTGACGACCGACCTGTATCGGCATGCAGGCGGGTTTCCGTCCCTGCCGCTGTTGGTCCACGGCTGCACCCAGTGCGGGTATTCGGGCCATATCGGGGATTTCGACCCGGAGCAGGTGACCCCGTCGTTGAAAGACCCCAAATCCGATATTGAACCACAGAGCACATGGCGCGGCCTCGGAGGCCGCAACCAAACCCGATGTAACCACAGATGAACGCAGATGGACAGGGCGCACAGGGTGCGCAAGTCAAAAGGCAAAAGGCAAACATCAAAAGTCAAATTGCCCCGAACGACTGTCATTCCGAGCGTAGCGAGGAATCCCGCCCCTTCGGTAGGCCTGGGCAGGCTCTGCCCCGCCGACAGACGAGATTCCTCGTCGCCCGCTCCTCGGAATGACATCTTCGTGAAAGCGAAGATCTTACCCCTTTGTAGTACAGATTGAGTCCCGAGTCGAACCCGATTCTCACATCAACGCGGACGACATTGGCCGGCGGTTGCCAAGAACTTGGCGCCCCCAGGACAGAGGCAGCGGAGAGAAACAACGTCGCGAAAACGACGATCCTGCACGTTTGTAGTACAGAGAGTTGGAGAGTACGGAGCGGAATCCCGACCTTCACCCGACTCTGTGTTCTCCGTGGCCTCTGTGGTTAATCCTATCTCGGTTCTTGGGTCCGCGACGCCAGCTTGACCTGGCTTCGTCCTGCTGCATAATACCATAGACGATGAGACGTTACACAGCCAGGAGTTCGAGCAATGCCCGAGCTATGTAGATTCCTTGGAATCGTCATATACCTGGTTTATGTGCGACCATCGTCCTCCGCACTTCCACGCCGAGTACGGCGAGTTCAAGGTAACGGTAGAGATTGCCACCGGTGTCGTAGAAGGGCGCTTTCCCAAGCGGGCGCTCCGGGCGCTGATCGAGTGGCACGAGATCTACCGCGACCGTCTGGTTGAGAACTGGGAGCTTGCCGAGAAGCATCAGCCGCTGAAGAAGATACCACCATTGGAGTAGAAACTATGCTGGAGATTGTGCGGGCCGAGTACGTCGCCGACTACAGGGTCCGGGTCCGTTTCAACACCGGGGAGGAAGGCATCGTAGACCTGCGCGAGGCCTTGTGGGGGCCGGTCTTTGAGCCGCTCAAGGAGCCTGCGGCGTTCCGCCGGTTCAGCGTATCCGACGTGCTTCACACCATCTGCTGGGAAAACGGCGCGGACCTCGCACCCGAGTTCATCCGCGACAGGATGACCGAACAGAGGACGCAGCAGGACCGACTGATAGCCGTATCGTAACGCTGGTCCGGCTCACAGCCGACGCTCGGCCAGAACCGGGACTATCGGGGACGGTAACCGTTCTATAATCTCTGTCAAGTTGGAAGCAGCGCAACGGCGGCCACGATGCTCAACCCTGCCGGGCCGCCGCGTGGTCGTCTCCCCGATGTTCGGCTCACGGCTGACGGAAGACAGCCGACAGCTCACAGCTAACGGCTAACAGCTTCCCCCTCACCCCAACCCTCTCCCTCAAGGGGCGATGGAGTTCGGAACCTTGGCGTTCTTGGCGGCTGTCTCTCCGACGGGGGACGGATGGTGGGTTTGCGCCGCGGGCCAGTTCGGCCTCAATCTGGTGAACGCAGACATTGTAGCCCCGCAGCAATTGTGCAACGGGCCATTGCACAGTTGGCCGTCGTCTAGACGTCATGGCCCCGCGGCAATCGTGAAACAAGCTATTTCACTATTGTTTCGACGGGCGCTGGCGCGAAGGTAGAAGTCGGATATCAGAGGCCAGAAGGCAGAAGTACCGGCACGGATAGCGGATTGCGGTAGACGGTCAACGGTGTACGGTTCACGGTGTAGGGGTCAGGGGCGGACGAAGCAAGATGTCAGAAGACAGATGTGGGATGAGAGAAGTCGGGCGGCAGCAGATGTCCTGCCCCAACTCCTAACTCCTACCTGTTAACTCCTAACTCACAATCGCCTACGGAACGCGGAGGTTGATGGCCTTGGGCAGGGCCGTGAGCCGGAAACGACTGAAGGGCTGAGGAACGAGCAGGTCGCCGTCGAACTCAACCTGGACCGGCTCAAGGAACTCGAGTTCCAGTTCGGGGGTATGAAGCATCCGGACTTCCTTCAAGGTAACGTGGGTGCCGGCGACGAAGCGCGGCAGCTTGCGCAGGGCTGACAATCGTCCCATGCTGTCGGCGATGCAGACCTCGATGAGCCCATCGTCGGGCTTTGCTTCGGGCGCCACCTTCATTCCGCCGCCGTAGTATCGGCCGTTCGCAGCGGCAATCATCAGGACACGCTGCTCGGCCTCAAACGCGCCCGCCCGAATCCGCACGAGCGGGCATTCGAGGTTCCGGAGCGTCCGGATAATGGCAACTAGATACAGCGGCAGGCCGCGCAGGTGCTTCGACTTGTGGGCTTCGGCCGTGACCGCGGCGTCGAACCCGAACCCGGCCGCGTTGATGAAGTAAGTCTGCCGCGACGTGGCTTCGTCCGACATCTCGACCCGGATGACATCGATTGGACGCGCCTTCCCTTCCCTGGCCGCCCGGCAGGCCTCAATCACGTCCGCAGGAATGCCGACGTTCCTTGACAGGTCATTGCAGGAGCCGACCGGAACAACAGCCAGGAGAGGAAAGGGTCGAGGGGTCAAGGAGTCAAGGGGTCCAGTGGCGGACATGAGGCCGGAGACGACCTCGCGCACAGTTCCGTCGCCGCCGATGGCAATGATCAGTTCCGCGTCACGTGCACCCTGTGCTAGTACGCTCGCGTGCCCGGGCGCGTTCGATTCGACGAACGTCATGTCCGGGAATAGACGCATCAGTTCGGCCGCAGCCTGCGCACGGAGACGCGCGCCCCGGGCCTTGCCCGCGACCGGATTGACGACGGCAACGACTCGCGGCATCCCGTCAATCGTGCCAGCGCGTCCTCGCCAAGTCAAGAAACGCACTCTCGAGACCAAACTCGAATGACGAAGCACGAATGACGAATCAATGACGGAGCCGGGCTGAAAGCCCGAGGTCCGAAACTCGAATGACGATTGAATGACGAATTCCGAATTCCCGATCAGTCTCGTCGCCAATCTCGAGCTTCAATCGGAATTCGGCCTTCGAGCTTCGTCATTTCCTGGTGCGTGTAAGCCCCTTGACGTTCTGTCTGCCAAGCGTATTATGGTTGGAATGGTGGCAGCGATGATAGTGCCTTTCCTTCTGATGCTCGCGGCCGATAGCGCCCTGGCGATACGCGGCGGAACGCGCGATTGCAGTGACTAGCCATGTTTGAGACAAACCTGGCAAGAATCAAGGAATTGGCTGAGCAGAAGGAGAGAGAGAACTGGGACTTCCGCACCCACCTGAAGGGCTGCGACATCGAGCCGGAGGAAATCGACGCGATTGTCCACCAGCTCTACGCGCAAGTCTCGTCGAAGATAGACTGCGGGGCCTGCGGGAACTGTTGTCGCGAACTCTCTGCGGCGCTGGAGGCATCGGATATCGAGCGGATGGCCGAAGCCGAGCATCTGACGTCTGCCGAGTTTGAGCGGAAGTACCTGAACAAGACCGACGAGCCGGGCCGGTTCCTCATCAGGCAGAAGCCCTGCCCATTCCTTGACGGCACCGTCTGCCGGCACTACAAGAGCCGACCTGAGTCCTGTAGCGAGTTTCCCTTCCTGCACAAGCCGGATTTCACCACGCGCACGATAATGCTGCTCTGGAATCTGCCCCTCTGCCCGATTATCTACAACGTCTACGAACTGCTCAAGCAGGAAGTCGCGGAACTGGAGATGCTCCGGCGCGGCGCGAAGGAAGCTAACCTTGATAGGAGGCAGCCGTGAGATATACGGCGTCCGACTCGTCGAGTCTGCACATGCTTATCCCAAGACAATTCCGTGCGCTGGTCACTGTCGTTGCTGTGACCGCGTCTGTTTGCCTTGCGGGCTACTGGGAATTTGAGCAGGTCGACATTGGGAGTATCGGGTCGCACGTCGCGATTGACAAGATGAGCGACGGGACTGTGTGGCTCGCCTACGTCAATCGCCATCACGCTATCAGGCTGGCTCACAAGGACTCGGTGTGGGAGTACGAAGACCTGGATGCTGCTATCGTTCGTCCGGACTTTCAGTCCGGGCCGCCTTTCTCCTTCGACATCGGGCTTGGAGATGTGATTGGCGTGGTGGGTCAGGGTCGGCTCGCCGAGCGCAGAGACTCCGTCTGGTCATCCGAATCACTGCCGATGCCCATGCGTGACCTTGCGCTGAGTTATGACCCCGCCGGTCGACCGTCGCTCACTTTCACGGACAGCCTGTGGCAGGGGTGTCTTGGTGTTCGGGCCGATTCCGGGTGGGACACCGATGTCGTCTTTGTCCCTTCGGAGTACACGTGGGCGTTTTCGCTGACCCGCCCGGCTTGGCGTCGGGACGACAACTGCGCGCTCATTGAGGCCGACGTGTGGAGCATGGGTGGCTTGATTGACGGTTACGGCGTCTCTTTCAAACGACGAGACAGCGGCGTCTGGACAGACTTCGGGGGACTGGGCGGACTCGACGGCGGCGGCTGCGGGTTTGCCGCCTTGCCGGATAGCTCGGACAGTATTCACACGTTCTGGTCGGCGGGCGACAACTACTACACGAACAAGCTTGTGTGCGACGACGTTGTTCTGGACAGGTACACTAGCATCGGCGCAGCCTGCCTGGACGACTCCGGCCGCGTGCAGTGTGCATGGGTTCGGGACGACAACCTGAAGTTCGCCCTTGTCCCGGAGTCAACACTCATCGTCGGGGATGGAGTTGGTATCAATTGGTGCGACATCACGACCGACACTCTGTCGCAGCCCGTGATCGCGTACTGCGGAGGTGACGGTTCCATCTACGTCGCCCACGGCGTCGGCGTCGCCGGACTCAGCAATGAGCCGCGAGAGGCAGCGTTTCACAGCTTGCGACCATCGGCCTCAATCATCACGAACGTGCTGTTTCTGCCGCGGGACATGACCGAATTGCCAGGCAATTCGGATCGTGTCCCAAGGCCCACGCTACTCGACGCGGCGGGACGCAAGGTGGTGGACCTGCACGCTGGCGCAAATGACGTGAGCAGCCTCGCGCCCGGCATCTACTTCGTACGAGAGGCACAAGCGCAAGCTCAAGCCCAAGCAGTCCGCAAGGTTGTTATCACAAGGTAAGGAGGCTCGATGAGAGCATTTCTTGTGCTGTGTTCTGTGTGCTGTCTAGTGTCCGGCGCAATCGGTCAGGATTGGACCGGGCCGTACCTGCTGAGTGACAGTCTTGGAGGCATCAAACCGGCGACCTGCAAGGAATGGCTGCCGGGAAGCGTGACCTGCTTAGTCTGGCAGTTCTTCGATGGCAGGAATTGGGATGTTATCAGCAAGTTCTGTTCTTTCCAGAACGGCAATGGCTGGGGGCCCGCGATTTGGGTCTCCGGTCCAGCGGAAGCGGCTAACCCAGCAGTGGCGTGCTTCAACGACGGGGTTTCCGGTGTCCCCAGTTTCTATTGCGTGTGGGAGCATCGCGGGGCTTCCCGCGGGGATATCTACGCGGCCTTCGACACGGTCGGTGGGCAGTGGAGTTCGCGGGGCGTTATTGGGACGTGCATCAACACGGACGGTGATTCATCCTGGCCCCAAGTGATGGTCATCAGGAGCGGTAGTCTGTACGACACAGCCTGGATCACGTGGACGAATCATGATACGTCCGGCTCGTACATCGAGTGTGCGTACAACGCCGGCGATTCGTGGACAACACCGATGATTGCCGTGGCTCAGGCAAACCCGATTCGGCACACGCGGCTGGGCCGGGGCTTCCACGGTCGTTACAACGGTTGTCCGTTGCTGACGTGGGAGAGCAACGGCGACATCTTCTATACCGAGTATCTGGACGGGTCGTGGCAGGTGCCACAGGAGGTCGCGCACTCGGCAGCCCCGGACCGAAACCCGGACGTTGTCAGCTACACGAACGTTCCCTTTCCTCTCGGGCCGTGGATTACGTGGGAATCCTGCCGCGACGGCGACACGGCGGTTTGCGGCACGGCAGCGGATACTTTCTCAATCGGCCGGCGCTGGTGTGACTCGACCGGTGCCGGAAACAACTACGCGCCCTGCGGCACACCGGCGGCGTACACCATGGACTACTGGGAACCGGCTGCGGCCGCGTGGGTCACGGACCGGAACGGCAACCCCGACATCTATTCGCGCACCCTCTTCTCCGACGACGACGGGTACGTGGACAGGGATACCGCGGACGACGTCAACCCGACCATGACCACGATTGGCCTGACCGAGCACTGGTGTATCTGGCAGTCGAACCGTTCGGGTAACTGGGACATCTGGGGCAGCTACATGTACGCGACCGGGGTCGAAGAGAGCCGCAAGCCACAAACCCTGAGCTTCAAGCCGGAGCAGACGGTCGTGCGCGGCGTGCTGTTCCTGGAAGGGGACTGTCCCCGCACGGGGACTGTCCCCAAAGCCCTGCTCGACATCTCCGGCCGGAAGATGCTCGACCTCCATCTCGGCGCGAACGACGTAGGCGGGGTTGTTCCGGGCGTCTATTTCGTGCGGGACGCCCAGGCGCAAGCTCAAGCCCAAGCCATGCGCAAGGTCGTAATCCAGCGTTGACGCTGACGACAGCTATCGGGTATCCATGAGCACCGAATCTCAAACCGCCAGCTTTGCGGCCAAGGCGGCTGAACTGATTCGGCACATCCCGAGGGGCAAGGTCGCGACCTACGGCCAGATTGCCGGGACGGCCGGGGACCCGCGCGGGGCGCGCGAGGTCGTGCGCGTGCTCCATACCCAGAAGGACCTGCCCTGGCACCGCGTCCTCGCCGCGGGCGGACGGATAACCCTGCCCGGCCCGGGCGGCGTGCTGCAGCGGAAACTGCTCGAGTCCGAAGGCGTCCGTTTCGACGCCGACTGCGCCACCCCCCTCGCACTTTACCAATGGCGCGGCCCGGCGTTCCCGCCGGCCCGCTGACCGCGCCCGGGCGGGAGCGGTTTCCTATTGAGGCGAGGTTCGCGCGGTTTCGTACATCGCGATGACGTTGTCTACCGGCGTGATGGGCTGGATGTTGTGGCACGGGGCGAGGACGTAGCCGCCGGCCCTACCGAGCATACGGATGTTATCGCGCACTTCCTCGCGGACGTCTTCGACCGTGCCGAAGGGCAGGGTCTTCTGGTTGTCCATCGCGCCGTGGAAGACGAGCCGGTCGCCATAGTCCGCCTTTAATTTCTTCCGGTCCATGCCGCTCGCCCGCCACTGCACCGGGTTAAGCACGTCGATTCCCAGTGCCACAAGGTCGGGTAGAATCCCGGCAATTGCGCCGTCGTTGTGGTGGAACACGAGCGCATTGTGCTTTCGGGCAAGCTCGACCATTCGCTTCATGCCGGGCAGGAGGAATTCGCGGATGTCGGCCGGCGATATCATCAGGCCGGACTGGAACCCCATGTCTTCGGCAACGTAGCAGGAGAGGAGCAGGCCCGGCGGCAATTGCTCAAGCATGAGCCGGGTTTTCTGCCACGCGAGTTCGAACAGCCGTCCCATGCAGTAGTGGACAGTGCCGGTGTTGCGCTTGAGGTCAATGTAGGCCTGTTCCTCGCCACGCAGGTCTTTGTAGACCATGAATGGTTCCGACCCGCCACACTGTATCGGGTGATGCGCCCAGTCTCTCGCCTGCTGCGCGATAGTGCCATAGTCCCACCATTCCGGCTCGGGCCATTTGTACGACCGCTCGATTGCCTCAACCGAATCGAACCCGGCCAGCGGATGCGAAACGGTTTCGTCGTAGGTCCCTGCGCCGTAGCTGACTTCGCGATGCCTGCACCCGAATTCGTCGCAATCCTGTGCGAGGTCCGGGCCGGCATAGCACGGGGCGAGCTTGACAGTGAAGTCTACTTCGAGTGCGGCCAGCGTCCGGCGCAGGGCGGCAAAGCCTGCGGACGGCCTCACGTTGTTGTCGCTTGGGGGCAGCTTGAGGTCGGCAACCAACTCTGCCTCGGGCTTGTCGCTGAATCCGAGCCGGCGGATGAGCTTCGCGCTGAACTCCGGCGTTGCCCAGTAGTCGGTCGGCACGCGGTCCGCTTCTCGATGTTCGAGGGCCGCCTTCCAGCGCTCGCGGGCAGTCATCGCCGGGGACCAGGGGTCGGGGGTCGGGAGCGAAGCTCTTTGGAGTGCGGCAGCGGCGCTGCCGCCTTTTCGGGTTCGTCCGCGCGGACCGGAAAAGCGGGAGCTGCGCTCCCGCACTCCAAGGCGCTCGGAGCGCCGCAATCCGGGACGGTTGCCGGATTCGCGGTCATGTCCGGAGTGGGTCCAAGGCCGCACGGAAGGCTTGGATGTGTTCCGGGGTCGTGCCGCAGCAGCCGCCGATGATGGAGACTCCGGCACGGACCAGGTCGGGAATCCGAGCGGCCATGAACTCGGGCGTTTCCGGGTACACGGGCCTGCCTGCAACAAGTTGCGGGATGCCGGCGTTAGGCCGGATGCTGACCGGCATGGTCCCGGCCTTCCGGAACTCGCGCGCGATTTCCACCATCAGCTCAATGCCGTTGCCGCAGTTGGACCCGACCACGTCCGCACCGGCCGCGGTCAACCGCCGCGCGGCTTCGGGGACGGTGTTGCCCATGATTGTGAAGAGGCCGCGCCGGGTCGGCTGGAAGGTCATGGTGGCGACCACGGTCAACTTAGACGCGACCGACCTGGCCGCCTTCACGGCGATTTCCGCCTCAGACAGGTCAATCATTGTCTCGAAGTTCACCGCATCAATGCCGGCTTTCACCAGTGCGCGTAACTGCCGCTCGAAGCTCTGCGCGATCACTTCGGGGTCGGTATCGCCATATGGCTTGAGCAGCTTGCCGGACGGACCGCAGCAGGCGCAGACGTACGCTTTGTCGCCGATTGCCCGTCGCACGGCCTGCACCGCGCCGCGGTTGATTTCCTCGGTCTGTTCCGCAAGCCCGTAGGCAGCGAGCTTGAGCGCGGCAGCGCCGAAGGTGTTGGTCTGGATGATTTCCGCGCCGGCATTGAAGTAGTTGCGGGCAATCTCTTCGAGCAGTTCCGGCCGGTCAAGGTTCAGCGACTCGGGGCAGCCGCCCGGTTTCAGTCCCGCGCCGAGCAGGAGCGTGCCCATCGCGCCGTCCGCAAGTAGTACGTCGCCCTGCCGGATTCGCTCGAGCAGCGGTCTCATGCTCGAAAGGCCGAAGTCGTAAGGACAAAGGACAAAGCAACGCGGAAAGGGGGAAAGTGGAAATGACGAAGTCGGGTCTTGGACTTTCCCTTTTCCCTATTGCTTTGTCCTTTAGACTTTGTCCTTTGTACTTCTCTCACCGGGCGGCAAGCTCCTTCACTCGCTCGACTGCGCTCGCGGCGTCGAAGCCGAAAGCGTCCGCGCCGATTTCGCGGGCGTACTCAGCCGTGACCGGCGCGCCGCCGATGATGGTCTTGATGCGGCCGCGCTGGCCTTTGGCGTGGAGCAGTTCGACGACCCGCTGCATCCCGGTCATCGTGGTCGTCAGCAGGGCCGACATGCCGATGACCTGCGCGTTTTCGCGCGTCGCGGTCTCCACGAACTTCTCGGGCGCGACGTCGTTGCCTAGGTCAATGACGTCGAACCCGGCGCCGCGCAGCATGATGCCGACGAGGTTCTTGCCGATGTCGTGCAGGTCGCCTTGGACCGTGCCGATGACTACCTTGCCCGCGGTCGGCACGTTCTCGCTCACGAGCAGCGGCTTCAGCACGTCGAGGCCCGCATACATCGCCCGCGCCGCCAGCAGCACGTCCGGCAGGAATATCTCGTGGTCGCGGAAGAGCCGGCCGACGACGTTCATGCCGGCAATCAGGCCCTCGTCGAGTATCTGCCTTGCCGGAGTCTTCTCGGCGACCGCCTGCCTGGTCAATTCTCCGACGCGGGCATCGTCGCCTTCCTGCAAGCTGGTTGCGATTTGGTTGAGTAATTCCATCAAGTCATTTCCTTTCTCTGCGGTCGGATCTTCCTCGGAAACCGGAATTGAACCACAAAGACACCAATAACACCAAGCGTACAAGGACATTTCCGTCCGGACTCATCTTCGTGTCTTTGTGTCTTGGTGGTAGAATTCTGTCTCGGTTCCTCGGCTTTCCTCCACCGCCGCTATCCGGCTGCGGCAGGTTTGCGTTGTGCAGGCGCTGCAGAATGGGTAGGTGTTGTCGAAGCGATGGACTTCGGGCCGCGCCGCAACGAGCACGCCGGATATCGACTTGAGCGGTTCCATCAGGCAGCTTTCGCGCAGCGTTATGCCGATTTCCTCGGGCCGCAGGGCCTGGAAGAGCTGTCGCTGCCCGGTGATGTCCCACCCGCAATAGCCCGGGCTGTAGCGGAGAAACACGGTTCCGGCCGGAGTCCGTCCCGCACACTCCGAAACCGGAATGGAACCGCCAAGGACGCCAAGGTCGCCAAGATGGGAAGGAGAAAGTGGAAATGGCGAAGTGCGAACAGGGACGTCGATGTCACGCAGAGCATTTTCATCCGGACCCGTCTTTGTGTCGGGGACTGTCCCCGCATGGGGACTGTCCCCAGTGCCCCCACAGCACTCCTGCAGCTTCTGGGCAAGCCGGTCAGTGCCGCTTGAAGCCACCGCGTCCAGCAGGTATCCGAGGTCGAACCGGCCGGCGGCAAAGAGCCGGCTGATTTCATCGCCGACCCGGTCGCCGATTGTCACCGCGAACAGGAGCAGTTGCCCGGCCTTTGGGAAGATGCCCGCAAGCGGGCTGTCCTGGGCATTCCGGCCCTCACCGCCATAGACTTCGGCGAACTCGGCAGTCGGTATCTCGGATACGATACCGATTGGCGCTGCGAGCTCCAGGAAAAGCTTGAGCGCCTCGCGCAGTGCTTCTGCAATCGGCTCCGGCGTCTCGCGGTCGGCAGGAACGCCCTGTGCCGCGAGCACGTCCGCTGCCGAGGGCAGACAGGCATCAGCCGGGAATCGCACAATCTCTCTCATCCCTCTATCTCGTTACCCCTCTTCTTACTGCTCCGGCAGCCGGTCCAGCCCGAACCGCCGCGCTTCGACGCCCATCAACCGGGTCAGTTCCTGTTTCGTGCCGTCGGGCAGGCGCGAAGGTTCGTACGACGCGATAAGCCGCTCGACCTCGCTGTGGGCGCGCTGGCCCAGGGTCAGACTGCCTTCCTCGGTCCAGCGCTGCCGGTTTGCCCGGTCGATAGCCGGGCCGGGCATGAAGTGTTCGCTCTTGAGGTGCCGGCGGGTGTGGCGGCTGATGAGCAGATGCTTGTCCTTGAGCAGTTCTTCGAGGAGCGGCATGGTCGGCAGGTCTTCCTTGGGTTCGATGCCGCGCACAAGACGCAGTGCCATGCCGCAGATTTCGTTGTCGAGCACCAGCTTCTCCAGGCTCTGGCAGCTTTCGAAGTCGAGCATGCCCGGCCCGGAAATCTGGTTGATGCCGGAGAGCGCGGCAAGGAGCGCGCCCATCGCGGTTTCCAGGCCGGCCTGCGCGTCGAGCAGCTTGGCGTCGGAGAGGCCGATGTACGCCTGGGTGGGGATGTTCAGGCTCTTGCCGATTTCGCAGTAGGCGCAGTCGGTCATCATCGTCTCGATCGCGCCCATCGGCGTCGTCTCGTAGCGCACGTCGAACACGGCCGGCGACCCGCCGTAGAGCACCGGCGCGCCCGGGTTCGCAAGCTGGCTGATGAGGATGCCGCTTAAGGTCTCGGCGGTGTGCTGCACCAGCGTGCCGACCAGCGTGACCGGGGCCATGAACCCGGAAAGCGGCATGGCGATGAACTCGACCGGGATGGAAGCCCGGGCGCAGTCGACCACGTTCTGCGACGTGACGTCGCTCCACTTGAGCGGCGACGTCGGGCAGCAGGAAAAGACGGTAAGCGGCTTGGCCGCAAGCTCCGCGGCCGAACCGCGCACCGCGACCTGCAGGTCTCTCATCAGCTTGAACGAGTCAACGGTAAAGGTGCCGGTGACGACCGGCTTCTCGCCGTAGAGCAGGCTTAAGTACAGCCGGTAGCTGTCCGAAATCGGGCCGGGCACGTCGGCCGGGATGAAAGCCGTGCTCTGGGACGCGATATTGTCGAGTCGGCTCACCAGCTTGGCATATTGGACATAGTCCTGGGTGTTCGGCCGGCGCATACGGCCGGTCTCGTAGTCGAGGAGGTTAAGCGCGGCCGAGCCGGGCGTGAAATAGACGTTGTCCCCGGACAAATCGTGCGTGGGCTCGCCGGACACGTCGTAGAGCTTGAACGATTGCGGGACAGTGGCGAGCGCCTGTTCAACCAGCTCACGCTTTGCCCGGGCGCGGTTAGTGCTCGTGTCAACCGTCGCGCCGTGCTCGGCAAGCAGGGAAAGGACCGCAGGGTTGTGAATCTCGACGCCGAGCTCGGCCAGCACGCGAAAAGCCTCGTCGAGAATCTGCCTGACCAGGTCCGGAGTAAGTAATCTTAGAGTCGGTCTCATTCTACCTCCCGGTAATGACCCATGAACCGAGACAGGAACTCACCACCAAGACACGGCGAAATAGTGAATTAAGAATGGTGAATAGTGAAAGGCGGATTCGAGTTTCACAACTCTCAATTCTCTATTCACTATTCTCCCACTTGGCGGTTCCATTTCGGTTTTCGGAATTCGGAGTCGTTCATTCACCACCAGAGTGTAGGGAATCGCGGTGTTCCGTCAACCAATCGCGACGGGCCGGAAGACGGAATTGAACGCCAACGGTCGGACATAACGTCCACAGACTACGCAGATTCCACAGATTCTGGTTTGGGAGTTGGAGTTTGGGGTTCTCGCACCGAACACGGAGCCGCTAGCTGTCAGCCGTTAGCTCTCGTGCTACGGCCGCAACCAGCAGGTGCTCAAAGAGATCTTCAAGCAGGTTATTCGGACTGGAGGTTTCCTGAGAGGCTAAGACCTGTGGCATGAGCGGTTCGCTGATGGCCGTCAGCGTTCCGCTGCGGACACGAATTCCTCGACCGTCAGCCCGGCCTTGGCAATGAGGGTGCGGAGTGTGCCGCGCGCGACCTCGGGATGGTCGGGAATGGACAGCGTGACGATGTGGCCCGGCTTCGTCATTACGATGTGACTGCGGCGCTGGCGGGCAACACTCCAACCAAGCGTTCGAATGCCCGGACGACCTCGCGTGGGCGCAGCAGCGGAACCGGCGGCATCAGACTGCGACTTCGACCTGGCGGGTGGAGATGGTCAACGGCATGCCCTTCTCGGCCCTGACTTCGAGGCACGCCTGGATGGCCTCGCGGATGTTGCGCTCGGCCTCCTCCTCGGTCTTGCCCTGGCTCACGCAGCCCGGAATCGCCGGACAATCGGCGACGACCATGCCGTCCTCATCCCGGAACATCGTAGTCACGAACTTCATTGGTGGTTCTCCTTGATGACAGTATAGCCCGGCGTCAGTCATCCGCAAGTCCGCAGCCGGCCTTCCGCCACTCGACCCCTTGATTCCTTGATCCCTGGAACCCTTTCCCTGTCAATCTGCAATCTGAAATGTGATGGGAGCATGTCCCTCGTCTAGTTGAAATTGGTAGCGGTCCCCACACCACTTTAGTCAACCTTCCTTGCTTCGTCAATCTATGCCTGTGACACGGCTCGCTCCAGTGCCGCCAGCAGTGCGACGATGTGCCGGTAGCCGGCTACTCGACGGAAACGCTGCTCGACATGTAGCAGCCCGGCCACACACCAGCGCCAGCGCATGTCGCCGGGACGCCAGCGCTTCACCCGTCCCGTCACCTGCTCGACCACGCTGAAAGCCGACTCAATCACATTGGTGCTCGCCAGCGTCTTGCGCAGGTTCGCATGGACACCCAGCCGCACCAGGGTCAACGTCTCTTCCATGCCCTCCCGGAGACTGGCCGCCGCATCCGGGTTGATCCCTTTCAGCCAGACCGCCGCCTTCTTGAGCAGCACCAGCGCCCGGTCGTAGTCCGTCTCCCCGTACGCCTCGCCCAGACGCCGGGACAGCTCCGGCCAGTAACCCTTCGCCAGATGCTCTTTGACGTTGCGTTGCTTGTGTACCTGGCAGCGCTGGATCAGCGCGTTACGACCCCAGACGCTCTCGACCGCGGCCCGCAGCGCTTTCGCACCGTCCAGCACAAACAGCGTCGGTACGTCGGTCCTCACTCCCCGCTCACGCAGCGACTCCAGCAGCTCTTTGCATACCTGGGAGTTCTCGCTCGCGCCTTGCCGTAACCCCAGCATGTGCTTCTCGCCGGTAACGGTTACGCCCAGCACTGCTATCATCATCTCCCGGGCAAAGCTCTTGCCGTCAATCATGATGGCGACAAACCGCACCCCGTCCCAGCGCCGCTCGCAGAACTCCCGGATGCGGTCGGCCATCACCCGCACATAGTGCCGGCTGACGCTGGACCGCTTCACTCCGAAACCACCCCGGATCTTTTCGACCACCTGCTCGTAGTTCCGCGCCGACACGCCATGCAGTATTCTCCGCAACACCGCCCCGCGCAGATTGTCAGAATTCTGCAACAACCGGTATACCGCCAACTGAGCTTCGTCGCCATCGGTATGGCGGACCCGGGGACGCGCAAGCCGTACCTTCTGTCCGGCCAACATCGCCCAGCCACGCTGGCCGCCGTGCCGCCTTGCCACGCGCTTTTCGGGGCCATGCACGTAACGTCCCCCGCAGAGCTGTTCCACCTCGTCTTGAAGGAGGCCGGCCGCAACCACCCGGCCGATCTCGACCACGAGGTTGTGCAGCCCCTCTTTTAGAAACCCCTGGACCTGACGCTGGTCCAGCGCGGCCAGTATCTGCTGGCCTGCCGACCTGACGTTCCGACTTGCAGCGGACGACCATTTCTGGTACTTTCTCACAGCGGTTCTCCTTTCATAATTTACAAACAACCCAGATGTTAACATCCGGGTAGGGGAACCGCTACTAAATTTCAACTAAGATAGGGACATCGCCGTGATGGGAGGTGGACTAGTACCGCGACGTGGCGCGCTGGCCGCAAGCCCCAAGCCTCAAGCAACCAGCACAGACACAGCCCTTCGGGGTCCGCTACTGGGAACTGCAAACCGACGCCGCGATGGCGGGATTCGCGGTTCATTATAATGAACCGCGCGACATGGCCGGCAGAGACGAGATTGAAAGTGAGCGGTACGAGTCCAATGCTGCCAACCGAAAACTGGCAACTGGGAACTAGAAACTGCGCGCATCCTGCGCGCCGCTGCAAGCCGTTAGCCGTTACTAATCAGAGCATAAAATACTTGACATTGGGTGTGGGCGGTGTATGATATCGGGACATGCGAAAAGACGATGCTCG
>JAPLUO010000259.1 GCA_026397595.1 Caldifarciminota bacterium
GTCGTCGGTCCTTGGTCCTTCGTCCTTCGTCTTCGGCGACTCCGCGACGATGATTCCGCCTTCAACCATGTCCTGCCGGTGCTCGTCCACCGACAGCTCGTCCATCGCTAGCAACGCGTTGAACCTGCCCGGCGCCGAATAGACCTGCCGGTTCGAGACCCGGACCGCGGTGAAATTGTGCCCGCCGCGGATGCGGGACATCACATTGGGATAGGAAAACGTGTGGTAGCCGCTGCGCACCAGGGCCCGGGCCAGCAACTCGGACGCGGTATCAATGCCCTGCCCGGCCTGCCCGGCGATGGCCAAAGTGACGTCGGTCACGAAAGTATGTTAGACGAGGCGGGCTGCAAACGCAAGCGAATACGCATCCGCCCGGCGGAAGCATCCACAGATTACACAGACGACACGAAGTGTCGCCCCGACGCCGAGGAGGGGTCTCGCCTCCGGCCGAAGTCAGAACTGCGGATGCGGAGAGAACTATCCACAGATTCCGATTCTGGCTTTGGGACTTGAAGTCCCGAGTCTCCCGCGTCTCGCGGGCTGACCGCGAACTGCAAACCGACGCGAAGCGTCGCCCTGACGCCGATGGAGGGGTCTCGCCTTCCCTTGGAATCTGGTCACTCGCGGCTCCGCCGCGCTTGGTCATTGCCTGCAAACTGCGAACTGCAACCTGCAAATCAGTCCTCCTTGTCGTTCATCACTCATCGTCGTCATCCGTGAACCGTAGACCGTAAACCGCCCCCGCTTGCTGGAGCACTTGGGCATTTCAGCATTTCCCGTATTACTTTCCTCTTTGCTTTGTCCCTAGTACTTGCGACTTTGGTCCTTGCGCGTCTCGTCCTTATCTCTCAATCTCGAAATAGACCGACCGGTGCATCGGGAGCGGCCTGCCGGCCGACTCGTCCAAAGCCCGAGTGCGCATTTGCGCGGCCGGTACGCCCAGCGACTGGAGATACTCGTACGCGGCATACGCTCTCCGTGTCGACAGAGGGGGGTTGTGTTCAAGCGTACCCTCCTCGGACGCGTAGCCGGTGATTACAATTCTCATGTCGGGGTGGGCCAGCAGCACGTCGGCGTTCTGGCGCAGGGTTGCCGCGGCCTCGGCGGTAATGTCCCATTTGTTCCACTTGAACCAGATGGGGTTGAGCCCAAGCGGGAGTTTTTCCGGGCTGGGAGCCGCGACCGGCGGCTGCTCCGGTTCCGGAGCGGGCTGGACATGATGCAACGGTATTTCGGTCTTTTCCTGGGATCGGAACAGGTTGTCCACCTGGTAGCTCACGCCGGCCTCGAGACGCCCGAACCGGTCATCTCCTGTTGCTCGGATCAGGCCTTCCATCTTGGTCCACGCAACTGCCGCGGTGACCGGGCCGAAAGCGCCCTTGACTCCGGTATTCACGTCGCGGCCCGTCACCTCGGCGCACAAGGCGACTTGCCGAACGACGAATACTTCCAGGCCGCCGAACAGGCCGACTGCCCACTGATGGTTCTCGTCGAAGAAGATGTCGGTGTTCAGGTCCTTGCCCCTGCCGTACCCGACAAAGCGTCCCCGGCCGAGTCCGAGGTGGAGCCGGGCAAACTTCGTCACCGGGATGCTCGTCACCGCATACACGGAGAAATTCTCCATCGGCCGGTGCGCGTACTTCCAGTTCGGCCACGCATCGTCGAGGCCGTGGCCGATTGGAGAGACGTAGTTGTGGATTCCGACATCGAGAACGCCCACTGCCAGGCCAAAACGCCCGGGTGCACCGCCGACCAACTGGTACTTGGCGTCGAGGACGTAGTCCTGCAGGGTATAGGCAGTCACCGCGAGGTCCAGATGCCTGAACGGCGAGAAGCGGACGTTGGCGTTGGCTTCCCAATACGGCACATTCTGCGGGGTTTGCGTGAGCGGCAAAGTCATGTCGGCTGAGATTGCCAGCGAGTGAGCCGGCAGCACGTCGGACGTCGGCGTGCTGAACAACAGTGTGGGGCTGTTGAACATGGCCGCAGCCGGCGCGGCCAGCGCCAGCACCGCGATTATGGCGCACACCCGGAGCATCCGGCGTGAAGCGTCAGCACGGTAGTGTGTCGTCATTCCTCCCTCAGCACCGATCTTCGTGTCCTTCTCGGGACACTTTGCGCTTTGAAATCTGCAATCTGCATTCTGAAATCACTCGTCACATGTCCTCCGTACGCCGCAAACCGTGAACTGCAGACCGTGGACCGTGGCGTGGACCGTTCCTCATCTCTCGACACTGGACACTGGTCACTCGCGGCTCCGCCGCGCTACCTTCTGCATTCTTATAGCTGACTCTTGACTTCGGCCGTCCTCCGATTTCCCCATCGGCGCAGCCTCCGCAATCGGTAGACTACCTGCCCGGCCGGATGCGGTAGGCCGTCCAGTCAGACAGCCCGTATCCGGGCAATAGCCGCTGACCTGCCTGAGGATTTCGGCGCGGATTTGCGCCGCATCGCCGCTCCTGACCACCTCGTCCAGCCGTCCCAGGTCCTCCATGACCTTTGGATATCCGCCGCTCCCTGAGATGCGCGCCCGATAGATTCGCCGGTTCACGGTTGCCGTCGTGCCTTCCTCGGCAGTCAGCATCTCTTCAAAGAGCTTCTCGCCCGGGCGCCGTCCGGTAAAGACAACTGGGATATCGATATTCGGGCGCAGTCCGGCGTTGCGGATCATCGTCTCCGCCAGGTCCTTGATTCGTACCGGGTTGCCCATATCGAGGACGAACACCTCTCCGCCTTCGCCGAGCGCCACCGCCTGCATGACCAGCAGGACCGCCTCGCTCGTGAGCATCAGATAGCGCTTCATTTCCGGGTCGGTGACCGTGACCGGCTGGCGCCGGATGATGGCGTCGCGGAAGATGGTCGAAACGCTGCCCCGGCTGTCGAGCACGTTCCCGAATCGAACCGCCAGGAACCGGACATCGCCCCTGCCGTTCATCGCCGTCGCAACCGTCTCGCCGATCCGTTTGCTCGCGCCCATAACGCTCGTTGGGTTGACTGCCTTGTCGGTTGAGATATAGACGAAGCTCTCGGCGCCGTGCTTCACCGCGGCGCTGGCGACGAGGTAGCTGCCCTGGACGTTTGTGCGGATTGCCTCGGCGGGATAAAACTCGAGAATCGGGACGTGTTTGTACGCGGCGGCGTGGAATACGATGTTCGGCCGGGACTCCAGGAAAACCCGGTCGACGTCCGCCTCACGCGTGACGTCGCCGAGGAACGGTATCACGTTCAGTTTCGGATAGGCCCGGCGCAACTCGCTCTCGACGTAGAACAGATTCGAGTCGTCCCGTTCCAGCAGGACCAGCATTGCCGGGTCGAACCGGGCGAGCTGGCGGCAGAGTTCCGAGCCAATCGAACCGCCCGCGCCCGTGACCATGATGCGCTTGCCCCCAAAGACGTGCTGCATCTCCCGTGGGTCCACCTTGACCGGCTGCTGGCCGGTCAGTTCATGGATGGTCAGGCGTTCCAGCGCCCCGATGTCGGCCCGGTCCTCAATCACGTCAGCCAAAGACGGAACCAGCCGGACCTCGACTCCGAGGTTGTGGAGTCGCTGATGGAACTCACCGATTGCGAACGTCGGGTTGGCACTCAGGAGCACGAACGCGGCCCCGATACGGTGCCGGGCTACTACGTCTTCAATCTCATCAAAGGTTCCCAGCACCGGCAGCCCCTGGCTGACCGTGCCCCGGTTGTGCGGTTCCGGGTCAACAAAGCCGATGAGGTGGTAGTTGAAGTGCTGGATTCGGCGCAGCGTGTCAACCAGGAAATAGCCCTTGTGCGAACACATCACCAGTATCGTCCGTTTTCCCGATTTCGGGCGGACAACCTCCATGTAGAAACGCCTGCTGCCGCGGACCGCAACGACCCCGCAGGCGCAGAGCAGTCCCCACGTCGCGACCGACCACACGTTCAGGTCGGCGAAGACCCTCATCCCGGACAGACCGCCGAGCAGCAGCGAGGTCGCGATGCTGGGGAAGACGATGCGCGGAACGTCAACCAGCGAGAAAGTGGACCACTTCAACTTGTAGCTCGAAACCAGGAAGCCGAGAGCCAGTTGGCAGACCAGAGCCGCAGCCGCAAACGGAACCACACCATGGGTGTAGTAAACGAGGCCGGACCTGACATGATGGATTACGGCAAGGTGGGTCAGCACGCTGGCGCCGACGACAACGGCTGCATCGGTGACCAGATAGAAGAAGATGCGTTTCCACCCGGTCGGCACCAGCAGCTCGCGCAGCCCGCCCGGGGTCTTCAGTTCCCCGGCCTCGTTCGTTCGGCTCGTAGGCTCAGTCATACGTGTAGCTCCGGATACTACCACTCTGTCGCCCCTTGTCAAGCAGCGGAGACTGCCCTAGTCCCGACATTGAAATCTGAGTTGGCGTGAAAAGAAGAGGCTACTTCCCTCGTATCGCTGCGTCTAAACGGTATGCAGAAGCTGCACCCGTCAGGTGAAGAGAGGAGCGACCAAATGATCAGCACTACCGTAACG
>JAPLUO010000196.1 GCA_026397595.1 Caldifarciminota bacterium
GGTCTTGTAGCCCATTTGTCTTATAGCATCATCCACATCATGCTCCAGCGGCGATTCCTCGTCGGCCGGCGGAACAGAACTGGCCCCGCGAGCAAAGCTGCCATGTTCGGCCAAATGAAGGTAATGCATCAGGTGCTGCACGCCGGGAGCGACGGTGACACCCGGCCTAGCAAGCGCCCCCAAGTCAACGGCTGTGATCGAACTCACCACGACGACTCTCTCTCGTGCTCGCGTAATCAACACGTTCAGACGGTTCTGTCCATGCTCTCTATTCGACAGCGGCCCGAAGTTCAGTGTGAATCCTCCCTGCTCGTCTCTGCCATAGCCAACGCTGATAATGATGACATCGCGCTCGTCGCCTTGCACGCGTTCCAAGTTCTTCACGAAGAATCCGCGCAGGCGGTCATCGCTGAAGAATGTTTCAAACTCGGGGTGCTCTCTGCGCCGTCGCTCAATTGCATCCTCGATAGCCTCCTGCTGGGGCTGGCTAAACGCGACGACACCGAGCGAGCGGTCAGCACCGAATGCGCGGAAGTGTTCGAAAACTAGGTCAGCGACGCGTTCAGCTTCTCTGGGATTCTTCTGGGTGGTCCCTCTGCCGTAGATTCCGTCAGGAACGTGGACCAATTTGACGCCCAGTTCAGCGTGGTCGCGGAACGGCGACGGAAAGACCACAAGGTCGTCATAGTAGAAGGCGTGATTTGAGTAGGCAATTAGTGACTCGTGCCTGCTTCGGTAGTGCCAACGCAGCCGCGGCTTGTGACGTGCCACAGAATCCAAACGCGCGAGCAGGCTCTTCTCCTCTCCTGCCTGCAGCGCCCCAACTGTAGCCTGTTCGGCATCTTCGTCGTCCACCGGTGCGTCGTCGCCGCGCAGGAACTTCATAAAGAAATCCGTTGGCTTGAGCTGCATCCCGTCCCCGGCCGCCACGAGCCGCCGGCCACGGAAGACCGCGCCAATCGCATCCTCGGTGAAAATCTGGGAGGCCTCATCGAATACCACAAGGTCGAACTGAATGTCGGGGGGCAGGTACTTGCTGACTGACAGCGGACTCATCATGATACACGGCTTGAGTTGGAGTATTAGTTCCTTAGCGCGCCCGAAGAGTCTTCGGATGGGAAGAAAGTTGCGTTGTCTTGCTGCCTGAGACCTGAGGAGACCTATCTGGCTATCACGGACCGTCTGCGCGGCCGGGGTGGGTCTTCGGGAGTTGCAGAGGTCGGCAACTCGGGCGGCCGCCGCCTTTACTAGGCGGGCATCGACCTCCCTGAACTCCTCGATAAGCTGCTCGTGTCGCTCACGCCTGAATCCGGCAAGCCGCGGGTCTTGAGCCATTAGGATGCCGGCCCACGATTGAAGCAGGGTCTTCCTGAGTGAGTTCGATAGCCGAAGTACGCGCGCTGCGCTGGCCTCTGCATCGACCATGAACGACCCCAGTCCAGCGGCGAGCAGGGTTTCCCTCGCATCCCTGTACTCAACCCACGACGCCAAGTCATCCAGCCGCTGAAGCAGAGTGGTCGCCCATTCGGCGATCTCGGTGACCGGCCTGCTTTCAGCGACGGGGAGTTGCCCAGCGTAGAAGCGGCCATGCACTGCGAGAAGCTGTCGTTTCAACCGGGGCTCGACAGCCGCAAGTTGACCCGCGTCAGTATCGGGTGGATTGGCACTGCGTACAAGGACTCGTAGGTAGTCCGATATCGCTGACCTACCCAGCAGCCGCTTGAACTCGTCCGTCCACGCCAAGGCTTGCAGCACGACATTCCAAGCGGTTTGAAGCCCATCGTACCGGTCCCCAAGGAGCGCGGAAAGCCGTGCCTGCATCGAGACGAACTGCTCTCGAGCACGCAGGAGGTCATCAAGTCTGGTCAGGTCCTCTACGAACTCAGCAATGCTGGCCGGCCGGTCCCCGCGGGAGTACCGCCGCACGCAATGCACTTGCTCTGTCAGCCGAGCGAGGACCCCCGCAGCCTCCGCCGCCCAAACTTCAATACTGGCTAGGGGAACTCTGTCCACCGAGGCTTGCTCGCCTGCGGCGCTCTGCGGGAATGCCGATTGGACGCGGGCGGACACTCGGTCCCACCTTGCCATCAGTTCTTTCGCTGTTGACAGCATCAACCGCAGTGATGGCGATGCCGGGCTATCTTGACACAAGGCGGCCGCAAAGGCCACCGGGTCTCGCTCTTCACCGGCTAGCTCGATGGCCTGCTCGCATATGAGGATCGCTTGAGTGACGTCCTCCGTGTTGGTATTGAGCCCATCGAAGTACGACCCCAGCAACCGTCGCGCCTCAGCGTCATGTTCCCCGATACGTCGTCGGAGACGCAGTAGTTCACGCGCCTCAACTAGGTCTGTGGCCACAGAGGGTGACACCCGTCCGACAGAGGACACGCGGAGTAGGTCGCGGCGGTCCTGCCGGAAGTGGCGGGAAAGCCAGCGTAACGGCAGGCGATAGACGAGCCCGGCGTAGCGCTCTATGATCCCATCAAGGTCGAGTGTGTAGACATCCTCGCTGTATCTCTCAGCTAAACGTGCTGCACGGGAGCGATAGTCCTTGAGCATCGGCTCGAGCTCGGCCAGTAGATGGCGGGCCTGGACGCGCCCGGCTTGGTCTAGCCACACGCGCTCTGGACGGCGCTCAGACACGCATATTTGCGCGAGCATCAGCAACTCAGTCACCCGGAAGACGGACGGCTGTCGCGCGTTCGCTCCGGTTTCTCGTACCACAGTCTCTACACACCTCTGCAGATCCTTGGCGAGATCTCTGCATGATTCCGCAAGGTGCAGTAGCTCCCCACTCTCTCGCATCAGCAGGCTTCCACCTTTGTCCGTCGCAGCCCAGAGTCTGGTCGCGGTGCTCCAAAGGTGTTGAACCTCTGCTACTGTGCCGGGCGGTGCGGTGAGCATCGCCGACTCGTACCTAGCCTGAAACCACGACTCGCCATCTGCGACCTTGGTTGCCAAGGAGGCTGCCGTTTCAAGAAGGTGTTGCAGGTCAGCCAAGGATTCCGCATCAAGCCACGCGTCCTGCACGCCTGGACACACTTTTAGGTGGGCGACTAACCTTAGTAGCCGGGCACCATCATTCAGGCACTCAGGATTGGGCAGGCCGATGGTCTCCGATACGCTGCGAGCCGCGTTGTTCCACTCTGCTGCGCTCTGAGCCAATTCCTGAAGTACACACCGCCACTCACTCGACGCGACTAGGTGAGAACTCGTCTCCCGGCATCCTCGCCACGGGAAGTCATCACCTTCTAGCGCAACATGCCACACGGCATCGAGTCGGGTGCAGACATCCACGAAGTCTCTGAGGACTTCTTCAGTGAGCATTGAAGCATCATAATCGCCCAGCGAAAACGCGGGGTCTGGACTCAACGGTGCAAGCTCGGCGAGGACGTTCCACAGGTTACGTCCAAGCGGTGGCCGGGCTTCGTGCAGAGCTTTCACATACCCATTCAGAGTGGCGCGCCGCCTCCGTAGACGCGGAAAGTCCCCGGGTTGCAGGTTCGCTCTGTCTATTCGCACGCGATGGTGGAGGCTGTGGCTGAGTTCGCGCACGACTTCCTTTCGGTCAGCTTTGTGACTGTGAAGTTCCAAGCAGAATCCGCCCTGTGAGGCCAACCCAACCTTCTCCAGGCGCTTCTGCACCGCCTCGAGTGCTGCCATTTTCTCGCTGACAAACAAGACCCGACCACCCCCAGCCAACTCGTCCGCGATGATGTTGGCGATGGTCTGGCTCTTGCCAGTACCAGGCGGCCCCTGGATGACTACAAGCGGCACCTTCTGGCGTACCGTCTGGATGCAGACCCGTTGGCTGCTGTCCGCATCGAGGATATGGTAGGTGTCGTCTGGCGACTCGGCCTCATCGAGCTTGTCCGGGTCGACGACCTCAGCGTCGTCATCAAGGCTCTCGCCAGCAAGAGCCCGCACCAACGAGTGGCCCCTCGCGAACTCTTGGTTCTCTTTCAGGTCCTTGTACATCTCAAGGCGATGGAACGAGAACAGACTCAGGACCGATGTGTCCTCAATGCTCCACCCCATCTCGGAGACCTTGGCGGACACGCTACCGAGATACTCCGACAGGTCAACATGCTCCCAGTCGTCCGGCACATCGGGGAGGTCGACGTTGAAGTCGTGCTTCAGTTTGACTCTGAGCGCCGGATTCAGCGCAGGTTCCTCGTCAACAGGCTTCACCCTATATCGGTCGGTCGCCCCTTCGCGAGAGAGCTCGACGGGCACCAGTACAAGCGGGGACTTTACCAATCCCGACGAATCACGGTCGACCCACAGCAGAGAACCAAACGCCAGGTGCAGGATTCTCGTACCCCGTTCCTCGTAGCCAGACCGTGCCTGCTTGTGTAGGTACAGAAGCTTGTGAACGAGGGTCTTCCGCTCGAGGTCGGCGCAGACGAGCTGGTTTGGATGGTCAACCTCAGCTTCGGCGTCCGTACGCTCGGTTGTGTCAGCGAACTCCAGTGTGGCTTGGTCCTGCTCTGGAGGCAGCCATACCGGCCAGGCCGAGTCGTCCACCACGAGTTGGTGGAATACCTCAGCGGGTGACGGCTGTGTGATGTTGACCGTAGACGTGCGGGTCTCCTTGTAGTAGATGAGGCGGTTCCTGGGGGTCATGTCGATCAGACGGTTCATCCATCCGACCAGCAACTCGCTGACGTGTTCGTCCATCACGCTGTCACCTGCTCATCGCATGCCGACGACATTAGGGAAGTCATGACAAGAGAGGACGCTTCCGATACTTCGAGCCTCCTTTGGGCATTTGACGAATATCAGGTTCATAGGACGAAGATAGTGACTTCGGCCGTGTCTTGCCGAATTCGCGGGCGGGACTCGGGCGTGGCCCGATGCCTCTGCCGCCGTCAGGAAGTGAGCTGGCTGTCGATCTTCGGTCCCTGATCATGTAATCCCACCACCGACGCGGAACCCGCGCTCTTGGCAGATGAGGATTCGCTAGTCCTCAGCAGGTCACCGACTAACTGGTATGTCATACTCACACAGGTGTCAGCCTCGTGGGCAGAAACAGTGGCGTGAACGCCCTTGTTCATTAGGTCGTGAAGGCTGTCCAGTCTTCCGCCTAGGTCTGACAGCGCCGACCGCAAGGCAGCACCCAGCGTCGCTTCCTGCGTGCTATCCAGAAGAAACTGCCAGAGCCTGTTTATGTACTTGGGCTCGGTCATCTCCCGGACTTTCCCATCGGGACCCTTGATGGTCTCGTTGGATGCAGGATATAGCAGGTCTGCAACGCCTTTGAGCACACGTCGACAAGCAAGGAGCGCCTGCGATCTAGAAGCTTCGTCCGCATCAGCGGAGCGCTTCATCGCGGACTGGAGTTCCCCCAAGGCCGCAGGATTGCACTTGATCAACGACGTTTCGACGTATACGCGGTTGCGCTCGAACGCGGAAGAGTAGGTCTGACCTCGCACCAACTCCGTCTCTGTCGAGCTGAGGAATTGATGGACCCTGTGCGCAATCCTCTCCAGAAAGGAGCGCAGCTCCACTACAATGGTCTGGTCTACTGCGTACATCTTCATGAGGAATTCCTGCGCGTCGGGAGATCGAGGTTGGCCCTGGTCTAGGATCTTCCTACTAAGATCTGGCTCCTGTGCCACAAAGAAGGCTAGCTTTCTCTCAATCTCCGGAATGCTCCACTGAAGACAAAGGCCATCTCCCGGCAGAAGTGGATTGTCAAGCCTCATCCTGCATCGTCGCTCCTCGTTGTAGGCACGGACGGCAGAAGCCCATACATCACTCCACTGATCGTCGCTGTAGTGCGGGCGCAGTTCCTCAAAGACGTGTTGCGGACACACTGGTTTGTCCAAGCTGACCATCTCGACTTCGAGCCAAAGCAGATTGTCGTAGTCCAGTCTTAGACGCGCCACTCTTGCTGCGGCTCGAACAGCCTTGGTTAACGATGACTGTGGCTCGTCCAGCGCGTCGATGCCGCGCTTGGTGATTGCTTGCGCATGAACATCGAGTGACGGTGACGACCCCGCGCCCATTTAGTCAGAGGGTAACCAGCTTGCTGGGGGAAACCGAGAAACTCTCCACACTTCGAGCCTCCGGCGGGGATTTGACGAATCCAGGGTTCTTGAGTGCGATGTCTTTCAGGACCTGCAACTGCTTGATGCGCTGCTCGGTCCATTCGCTCTCGCCGGAGAAGACGTACTGGTACAACCACAGGTCAAACTGCTCGCGCAGGAAGGCCTTGGCGTTCTTGTTGATGAAGTAGTCAACCTCGCTCTGCCGCTCGAACACCCGGAACGCCCGCTCGACCGTTTCTTCCTTCACCTCGACGCCGAGCTTGTGCAACTGGCGCATGATGTCGTCGAGCTTGGTCTTGCGGCCTTTCTCTGAGTAGGCCGTGGCGAAGACCAGCGCGCCGTCGTCGCGCTTGCTCGTGAACTCGTAGACCAGCTCCCGCTTCTCGTTGGACCGCTTGTGCTCCAGCGTCGAGGCGTCGAAGAAGAACTTGCGGTCGTCTACTTCGACCTCAAGGCTGTTGAACAGCCGGTCGGTTTTGACGTAGTAGAGCATGTGGGTTTTCCAGAAGAGCACCACGTCCCGGTCGTCGGTGTAGACCTTCTCGTAGATGTTCTTGTGGGCCGGGGTATGCTGGAAGTAGATTGAGCCGCTCGGGCTGAAGTAGCGGTGAAAGAAATCGTAGAGCTTGTCGAACAGCTCCTGCCTGAAGCCCGGAAACGGCTTGAGCGCGGACTCGATGTCCTTCTGGAGCCTGGGGAACACGCCGTCGGTGTAGTACCGCGACTTGATCCTCATCAGGTTGATGAAGCCCGACTCGCCCTCGACCTTCGCGCCGACGAACAGGTCGGTCAGGGCATCATAGAAACGCTCCTGGCTCTTGTCCGCCTTGGCCGCCGCGTTCACTGCCAAGGCAGGCCTCCAACAGAGTGTAGCGACATGCGTCAGAATGTTAGTCTCGTGCCATACATAGTCAAGCATGCGTTGCACGGGTCGTAAGTAACGCGAAACAAAAGGCGCAGGCGCAGGACTGAGGCCTGTTGCGGGCGCTGGAGCGCGGGCTGGAACGATAGCTGTTGCGAGACACGTGCCGGGTGCTGTTGCGGACGCTGGAACAGGGGCTGGGGCGATAGCTGTTGCGAGACGATGACCGGGCGCTGTTACGGGTGCTGGGACATGGGCTGGAGCGGCGGTTGTTACGAGACGAGGGCAGGGTGCTGTTACGGGCGCTGGGACGAGGGTCGGAGCGACGGCTGTTGCGGGACGAAGGCCGGGTGATGTTGCGGGTGCTGGGACAAGGGCTGGAGCGATGGCTGTTGCGAGGCCTGGACCGGGTGCTGTTGCGGATGCTGGAACAAGGGCTGGAGCGAAGGCTGTTGCGAGACGAAGACCGGGTGATGTTACGGGCGCTGGGACAAGGGCTGCACAGAGTGAAAGGACTCCCCCTGCCGTCCAGGGGATGGTATCTCGTCGGAAATGCAGGTCAAAAGGCAAGGGTCAAGATGCAGAGGGCAAGATGGCGGAGGCGGACCGAAATACATGAAGGGGCAGGACTTCGAGAAACAAGGCCAGAGCCAAGAGCCAAATCGCAAAAGCCAAAGCTGCGGACGAGGACTAAGAACGATGAACGACGGCGCGGGTGACGGCATTTCCGGTTTTAACCTATATAGGTTAATGACTGCCGGGCCGACTTTCGGGCTTATCTATTTGCTGGCCAATGAGTTAGGCGCGGGAGACGCAACTCAAAACCCCACGGGGGGAGCAGTGCAGCAAGGAGCCATCGAGTTAGGTCTGGAAGAGGCCTTGGAAGAAGCACTGAAGGGAGCTTTGAACTCAGCTTTCAGAAGAGCTTTGGCGCGAGCTTTCGACAGAGCTTAGAACTGAGCGATGTGCGAAGCGATGCGGGGAGCTTTGGTCTAAGCGATGGACGGAGCTTCTACCTGAGCCTTGGACTGAACTTTCGAACAAGCTCTTGGAGGAACTTTCTGGAGAGTTTTCCAGATAACTTTCCGAGGAGCTCTGGAGGGAGCGATGAGAGACGCGGGGAAGGCAGGCGCGGCTGCGCCGCGAGTGACCAGTTTGCAGGTTGTAGTGGCGGAGAGTGCTCCAGTGGTCTAGTGGTCGAGCGATAGGAGGGGATAGAGGGATCGAGTGGCGCAGCCGGAACGATTCAGAGGTCTGGCGACAGCGATCTTGGCGGCCTTGGCGCGCCTGGCGGTTATCTCGTCTGCGGGGTGGCGGACGGGCGTGTGTGAACGTTAATCCGGACCGGGCTGGTGACCTAGAACTCTTCGCCGTAGTGGCGGAACAGGTAGCGGAGGAGCAGGGCGTCTTTCAGGAAGTCCCCCGCTATGATCCTCCCCGATGCGGCCACCGCGTCCATTACCAGTCTGAACGCGAGCGCACCCTTGTATGTCTGGTCCGCCAGAGTATCGGGGCCGAAGACCTCGGGCAGGTGCGCCGTCAGGGTGCTCCATGCCCAGCCGGGCGAGACGGCGAGGCCTTTCACTACCTCGAGAGCGGCGGAAACAGCGTGCGCCACACCTTCGGAGAGCACCAGGTCGAGCTCGGTAACCGTCTCCTTTCCGGGTTCCTGTTGGTGGATGGTCAGGTTCATCAGCCGGGAAATCTCCAACACCTGTTTCTTCTTGTGCTTCAGGGTAGAGTTGCGGCCCTTTTCGATAGTCTCTTTGCGGATGTTGCGCAGGAATTGGTGGGTGCGGACCGAACTGTCCCAGGCCATGCGCAGGTACTCGCTCGCATCCCGCTTGACCCGTTCTTCGAACGTGAGTTCCGCGGCCTCGCGTGGGGTGAATTCGAGGTGTCCCTTGACCACGTAGATGCTCGCGCCGTTATGCCGGCGTGGGATTTCCTCGTAGTGGGCGGCGTTCGTCACCTTGTCCGCTTCGGACATGGCCTCGAATCCGTCGCTTCCGTAGTAACCCCTGTCGATGACGTCCTCGCGGGCCATGTGGGTGGCCTCGTGAATGAATATGAACTTGCTCTCGCTGGCGGCCGGGTTCCGCACCACGCCCGCCATCAGGTGAATCTGTTTCGAACCGTGGCTGGCCCATCCGCCCAGGCCGACCTCCGGGTCGTCGAAGTTGTAGTCCGTTGATATCCGGCGCTCCATCCGGCTCGAGGTCTGCCTGAGGTCGTGCGCCGCCTTCTTGTAGACCTTCTTCGCGCGGGCCGCTTTCTTCTCACCGAATACCAGCTTCAGGTTCGCATCGTCCGCCTCGCTCTTCTCCATCTCACTCACCGCATCCAGCAGCGCCGCTTTCAGCGGGCCGGCGTCGGCGGCCTTGACCTGCGTGCTCGCCTCGAGCACGTTTTCGTAGATGTCGGTGCGGTCGTTGACGTTCACCGCCTTGTTGAACTCGTCTTCGTCAAACACGCCGGGCGATGGTATTATCCGGGCGACTAACGCGTCCAGGTCGGCCGGGGAACCGACCGGCGCATTCAGCCGGCTCTCGTGCCCGATCCGC
Source organism: Caldifarciminota bacterium (assembly GCA_026397595.1). Classification (GTDB taxonomy): domain Bacteria; phylum Hydrothermota; class Tepidihabitantia; order Tepidihabitantales; family Tepidihabitantaceae; genus UBA2258. Next base: position 9,480 of record JAPLUO010000196.1, read on the forward strand.
AGCAGGGTGCTTCTGAAGCCGGCTTTGACCTCGGCGTCGGTGAGCCCGGCAGTCGCCAGTATGCTGTCCAGTTCGGCGCATGCTTCCTCGCCCGCCACCAATCGGTCGATTCTCTCCCGAAGTATGTCCCGGTCGAACGGCTCGCCTGCGGGGAAGAACTTGTCCATCAGGACATCAAGCTCGGCTTCGCTGGCCCCGGTGTCCCGCAGCGGGTTATCTTCTGCCATCCGTCCCAGCGCCTGTCTGAGTGCTTCTTTGAACTCCGCTTCGTCCAGGCCCGGGGTCGCCGTCATTATCTCGTGCAGACGTGCGGCGGCAGGCATGCGGAAACGCGCGTCGGGTGGCGGCCGATGCAATGCGACGTCCGGCAGGCCATGGGCGACCGGGCCGCCAGGCAGAGCCCGAATCGGTACGAGCCGATGGCCCGCGCTCGTCACCCGCTCGTCCGCATGCACCTTGATACGGCCGAAGTCATGTCCCCGGAGAGCCGCCGGAGAATGGCCGGTCGCGGCCACGCCTTGGGCCGCCCGGCATTCGTGTTCTTCATCACGCACGCCGGCATCGAGCTTCGGCCGCACAACCGCCCGCAGTCGGGATGGGGTTGCGCCTGCCGGGCCGGCCGGTGACGCCTTCGGCTTCAGTCTTGTCCGCTCAGACGCGAGCCTCACGTTACCGTCCGGCGCCGGTTCATCATGCGTTCGAGCAGACTATCGCACAGCAGGCGTTTGTCGGCAGTTGGGCCCACGTTTCCGGGGTTGATCTCGCTCGTCAGGTCCGCCGTGCGGTAGCTGGAAGCCCGAAGCGCTGCCTTGGTGTGCGTCTTGGGTGGACAGGGTGGTCTTGATCGAGTATTCGTCGGACCAGACCGTCGGCGTGTCACTCCATTACGTCGCCGAGTTCGTTCCGGACCCGCAGTTCGTCCCTGCGCATAGCGAGCCATGTGTCGAACGTCATCGGCCCGGACTCGGGGTGCGACTCGCTGGAGAGCGCGTACTTGTACAGGTACATCTCGACGCGGCGGCAGGCGGGATTCTCTTCCGCACCGGCCGGGCACTCGCTGTCGCTGTGGCCCTCGCGCACCAGCGCCCGCGATCGGCGCAGCCCCACGTATGTGACCACGTTGTCGGCGCGGTTCTGTGCGACTCGCTCGTTGGCCGCGGCCGAGCCGACGTGATCGGCGTGTCCGATTACGTCCATGTACAACGGCCGCGGCGAGGTCCTTTCCCTCCGCGCGAAGTCACGAACGAGGTCGAGCCGCTGCCTCATTTCGCGGGGCAATTCGTACGGGTTCGCGCTACCGAGCGGGTAGCCGGAGACTTCGACGTGCATGAACGACTCCCCTCCGTGCGGGGACTCGTATGTCCCGCGCGGGACGTACGGGCTTCCACCCGGCTGCGCCGCCATCTCCTCGGCCACCCGGTTCTCAATCCGGATCGTCGGATCATGCGCGGGCCGGCCCATCATCTGGCCGCCGCTGTTGACTTCCTCGGCGTCCGGGTGGACGCCGCGCTGCATCAGCCACGCGTGGCCGCACAACTCATGTCCGAGGACACGCGAGCCCTCCTGCATTATCCGCGTGCCGGCCGCCGGGCCGCCGCCCCACGCGCCGGCCTGTATTGGCGTCAGCGTCGAATGCACCGAGACGTAGCGCAGCCCGGCTTCCGCGGGATCTCGGGGGCCGCTGGTGTGCGGGTAGGCGTAGTCGTCAACACGCACTTCCCATTCGTTGGTGGCCGCGCAGAGGTCGCAGAGGCACCGGTCGGTTGTGCGTGTTGGGTTGGCGCAGGCGTCCGGCCCGTGCACTTCAGGTTCCGCGCCGGCACGGTCTATGGTAACGGTCGGCGATAGGTCCTGCAGGTAGTCTTCAAGGTCGTCGAGCTTCTGCGTCCTCGGGTCTGCCGGGTCGCCGTACACGCGCCCCTCGGCAGGGTTCACGACCAGTCTGCGCTGCACGCCCGACGTCGCGCCCGCTGCCTGTTGAGCCACATGGGTCAGCTCGTGCGCGAGCAGACTCTGTCCCGGTTCGGTTTCGGGCGCGTACTCGCCCCGGCCGAACACGATGTGCGACCCGACCGTAAACGCCCGCGCATTCAGAGTCTCGGCAGCCCGAGCCGCCCGCTCGTCCGAGTGTATCCGCACCTTGCTGAAGTCGTGCATTGGTTCGGTCGAGCCGCCCTGTCTCTCCGGCACTGTGCAATCTGCATTCTGCAATCTGGAATCTGAAATGCCTCCTGCTACCCGGTCTGCCTCGCGTTCGTACTGGTCATCGGGCGTGCCAATCTTCAGCTTGGGCTGTATCAGCGGAAGGGAAACCGACAGAGTCCTCGCCGGCGCCTGCTCGGTTTTGCGGAAGACTAATGTCCTCACGCCAAGCGCCCGCTACGGCGAGACAAAAGAGGTCTGGCGAGACCTTTGGGGGCCTCGCCAGACCGATGGCGACACTTGGATTCGAACCTGCCGCGTACTTGAACTTCTACGTAAAGCAAGGCACATGTGGCAAACTAGGGGATTAAACCCAGTATTGAACATGACGACAACTTACTCAGCGCAGTTTGCCAATTATTGCGCCTGAACCTCAGGAGCGCGTCGCCGGAATTATTGTACACCTGCTCTCCTCTCCGTCAAGCAGAAAAGCGCGGCTCACCGTGACCACCGGCTGCCGGAACCGACTCTCCTCCAGGCGCGGCGATTCGGACACGATGCCATCCGGCCTCACGGCGCTGGGACATTGTCCTGCGTCTTCACGTCGCCGGACGCCTTCACGGCCTGAAGCGCGCCCGTGACGTCGGAAGCAACATTCTCCCTTGCCAGCCACAGATGCTTTACGCCATCCGGCCAGCAGCGGGCCTTGACCAGAATGCCGGGGTTGAAGCCGCTGAGATGATTGCGGCTGATGACCATCTCCGGTCCGATTGAGCCGTAGACGTGAATGCCGGGCCCCGGCTTCTGCGCGCCGGTGAGCCGGGCAGAGTTGCCATCAACCCAGAGACTGCGGCAGTTGCCGACATAAACTCCGTGGACCTCACCCTTCCGCGCTTCCGCGCTCATGCGGATCTCGGTCGTGTTGTCGGCGATGGTGACCCGGTCGGCCATGACTGACGGACTGCTGTCTTTGCTGACGCCGACGTGGATGCCCTGGCGGAAACCATACAGGCAGTTGTGCAGAATCCTGACGTGCTGCGCGGTTTGCCCGCCCACGACGATACCCTGTTCGGCAAAGGCTGCCACGCCGTCAACCATGCCGCCAATCCACGGCCCGAATCCGGGGACGACTTTCTGGAGGGCCGCGTCGGCCAGAATAGCCCCGGCGATTGCCTCAACGCGCTTCATCAGTTCCACGGCAGAAGCGACCGGCGCAGGGTTGTGCGTACGGATCAGGGTCTCCCATACAGCCGCTGAGAACGGCCCGGAAGTGAGGAGCTTGACTGAGTAGTCGCCGAACGTGATAGTCGTCCGCAAATCACCCTTGGTTACCGTCTTATCAGGTTCGCCAGCGCCTGCCGGCGGCACCGCAGCGCCCCTCCGCGCCGATTTCGCGGTGAACTGCGCGAGGCCGGAAACCATGCGGTCGCGAAGGGCTTTCAGGAATCGCTCGTCCTTGTACAACTTGCTCCGTGTTGGAGGTTCTTCGAACTCGACAACGTGCAGCAGGTTGTCCTCAATCTGTGCCCGGCCCGGATTGACGACCAGGACACCGACCTGCTGACGACCGACCCAGAACTCGCAATGGCGGATTCGGACTACGCGGGACATCGCGTCCGCGTCCGGTTTCGTAGCCCAAGCGGTGATGCAGGTTGCGGTTCTGGTTGAACCGCTGGCGCATTTCGCGGTTACGCCCTCCACGGTCACGTTCTTGCAGTCCGTGAAGGAGAGAACGCCGTTGAGGTGATCTCCCGCTTTCTTGCCCGCCTGCCGGCTCTCGACATACAAGTCGCGGACAATCACCGAGTCACAGCCCTTGAAGCTGAGTGCCGATTCGGAACCGGTGACGATTACCCGGGTTCCCTGGCCGGCACCGGTAATTTTGATATCGCTCGACTTGTCCAGGACAATCGGGCCCTCCGTCCTGAACTCGCCGACCTCGAAGCCGATGTGCGCAACACCTTTGACTTCGCGCAGCCGGTCGGCCCAGCTCTGATTCGGCGACAAGACGAGCGTGTAGGTCGAATCGCCGCTGGCCAGGCAGAGGTTCGCGTCGAAGAACACCGGCAGATGCACGGGCGCGTCGGCGCGGCCCAGCAGCGTCGCCACCGCCCGCTGTTTCGGCTCGGTTGAACCGAGCGTCCAACTGCAGGAAGCGATTCCGTCTTCGCCGGTCGTGACGACCCCGCCGGCGCCCGGTCCCGAGAGAGAACCTCCGCCGCTCTGGACCTCGAAACGGACGCGCGCTCCTTTTACCGGCCATTTGCCGTTGGCCACGCCGACCCGGAGCGGAGACCCCAAAGCCGGGTTCTGGGGCGTCGCCTCCTGCCCGCCTCCGCCGACGTAGAATAGGCTCGTCATGTCGGTCAGCGCCGGGAAAACCGGCCGCAGGTCTTGCGGTGTCCCGAACGCCCCGCTCGTGACAGTGACCAGGGCCAGGGCGCAGAAGTGATGCCTGATGCCGGCCGGGGGCAACGCGACCGGGTCGGCCCCGTCGGTTGGCCACTCGATGCCGATTCCGGCCCGGGCCGGAATCAACCAGTAGTCTCCGCTCCGGCACCCGCTCCCATCAAACCGCACTTGAATGCCGTCTTCGAGCGCGAGCCACACGGTCTGCTTTGCGGTTTCGGCGGGCGCATCCCAGCGTCGGACGCGCGGGTGCTTCGTCATGTCGAGTGGGTCGACGTTCCCGATCAAAGACAACTCTCGCTTGACCGGGTCCGGCGAGCCGATGATTCGGAGAAGCTGGCCCGGACCTCCCCGCAGTTCGATGGTATCGTCCAGAAGTTCAACCCACTGCTGGTCCGCGAAGCCCAGCACTTCGTCCCGGCCAAGGTTCTCGACGGTAACGGACTTGCTGCCGACCTTCTCGATTGCGGCCACCACGGTTCCGTTATCCCGAGACCACTTATAGGTCGGGGTGCCGCCGGTCGCCTGGTGGATTTCCACTCGGTAGAGTTGGTTCTCCCGCAGTTTGTACCCCGGCTGCGGGTTCAGGTCGCAGGGCCCGCTCGGCCCGCCCTCGGGGTCCAGCCTGGCCTTCAGCTTGAGTTTGCTGTCGCCAAACTTGTCGCCCCACAGCAGCGGGAACTGACTCGGGTCCTGGCCGCCGACCGGCTCGAACTTGACCTGCCATGCTGTCTGCACCCTGGTCGCCGTATCCGGTCCACCCAGGGCCTTTTCTCTGATGTCAGGGTCCTCCACGGCGGTGATGTGCCGCTCCCATGCGTCGAGATAGACAAGGTGGAGGCCTGTCCCGGCCGGCGGGGCCAGTTGCAGCGCCGCCGACCCGGTTTCGAGTTCGCACAGGATGCCGCCGACGTAGATGCGCCCGGGGCCGACCAAGAGATGGGCCCCGGATCCGGTGACCTTGAATCCATCGTGGTTCTTCAGCACGCCGCTCGGGCCGATGACGTCGCCAAGTGCCGTCTCGCGCTCGTGGCCAATGATGTCTATCTGTTCGTTCCAATCCGCATCAAGAGACACCCGGCCCTGCTGCATCATCACGGCCTTGTAGTGCTTCTTCTTGTCGAACGTGTCGCGGCTGAAATCGCCTTTCATAATTGCCTCCCTGCCATCAAGGGGTCACTCGGAATATCCCGGCCTCGAGTCCTGCGCGGAGATACTCGTCAAGTCTGATCCGAAGGTTGGCCTCGCGCAGCGGCCAGCCGCGGATGGCGCCCATCTCGGCGCCGTCGCTTGCACCCAGCCGCACCTGCGGCGTGCACCACGTGCTCAACAGGCCGTAGACCGGGCGGCCGTAATCAAGCGAACAGAATGCCGGCTCCGGCGTGGCCGGGTCGTCCTTGTGCCAGTGGTAGCAGCGGTACGCTCTAGGCACCAGTGACGCAGCCGGCAGCGAACAGAAGCGCATGCAACCCTGCTGGCGGCGTTCGCACGCCACGTGGCCGGTGAAGAGGCTGTCCTCGACCAGGTTCATCTCTCCGGCCCGCACCCGCCCGACGACCGTCGTCCGCGCAACCCGTACCCGGCCCGGGACGTTGAGTGCGTAGCGGGTGTCGCTCTGCGCGTCGACAATGCTGTCGGTGACCTCCATTTGCACGGCGCGGGCGGTCCGAACCGGGCCGCTGATGGTCTTGTCGACAATCAGCGTGCCGTCACCCAGCCACTCGACGTCGGCGCTTGCGGGCGGCAGCGTGCAGCGGCGAATCGCCAGCGCCATGGGTGCGACGCCGCTCACGCTGACGCCCCGGCGGACAGTCAGTCCATCAAGCGTTACCTGCGCATCGTCGGCCGCGACGACCGTGACTACCCCGGTCAGCACCGGCCGGCAGCCGTCGCGCGCCTGGATTACCAGCCGCTGGTCGTGCAGCGGCGAGATGACCAGGTTCCCGGATATTGTCCGGCTGTGCGCAATCTCGATAACCACGTCACCGGCTCCCGCGTGGTTGACGGCGCTCTGCAGACCGTCGCCCTCTTCGACTGTGTGGGTCGGCTGGTCCAACCCGGGTCGGCCATACTCACCGCTCCCGATGTCCGCACCGAAGCCATAGAAGTAGTTCGCCCTGATTCGGTCCTGCGGACCGAGCGCGCCCGGCGCGAAGCGCAGCCGCCCGCGCACCGGGTCGACGACGAAGGTCACGCCCGAGCCGGCGTCAGCGGGCCAGGGCCAGTCCGGGTCCGGCAACTCGCCGACCCGGCACTCGGTAATCGACAGCGAGTCTCCGTTCCTGAAGACACCGAACACGGGGTCGTTGGTGAAATACCCGACCGAAGGGGGATGACCAGCTTTGACCGCGTCCAACTCCTCCTGCAAAGCGGCACAGCTCAGCGGTTCCGGAACGTTCAGCGGCCCGGCCAGATGGGCAATCTCGCGCTCGGGTCGCGGCTGGTTAAACAGCGGCGTATCCATCCCCAGCGGGTCGAAGCTGTAGCACCCTTCCTTAACCCGCTTCGGCATACCGCCGGTCACGCGGTACGCTCCGACCGGCCAGAGAAACAGGCCGATATTGGGAATGTTGTACCGGCCGCGCCGGCCGGCAATCCGCCTCACTTCCGCTGTCCGGGGCAGGGCGTCGAACGGCGTCCCGATTCTCGCCAGCGCCTTCTCGTCCCGGAGGTCGGCCGTCGCCCGACATTCCGGCCTCAGGTGGTTCATGTACTGGGTCACCGCCAGCCGCCGGAAGTACTCCACGACAACCGCCGGGCAGCCGCCGACGTCGCGCGCCACTTGTTCCAGGACGGCCGCGGTTCCCTTGCCCCGGCGGTACGCAATCGTGTTCGCCACTTCGGAGCGCGTGACTGAACCGGCGCCGGGCAGCGGCCGCAACCCGATGAGGTCACCGATGTAAGGCACTACCCAGCCCGCGCAGGTCTCGATGAACAGGTCTTCATACATCTGCGCGACGCTGGCCTCGACCACGCCCGCCTCGCGGGCGATGACCTCAATCAGCCCGCGCAACGGGTATCCCTGCTCGGCATCGCGAATGCGGTATATCGCGGGGAGCATCCCGTAGATTCGGTCAGCGTCGAGTTTCACTGTGCTAGCGGATGTCATCGGGTCCCATCTTCAGCATCAGCAACTCCGCGCCATACACTTTGCCTTCCGGGCACAGCACTGCCGGCGCGGCGTCGAGTTGCGGCGAAACGCCGGCTCCGCCGACCAGCCGATGGAATTGCAGCACGTTCACGCCGAGCACGCCATCCACCTCATGCACCGCAGCCTGCACTTCGCTGAGGGCAACCGGCTGGCCGAATTCGCGAGCGTCGAAGCCGAAACGCGCGCTCAACCGGTTGCGGACCGCGGCCAGCACCGACTCGCGCCGCAATCCTTCCCTAATCGTAATCGTCGCCTCGATGCGGAACGGCACCGGCTGGAATGGGACCACGTGAGCTATCATGCCCGGGTCCCCGCAGTCCCTTACTGCCGCCTGCAGGTTCTGTTGCAGCCGGTCCGGCGGAATCTCGCCACCGGACCCAGCGACCGTGAGTAACACGACGTTGCATCTCCCGTTCCAGGCGAACGCCGCCAGCGCTTTGGCAACGCCGGCGAACGCCCGCGCGAAATCCTCGTAGTCACGCAAAGAGACAACCCGGTCCAGGGCTCTCATGCGCAGCGGCGCGTTGCGCCTGACTTCATCAGCCGCGTCCGGGTAAGCGCCGCCATCCGCGTCCGCCGGGTTCGTTGCCGACCGAACGCCCAGCGGCCGGGTGAGCAGCGTGGTCAGTTGTCCGCGTCGGACGCACGCGTCCGGCCCGATGCCTTTGCGATACCGGGCCCTGACGTTCTCGTACCCGGTCGGCAGCCGCGCCCCGGTCCTGCCGTCGCCGAATTGGACCGTGACCGTGTCATCGTAATTCACCCGCACCGTGTAAACCTTGTCGGCCGGGCCGCATCCGTGCAGGGTCGGCACCTCCTGCCACTGCACGTCGTCGACCCGGACCTCCAGCGTGGAAGCCGCGCCGCCGGCGTCATCGGTTGCGGTATAGGTGAGCAGCTTCTGCCGCAGTGTGAACCGCTGCCATGTCCGGGTCGCGTCGCCGCCACCGAGTGTCTCGGTCACGGTCTCGCCGTGCGTTGCCCGTGCGACGTTGCCGAAGATGGTCATTGAGTCCCGCCGAAAGCTGTGCGCGAGACCGTCTTTCAGTACAAGCCGGGTTCGCTCACCGTCCTCTTTCGTGTCGGCCAGCACTGCGCGTTCCGAAGCCGCGACCCCATCGGACGTCGTGCCGGCGACGAGCAGCACGCGGCCCACCGGCAGGCCGTCAACCCTACGGTCCAGCGTAATCTCCTTCTCGCCTGCGGCAATAGCCGTGGTTGTCGGCACGTCCCCCAGTTCACATTCCTCACTCGCGGCGAAGACAACGGTCTCTCGCAGCTTGTTGAAGAACCTAGCACTCAGATTCTCGCCCGAGAGCTTTACCCGCGTCGCTTTCCCGGTAATCGCGAACTGAGCCATCCCGGTCACCTCGGCTGATGTGACCCGGTACAACTCCGTGTACTGCGGTGTGCGCAGGACCAGCCAACTCCCGGCTAGCACCTGCGGGTACGCGGCGTCGAGAACCACCTTGTCACAGGGATTGGGGACTCCGTTCTGGTAGGCGACATTGAACTGCGGCCACTCGCCGGGCGGCGGTGGTTCAATGTATCCTTTCCCTTTCTCGGAGGATACCGATCGCCAGTCCGGCGCATTGTGCCCGAAGAGCGCGGCCCGCAGTCGGAAGATGTACACACGCGGCTGGACCTGGGCCGGTTTTACCTCCGGGCTAACGGAGCCGAGTCCTTCCTGCCACTCCACGATTGTGTAGTCCTTGTCCGGAACCGGTTCCACGCGCGTCAGAACTCGGAAATCCCAGTTGTCGTTCGTCGGATCATTCTCCCGTTCTTTGCCGACAATGACGACGGCGTCGCCCGGCTTCAGGTTCTTCGCGCTGCCCTTCAAGTAGAGTCCGTTCAGTCCGACCACGGGCGGGCCGTACGTCCACGGTTTGAAGGCGTTCAATTCGACCCGGGCGTCGACCGGCTCGACGGTCTCGAAGGTCTGGGGCGACTCATCCTGGCCCGGCACGCTCTGGACCTTTGTACCGGACTCAATCATGGCCGCTTGCGGCGCGCCGGGCGCGGACTCAAGCGTGAAAGCGAGGCAGGTCTCCGCCGCCACACCGGGCCCGCGTTCGTACCCGACCAGCCTTGCGAGCTCGGTGAGCGAGCGCACCTCGGTGGCGGTTCTCAGGTAGTGCTCGTTGGCGATGCGCTCCTGGTAGAAGGTGAGGACGTCCGCCACGACCGCCCACGCATCAAGCAGCGCAACCGCGGGGTCATCGGTCGCGCCGGTTCGCAGGTTGCGCAACCGCTCGTGCCTGACCACCTCCACCCGCATCGAGCGCAGGAAGCTCGAGTACGTACCCACCCGGTACTCGACCGCCGAGAGCCCGGGCCGGTTCACGTTCTGTGCGGGCGTCTGGTTCTCAGCATCAGGGCACGCGTTGGCGCAACCGGGCTGCCCGTTGGTACTGTCCGCGCTCATTCTCCGCCTCGGATATCTAACTGAAGCACGCCGTGTTCGGGAAGGCTCGGGTCGCTATCGAGTCTCGCGACCTCAAGCCGCCCCATCTCGAGCCTTCCATCCTTCGGCAACGCCGAGTGGCTGCCCAGCCGACGGAACCGCACCACCTCTACTGCAGCAACGCCCGGAACCGCCTGGGCCGCGGCGCAGACCGCGCTGACGTACACCGGCTGCCCGAGCGTGAAGTTGTCCGGGTGGAACAGCCCGCGCCGACCATCCGGCTGTACGCGGCTGCCGAGCGCGTCCAGCAGTGCCGCCCTGACGTCCCCTTGGAAATGGCCGGGCTTGATCCGCACGCGGAGTTTCACGTCCAGCGGCACGAATCCGGCATCCTCAGCTTCCAGGTCCTGCCCTGCCATCCGGAACGGTTCGAGCTGGTTGCGTAGTTCCGCTTCGGCCTCAGGCCCGAGCGCTTCGCCGCCGGTCCGGTCCACGGCAAGGAAGATCGTCGGCCAGCTCCCGGTCCAGCGCCGGGTCGCGCCCGCCTGCTGGACACCATCGACGAGTTCGGCTGCGCGGCAGTAATCATCCAGCGTCACGGCCCGCTTCTGGGTTCTGAACGCCACCGGCGCGCTGCGGCGGACCTCCTCGATGCTTTCGGGGTCAATGCCGCCGACCGCGGGCAAGGGGTTGCGAACCGCGCTGATTGCGGGCTCATCACTCACGATGTGGTATATCGATTCCGCGCCGACGTTGCCAGCGACCCCGTTGCCGAAGCGATACTGCACGTGCAACAGCGCCTCCGGTACTGGCCGCATCCCGTAATGACCGTCCCCGAAACGCAGGCGTGCCGTCCCATCGGTTTCAGTCTCAAGCACGAACTCGCGCGAGGTTGAGCTGCTGCCGAGCAGGTCTCGCCGGACTTCCCAGCGCACTCGCAACTCGTCTCCCGCCTCTCGCCTCTCGCCTCTCGTCTCCAAGCACCACAGGACGGGCATGGCTTCCTGCGGCTTCTGGCCGAGCGCCATACTCGCCGGGCCGGCAATGTCCACGGACGCTGCACAGGTGACCGGCCGTTTCCCAATACCGGGCCGGAACACCGAGCCGTCACTCGGCACTGCAACGCCGGGTTCATCTGTACGGGTCACGCCGTGGTCGGCCAGCACGATGTTGCCGCGGGCGACGCTGGTGGCGCGTAGCGCCCAGCCGGCGTCATCGTCTCTGACTTCCGCATTCACACGCAGACCGAATGGCAGCGCGTCCGCTGCTGCCCAGCAAGTCCTCGTGATTGGAGCATCGCCCCTGAGTTTGTCCGTGTCGAGCACGACCTCGGTGAGACGGACTGCGTGCCGGTGCGAGGGGTCGGCGTTTCCCGGCACTCCGGTCAAAGGGTCGACTACCTCCTCCAGCATGAGGACATCGCCGACGGCCAGGTTCGGGTAATGGCCGGCGAGGGTCGCCCCGGTCGCGTCCTTCTTCAACCAGCACTCCTCGTCGCCCCATGTGTAGAAGTTCATCTCGTTGTGGTCGCGATATAGCCCCCGCACGTCATGCATGGTCTCGAAAACCGCGCCGGCCTCACTAATGAGCTGGGCCGCGTTCTGGGGGAGAACCTGCGCCGGCTGTCCGGCAACCCGCGTGAACAACACGGTCCCCTTGGGGAGCGCCGGCCTGGAGACCGGCGCGACATCCTGGCTTACCTGCACGTGAATCCAGGTCCGGGCGTTGCATCCGTCGTGCATGAAGTAGTCAACCAGGCGGGCATGTCGGCGCACCGACACCCGGCTCCGCGCGGTCCCGAGATACGCCTCGGTCGCGACCGCATCCTGGTAGTAGCTCAGCCGGTCCGCGGCATGGGCCAGGAGTTCCACCAATGCGACCTGCAAATCGGCCGGGCCCGCGTCCTTCCATCCGGGCATGAGCAGGCTCAATCGATCGAGCATCAACCGGCGGAAGCTTGCGTAATCCTTGGCAAGGTAGCCGAGGTCTTGCGCTGTGGTACGACCGGGGACCGCATACTGCGGCACGCGGCAGTCAATGTCGGGCCGGCACCCGACCTTGAACGAGAACTCTATCTGGTCGAACAGGGGGTCTACGTCCGGACGACCTTTGGTGCGGAACGTGTAGAGCGAGAAGTCGCCGACGCCGGCGGACCGCGGGTCATTGTCCTTCACCGTGACTTCGAGCGCGTCGCCCTGCTCAGCGGCACTCACCACTTCGATGATGGTGATGCGTTCGCCCCCGGTAATCGCGATTTCCTCCCGGACGATCCCGGGTGGCACCGCACCCTTGTGGTTCTCTTTCGCAACCCCTTCCGGCGGGATGAAATGGACGGTAAGTTTCCCCTGGCTGGGCGACACTTCCAGGTAGTCGAGCCCCCATATTGACTCGTGGTTAGCGATGAGGGCACGACGCCGTTCGTCCCGGCAGCAATACCATCTCATGGCGCGACCTCGCGCCGGAACTCCGTCACCCGCTGCTCCTGCGTGCGCGTGACGACATACCTCACGGTAACCAGCAGGGACGCGTCCTCGCTCCGGACTTCTACTGCCTGAACCTGTATCAGATGGCCGAGCCACTGCTGCAGCGCTCCCTGGACAAGCAGTTGCGTCGCCGCGGCCAGTTCGTCGCTGTTCGGCGCGAACACGAGTTGCATGAGGCCGCTGCCGAAAGTCGGCCGGTTGACCCGCTCGCCGGGGCTCGTGAACAACACCTGTTCAATCATGTCCCGGATATGGTCGTCGTCGGTGGTCTCGGCGGTACGGCCGCGGCTATCGAAGTGAAATGGATAGTCAACATTCATGGCATTAGTTCTCAGTGTTCAGTTCTCAGCATTCAGTCCTGCCTTCCCTGCCGCCAGTTGCTCACTGACCACTGACTACTGACAACTGACCGCTGACTGCTGATAGCTGACTGCTCTTTCACGTCCCCTTCACCCTCATCTGTGTCACAACCACCAGCAGGCTTCCGCCGCTCGGCGTGCAGACCGCCTGGCTGTCCTGCAGCAACACCGGCTGTCCGCCGGCCAGCACGCGAGTCGCGCCGGTGACCCACTGCGCCGTGACGCAGGGCGGGCTGGGAATGCTGGCCAACGCACACCCTGCGACAACCCAGGGGTTCGGCTGCGTGACGACCGGCTGGCCTCCCAGCATGACGCGCGGGCAAGGCACGGTCGGCTGGGCCTGGCCCGCGTGCACGCACATCACGGTAGCCCCGACATGAAGCAGGAATCCTGGCATGGCTAGGTCCTGGAGTTCTCAGTTATCAGCCTGTCAGTGGTCAGCGTGCCGGAAACCAACGGACCGTTGGGTTCTGACCGCTGATAGCTGACAGCTGATAGCTGACCGCTGCCCACTGACAACTGACTACTGACTACTGTCCGCTTCCTCATATCACATCCAAAGCGCCGTTGTTGACGGAAACCTGTGGCCCGGTCAGCTTGATGACCGCGCCCATCCCATTGTCTATCTCGAGGCCGGTTGCACTCAACACGATCTTCTGGCCGTTCGCGGTTTCCAGCGTGATACCGCCTATACCCGGCGTGTCGTCCAGCGTAATGCGGTTGCCGCCTTCGGTCTTTATCATCACCTTCTTGTAGGGCGGCGCAAGCAGGACCGGCGGGATCTCGGCCACGCTGCCCCACCAGCAGCCGGTCCAAATCGGATAGTCGGGGTCGCCGTGCTCAAACTCCATCCAGACGCCCGCGCCGACGACCGGCAGGGCAAAGAACCCGACGCCCTGCCCGCCGAACGGAGCGCAGGGCAATGCCCAGCCGCTTTCCTGGTCCCCCAGCACGTCGGGCACGCGGGCACGGATGCGCCCGGTCATCAGCGGGTCCTGGTTGTCGGTAACAGTCCCGCGGTACTTGCCGAAGAACTGCGGCCTCATCGAACAGCCCCGCCAATCATCAATCTAGAATCTAAAATCTAGAATTCCTTTGACCGTCTGGCCTCACGGCGCTCATGTCAGCAGCACCGGCGATAGCGAGCCGGTTCCTTCCCGGGTCAGCATCAAAGACTGCGTGTAGCTGCCGGGTTCTATCTTGTGCGTGACGCTCTTCACGTAGTAGAGGCCGTCGTAGATGCGCCCCACGCCGCGCAGCCCGACCGTCCGCCGGGCACGGAGTGCATGGCCGTAGCGGGCCGCATCCACGACGCAGTTCGATTTCACCGGTTCCTCGGCCTGGCCGGCCTCGGCCGTGGCCGCCAGCAGCGCCTGGACCGGGTCGCGGTTCCCGGTCGTCCGCATCAGCCTCGTACGCCGGGGCGTGCCGGTCCTGGCTGCGAGCGGCGGCACCCGCAGTTCCGGCAGCGGCGGGATGCTGATACTCATCTTGGTTATTGGCTCGACGAACACCCCTTTGGTCCCGACCGCAGCGAGCTCGTCGTTTGTAAGGTCTATCTCCCTCACATTCGTGTCCGCGCCCATGTTCACGGTCAGGGCCGGCTGCGGAAGGCCCGCGCGGCTCTCCGCTCCCCAGTATGCAACGCTCGCGCCGGGCGCGACCGGTTCCACGTAGAATACGAAGTTGTTCCTCGCGGCCAGCCGCCGTATGAACGACAGGTCGGTCTCGCATTGCCTCGGCACGCGGCTGGTCGGCAGCGGGACATCGGCAGTTGGAGTGACCTGTGGCACGATACCATAGCGCGCGTATGTGGCAAGCAGCCTGGTGACAATCACGGAATCCGGCTGGCAGGGAAACGCCTCGTTGACCTCCTCCAGGTCCATCAACACACTGATGTCGCGGCCCGAAACGGTCAGGGTTGCGGCCCCCGGCTTGTCGCCCGGCATCAACTGGTGATGCGTGACGACTCCGTCAATCAGAACTTCCGGCGTCACGCCGAATACGACCGCGATGACAACGCGCCGGTCAGGGTCCAGAGTCCCGCCCTCAAGCAGGCTGTACTCACCGGTCTTGGTCTTGGTCAGGCTGAGCGTCATCTGGAAACCGTCGCCCTCGCTGCCGACCGCGCTTGTCACCTCGACGCGTCGAATCGCACTGAGCACCTCCTGCGACGCCGGCAGCGGGATTGCATCGCCGGTCAGAACCATCAAGCGTATGCCCAGCACACTCGTCAGCATTTTCATCGAGTAGCCCCGCCAATCATCAATCTAGAATCCAAAATCTAGAATTCCTTTTCAGGTCCCCAGTCCGGGCGTGCTGATCTTGATGCTTCGGCCCGGCTCCTCGAGTTCCTCCGGCCGCATGACTTCGTTGGCGTCGCAGATGACCCAGAACTTGAGCGGGTCATCAAGGTAGCGGGCGGCGATGTTGTCGAGCCGCTCGCCCTGTGCGAAGCCGTGCTCGACCATGACCGTCATCCCCGCTGCCGTCGGGACAAAGCGACGCCGCTTGTACTTCACTACCCGTGTCTTCCCGTCCGCGTCCCGGACAATCAGCGTTGCGTCTTCGATGCTGTAATACCGACTGGTTGGGTCGAACATCGCTCTATCCTAGTGTCGAGGGCAGTTGCGTCAAGTTTATAGCGCTCTGCACGGTCGCCATTGCTTCTTTGGCCAACTGGTGTGCGAGATACAATGCCCCGCCCGTACTCGCCAGGCCCAGGTCGTCATACGTCAGCACCCGCATGCTCAGGCTCACCTTGGCCCGTATCGGATTGAGGCTCGGGTCATACAACTCTTCGGTAATCTCCAGGCCGGTGATGCGGACCGGCAGCACGCGCTTCACACCCCACGCGAACAGCGCCATCGGCGCCTCGGGCGGCACGACTTCAATCATCCCCAGCTTGGCCAGCACCTGGTTGGCGATGACGTAGGCGGCCTTCGGGTAGAGCAGCATTTCCAGGGCGGCGAGAGAAGGATAGACGCCCATCGCGACTGCCAGCGGCTGCGCCTGTTCGAGCTGGTCCGTGGCATCAATCTCAATCTCCAGGCTGATTGTCTCCTCGGGCGGGCCTTTCAGCCGCAGGACTTCTCCCATGTCCGCCTGCTCGCCGGCCGTTGATGCCTTCAGCGACCGCTTCAGTGTCTCGGGGTTGTACTGGAACACCACGACGCTCGACAGCGGGTTCATCTTGTCGAGCCCGACAATCGCACCTTTGACAAGGCGGGGAGAACCGGGAAATGCACTCATCATTCAGTCCGTTCTAAAGGAATGGAAGCTCAAATGGAATCCCAAGTGACAGCCCGATGAACGATGGCAAGCCGCGCTCGCCCGCCTCGGGTTGCGTCAGCGGTCCCTGCACGCCAAAACGAAGTCTGGCGGCCGGCACTTCCTTGCAGGGACTCTTGGTCTTGTCCACCAAATCGTACAAGTCGCCGATTGCCCCGACCACGTCAAACAGTTTGGAAAAATCATCCCCTATCGTCGTTGCCTGCTTATACTCCTGACAGGCTTTGGTCAACTTCTCACCGGCGCTCTCGATACGGGCCTTCAGCAACTCCGGACTGTCCGCGTGGCACACTTTGCGCGTAGCCTCGATGATGATGGCCGCCGAGCCGCTGACATCGCCCCCGTCCTCAATCTTGACCTGGGTCTCGAGGATCAGCCGGATGTGCTCCATCCCATTCAGCGCCACCGTGAATGTAAACGTCCCGCTCGTCTCGGCCTTGAGTTCGAAGCTGAGCGATGTGACGCCGCTCAGTGCCGCCGGGAGCCTGACCGCGGCCGACTTCGGCAAATCGATAGTGAATTCGACCGGCCCGGCCTTGAAATTGAATGTCAGCAGGTCACTGAGCGAAGGGAGACTTGCGCCGGGGATGGACGGGCTCTGGGACAATCCCGTCGCCTGCGGGGTGAAGATTCCGGCCAGCGACGAACCTTCCGATACGTCGATAGTGAACCGCCCGTCGCCGGTCGGCGAGAAACCGGTCGGCGACGAGAGCATGATGTTATCAAAGGGCACCCCGAGGCTGACAAGGACCGTGCGCGCCGAGTCCATCCGCTCGACGATCCTCCCTCGTTCCCGTGCCTGCTGTTCGCTGTCCGTCATGGCTCTCTGACTGAGATACCCGGTGAACTTGACCAGCGAACCGGCACTGACCCTCTTGTACGCTTCGGCCACCTCGACGAGATTCGCATTTTCCTCGGAGATCGTATCGTCGACCAGTATCTCGACGTAGGCTTCGGACAGGGCAAAAATGGGCTCGAACCCAAGACCGATCGGACGGCCCGGCGCGCTGGGCGTATCACGTTGGACCCTGGCCGGGCCTGGCAATGGACGCATCTGCTGGACGACATGGGCCAGTTCGTGCCCGAGCAGCCTGCTGCCCCTGTCGGACCTGCCCGCATACTGCCCGGCTCCGAACACTACGTCCTGCCCGACCGTGAAAGCTCTGGCGTTGACGGCACGGGCGGCTCTCGCGGCGTGTCGGTCGGCATGGATACGCACGCGGCTGAAGTCACGCCCAAGCCTGGGCTCGAAGAAAGCACGTTCTGACTCGGAGAGCGGCCGGCCGCCGCCTCGCAGGCCTTGGATCTGCGCCTCGACCTCCGGCGACACCTCGATGCCCGTGGTGCCCGATGGCGTCCTGCTCATGGTCGGTAGCTGACTGCTGACGGCTGACCGCTGCCTGCCGGTCACTGATTGCTGACCACTGAAAACTGATCGCTCTCGTGGGTCCGGCATCCTCATGACCTCATCCGCCACTCTGTCCGCCTCGCGTTCGTATGCATCGTCCGGCTGACCGACTTCCAGCTTGGCTTGCACCCGTGTCGGGCAGGTGTGGCACGCTCCGCCGAACGGGCAGGTTCGGGGGGTGGATGTTATCGGGCACTGACCCATCTCCGGCTGTGCCGAATCGCCTCGCGCGACCTGCACCCGGCCGAAGTCGTGGCCCGCACCGCCGGAACCCGCTGCGGGTTCTGTGACCTGCGGCAAGTCCGCTCGACGCTCAAGGGGCTTGCGCGCCGGAGGCACGTACGTGAAACCGCCTTTCTTTGCGGATTCCAGCACGCTACCCGAGCCCATTCTTCAATCCTCCATAGACCGCCCGTGCCACCTGGGCGCCGACTTTTCTCGGGCCGCCCGCAGCAGCCAGGCGAATTGAACCTGCATTCACACTCCGGGTGCTGCCGCCATCCCGGAATGACGCCGGCGTTCCCTCGCATGTGAGCAGGCGCGCAAGCTCATGCTGAAGCGCTTCGCTGATGCGGTTGCGGTCGGCAGCGGGAAACCCGTGGAGGACCAGTTCCTCGATGGTGATGTCCAGCTTCATTGCCAGTTGCCGACCTCGGCCACTACCGGCCTTTCGAGCTTGGCATACTCAACCTGTGCCGCCCGTCGCAGGTGCTTCATGGCCACCGATTCGCCGGCCTCAGCCGCTAGGAACGCGGCGTAGAGCGCGATGTTACGGATGTTGCCGCCGGCAACGTCGAGCCGGGCGAGCCGGGCGAAGTCCAGGCCATTGGTCGGCGTAGCGGCAGGATAGACCCGGCGCCAGATTTCGGCCCGCTGCTCGGCGTCCGGGAATGGGAACTGGACCACGAACCGTATCCGCCGCAGGAAGGCCTGGTCCAGCGCCTCCTTCATATTGGTTGTCAGTATCGCCAGTCCGCGGTAGCCTTCCATGCGCTGGAGCAGGTAGCTGACTTCGATGTTGGCATAGCGGTCGTGGCTGTCCTTGACCTCGCTGCGCTTGCCGAAGAGCGCGTCGGCCTCGTCGAAGAGCAATACCGCCCCGCCGTCCTCGGCCGCATCAAAGACCCGGCGCAGGTTCTTCTCGGTCTCGCCGATGTACTTGCTTACGACCTGGCTTAAGTCAATCCGGTACAGGTCGAGCTTCAAGTGGTTCGCCAGCACTTCCGCGGCCAGGGTCTTACCGGTTCCGCTCGGGCCGGAGAATAGCACGCTGATGCCCAGCCCGCGCGCGCTCTTGGCGGCAAAGCCCCACGTCTCATAGACCTTCATCCGCTGCCGGACCTGGGCGGCCGCGTCACGCAGTATGTCTAGCTGCGACGCAGGCAGCACGATGTCGTCCCAACTGGCGACCGCCTCGACCCGCTGGGCTAAGTCCTCCAGTTTGGGTCGGGCCTGCCTGCGGCAGGCATCCCATAAGGCGTCCCCTCGGTCACTGGCCGCTGCCGCGGTTTCGGCACAGACGGCACTGATGGCGCGGGCGCTCAGGCTGAACTGGGCAACCAGGGCGTCGAGACCGCCGTTCATCCGGGCCGCTTCCGGACCCAGACACGAACGCCACAAGTCCCGCTGTTCCGCGACGGTAGGCTTGGTCACGTCAAAGACCGCGGTTGGCCGGTTCCTCGTCTGCCATCGCTCCCGGGCGCTGATGAGCAGGACTCCGCCGACGTGCTCAAGAAACTGGTTCACCGCGTTCTTCCGCGGCAGGTCGGCCGCGTCAATGTCGTCGCATTCCAGCAGCAGCGCGCTGGTTCCGAGAATCGACTCGCGCTCCCAGAGCCGCGTCACGGCATCGAGCTCCCCCGGCGCCAGCGGCAGGGCTCCGGCGGACATAAGACTCAGGTTGAGTCCGGCCGCCGAGCAGACAGCGGCCGCTACTCCCCGCCTGCCGACTACATCCGGACCACACAACTGGACAAGCGGCAGCGGCGCGTTGTGTGAAGCCTGAGACCAGACCGAGCCTATGCGCCCGGCCAGCGCCCGGTGCGTAGGTACTTCCAGACCGGCGTGGCGGACCGGTTCAACAATCCCGGCCAGGCGCTCATCCCGAGCCGGAACACCGGTGAGATAGTGCAGCACCCGCTCATCAATCTTCAGCGGGCTGAGTGTGACGCTGCTGCCGGGTCCGACCTCGACGAGCCGCCACCGGCGCAGAGTCGCATCCGGCCCCAGCGCGCTCCAGTGCGGCTCGGCCAACGCGGCCAAAGCCAGGCTGAACGTCGGGTAGGCGCGCAGCGGTTCGCCGTGAACCTGTGCGCAAAGGGCCGGGAACCGGGAATCGAGCTCCACCGCCGCGCAGAGCAGCAGCAGGTCGTGCTCAAAGACCGAAAGCCCGAAACGCGCGCAAAGGGTTTCAAGTGCCGGCGGCGGCGACAGTTCGGCCGACTGCTGACCGCTGACCGCCGGCTGGTCCTTGCCCTGGGCCCGTGCAATGTGACACTCAAGCCGATGGCGCAGCAGTGCGATTGCGGCAGTCAGGTATTGCTGATTAGCTTCGAGCCAGTTGACTTCCGGTGCTGCTTTCATGCGCCTATCGTCACCTTCTGACTCGGGTCGAATGTCGGCGGGTCGGTCGAGCGGTCAATCAGCAGGCTGTCGATGCCATCTACCCGCAGACGCACCCAATGGTCGCCCGGCGCGAGATTCTTGAACGTGAAGGCCAGCGCACCGGTATGCTCCACGAAAAACGGTGCCGCGGGAACCGCCTGGTCACCGAGAGTCAAGGTCACATCCTGGCCCCGGTGGACGTCCGGGCTGCAATGGACGGTGACCGTAGTCTCCTCACCTGCCGGCGCTCCCGCACTGATGCCGACTATCCTCGGAACCAGCACCAGCGGCAGTTCGTTGGTGACGACCGGCGCGGTCCCGCCCTCCGGGTAAATCACCGCCGCGATAGTGTAGACCCCAACGGGCAGGTGTCGCTCCGGCGGGACAAGAATCGGGCTCGCGACCCGGACGCTGAACTGTGCGGCTGAGCCTCCCGGCTCAGCCGCGAATGTGTATCGCTCGCCACCGCGGAGGTACGTCAGGCGCGCACTCACTTCCGAGCCGGCAAGTTGGCGCCCGGTCAGAGTCAGAACCTCACCCGTCCGGATGCCCACCTGCCGATTGGGGAACACCAGGCCCTCAAGGCCCGGGCCGCCGGGTGAAAGACCGGGCTCGGCCCTGACTCCCCTCACCAGCACCGGCAACGCTGACCGGGCCGGCTGCCTGGCTTCGATGAAGACGACCGACGCCTGGTAGGCCACCGAAAGAACGTAGGGCGTCTGGAAGAACACCGACCACAGCTTGGACAACTCATCCAGCGTAAAGGCCGACGGCGTAAACTTGACCAAGTCGATGTCGTTAGCGAGGTCGGCCGCGTCAAGGTATCCGCCCTTGATTCCATCCCGAATCAATTGCCGGGTGAGGACCGGCTGTGTGTGCAGGGCGCGCACCACGCTGCCCATGACGCGCTGGGGCTTCAGTTCCGACTCGTTGCCGTAGAAAGAAAGCACGTAGTGGAGGTCGAGCGCGGCCCGGGGCCGCTGGACCACCGCGCTGTCGCTGTCCCGCGTCGGCAGGTCGGAATTGCGCCCGGCGGTGTTGGGAGTGACCTGGTAGAGGAAGACGTTTACCCCGGTATCAGGCAGACTGCCGCCCGGGGTCGGGCGCACGGCAGTCGCCACGGCGCCGGTCACGTCCTCGGAAACCGCGGCGTGCAGCATCTGCCGCAAGACCTCGGTGACGGTGGCAATCGCCAGGAAGTTGCTCACTGCCGCCTCTCGCCCTCCTGCCTGAGGTAGTCCGCCAGCGAGAGGCGTGGCGAACGTTGCCGCGAAGGGCCGGGCCGCGCCGGCTCCGGCTGGATCGCCCGCACCTCGATGCGCCCGATTGTCACGTGCACGGTCGGCTCCGGTGCCGGGGGCTTGATGAACGGCAGAGGGTTGTCTCTCAAGGCAGGACCCCGAAGCTCCCCGGCGGCGCGAGGGCGAATCGGGACGAGCGTCGGTCGAGTTGCGAGTTGCGGGTTACGAGTTGCGGGTTGCGGGTTGCGAGCTGCGAGTTCAGTCCGCGGTTCATCATTCATCGCTCCGCGCTCATCGCGCGCCGGCCGAGTTACGGGTTGCGTGTTACGAGTTACGAGTTCCGTCCGCGATTCACCCCTCGTCGCTCCGCGCTCATCGCGCGCCGACCGAGTTGCGGGTTGCGGGCCACGAGTTACGAGTTGCGGGCTACGAGTTACGAGTTCGGTCTGTGGTTCATCACTTATCGCTCCGCGTTCATCGCTCGCAGGCCGAGTTGCGGGTTGCGAGTTACGAGTTACGAGTTGCGGGTTGCGAGTTGCGGGTCGGCTCCGCGATTCATCACTCATCGCTCCGCGCTCATCGCTCACCGGCCGAGTTGCGGGTTGCGGGCCACGAGTTGCGAGTTGCGGGTTGCGAGTTGCGGGTTGCGAGTTGCGAGCTGCGAGTTCAGCCCGCGGTTCATCATTCATCGCTCCGCGCTCATCGCGCGCCGGCCGAGTCACGGGTTGCGGGTTGCGGGTTACGCGTTCTGTCCGCGATTCACTACTCATCGCTCCGCGCTCATCGCTTGCCGGGCGACTTGCGCGCCCGGCGCGCTCTGTCGTCTCCGCTGCGGTCATCACGTCCGGGCCGGGAGCGAATCGGGACGGAATGAGCGGCTGCAGGACCGGCGCATGGCCCATCGCCCGGGATGCGAGTCGAGACAGGTAGTCGCTCATGAACCTGCAAGCCCGAGGTAATGCTGACGTCGCCGGGCGCCAAGCGCCAGGATGTCCTGCTCGCGCCACCCATAGGCTTGAGCCAAGGTGTGGACTTCAGACAGCAACCGCTGCGCTTCCATCGCCAGCTCGGCCCAGAAGAACCCGGCCGGGTCCAGGACTTCCTCCCACTGGTTCCCGCACTGCGGGCAGGTCAGGTCGAAAGCCAGCTCGGCCATGGGGTCGAGATCCTCCATCCGGCCGGCCAACGCCGACACTGTCGTTTCCGGAAGCCGTGAAGGTCGAACCTCCTGCTTTCCGTGTCTGACCGAGATGACGCAGCGTTCGAGCAAGGCGCGACGTGCCGCCGCCGGGTCCGGGCTGACCGCCGCCGCGGCCTGGTCGCGGCTGTCAGGCAGGCGAAAGCGAACCGCATACTTGCCGCTCCGCAAGCTGAACGCTGAACGCTGACGGCTGACGGCTGACGGCTGACGGCTGACCGCCGACTGCCGCCCGCTGACCGCTGACCGCTGACCGCTGATCGCAGAAACCGCTATCGGGATTTCCAGTTGCTCTCCGCACCCGGGGCAACGGGCCGAGGCCGTCATGACGTCGCCGAACACCTTCGCGCGCAGTTCCAGCAGCAGACGGTCGCGCTGCCCCAATGGCAGCCGCGCCGAACGCTCGCGCGTCAGGTCCGGGAAGCCGTGCTCAAGAACCGTCAGCGCCCGGTCAACCGGATGCTGGTCCTGGCCGGCCTCCCAGACCGCCAGGATGTCCTGCGCGGTCAGGCCCCGCATGTGCTATGCCGGCTCGAGGAAGCTCGGCTCGGTCGGTTCGCCTACTTCGTAGTCGCGCTCCCAGCCCTCGTTCTCAAGCTTGATGGACTGGATAAGCACGGCGGACCCGCTGGCGTCGAGGTCGGCCTGCGCCTGGAACTCGGAAACCCAGCACCGGTAGACCTTGTAGGCGAGGACAACCTGCCCGGCCTCGTTGTAGACCTCGATGATGATGTCCTTGCGGAAGTCCTTCAGGGACACCTCGGAGCCGAAGCCGGACCCGAAGTTCCAGACCTTGTTCGCCCACTGCTCGAACTCTCGGTCGTGGGTGACGCCGCGTTCCAGCGAGATGGCCTCGAACTTGTTCTGGCCGGGCGACTTGTGCACGGTACTCGGGTCGCCGCCTTCACGGTGCTCAACCGGCGTATTTGAACGCTTGAGCGCGCCGACCTTGCTCACGCCGGCAACGTAGCGTCCGTCCCACTTGACGCGGAACTTGAAGTTCTTGTAGGGGTCGAGCCGGTACGAGTTGACTGAGAACTTTGCCATTGCTCCTCCTTATGCCTGGACCTGGCCGGCCATCTGCTGCAGCTTGATAATCACGAACTCGGCCGGCTTCAGCGGCGCGAAGCCCACGACGATGTTGACGATACCTTTGTTGACATCGTCCTGGGTCGTGGTTTCCTTGTCGCACTTGACGAAGTAGGCGTCCTTGGGCGTCGTCCCCTGGAACGCGCCCTGCCGGAACATGCTGTGCATGAACGAGCCGATGTTCAGCCGAATCTGGGACCAGAGCGGCTCATCGTTCGGCTCGAACACGACACACTGCGTGCCCCGGTACAGGCTCTCTTCGATGAAGAGCGCCGTCCGCCGCACCGGGATGTACTTCCATTCGGAAGCCAGACGGTCATTCCCTTGCAGCGTGCGGGCGCCCCAGACCACCGTCCCGGCAGCCGGCATCGTGCGCAGACAGTTGACGCCGAGCGGGTTCAACTCGCCATTCTCTCCGTCGGTCAGGGGAACCGCGGGCCCCAACGTGCCGTTGAGCGCCGCATCGAGCCCGGCCGGTGCCTTCCACACGCCGCGCTGCGCGTCGGTGCGGGCGAACACGCCGGCGACCGCGCCGCACGGGGCGAAAACCTCAACTTGGTTCTCACGCACGGGGTTCTGCATCAACAGGCGCGGAAAGAACACGGCCGCGTTCTTGCTGGTGGTGCCGACGCTGCTGACCCCGGTCTTCGCCGCGTCTTTGCCGACCCAACCGGTCGGCGCATCCAACACCAGCATCGCCCTCCGCTTCTCGCAGTAGGTGGCGGCCGCGGCGACAACCGTGAGGTCGATGTCCCCGGCGGCCGTGTACGGCGGGATGCACAGGAGATTGAACAGGTCTGTCTTCTCCAACGCATACAGCCCGGTCTTGCCCGACTCCGAGCCCGTGACGACAGTTGAAGTAAGCGCGCTCCCGTCGTCGCCGCCGACGCCTGAAGCCGTGGCCGGAAGACTGACGGGCCGCTCGGCCCCGATGGTCCACGTGCTGCCCGTCTTCTGTACCCGCGCCAGCCTCGACTGCTGCTCAAGGACTGTGGGCAGAAAACGCGGAGCGGCGGGGTCGGACGAGACATTGAGGAACTTCTCCTGATTGCCGGACCCATCCTCCACGGTCAGGTTGAACAACTTCGTGTCGGATGGAGACCGCGTGTCGGAGTCGGCCGTAGCTTTCAAGCCTCCGCCCCATGACCCCTCATATGCTGCTTCCAGGGTCAGGGTGCCCAGCGTCACGTGGGCTTTGGCTGCGGGCACGGCCAGCAGGACGCCGGCGTCGGCGGCCGCGTTGATGTCTGTCATCGTTGTCCCGGTCGCGGCAACCGCCTGCACCTTGTCGTTCACGGTCTTCGCTGCCAGCTTCTCGGCGGCCGACTTCGCGCCGTCGCCGTTTATCAGGTCGAACGCTGCGGTTGCGTCAGCCTTGGCGTCGGCGATGCTATCTCCCCCCTTGGCGGCATCCGCGACCGCGGTAGCCGCGGCCAGCGCCGCGACTCTTTCCGCGTCACTGGCAAAATACGGGGAGAAGAGGCGAACGACAACGGCCTGGCTGCCGCCATTCCGATAGAAGTCCTGAACCGCGTAGCCAAGGGTGCTCCCGGTCCAAAGCCCCCCGAAACTGCGCTCGAAATCACTATAGCTGTTTACGGTGACTGGTTCGTTGACCGGGCCGCGCTTGGCCCGGCCGATGAAAGCGGTTATCGACGTCGCGACGCCGGTAATTGTGCGTACCCCGCTGGGCACTTCCTCGATGTATACACCCGGATAAGTCGGGTTTACAGGCATACTGTCCTCCTTACTACTTATGCACAGCCACCGCCTGCCCCGGCGAGACATCGCAATCCGGGAATCCCGTCACACGATGGGCCAATACGCCTGGACGCGAAATCCCCCGGGCCGAGGCCAGCGGTCTTTACCAATTGTCTTAACCGACTGTGTGCTTGAGTGCGTTCCCCAAAGGTCTCCGGCCCCTTTGCCGAAGCCCCTCTTTGTCGCGCGCTGTCACTACATCTTAGCCAAAGAGCATCGAATCTGTGACTTCATTAAACCGAACCCGTCGCACGTGTCAAGAAAAATCTTTGCTGCGCCCTGGTGGGCTGTCAGCAGCAAGCACCTGGCGGCAGAACGCGGCATTCGGGATGGCAATTGTAGGCTCAGACGCCAGTTCGTACATGACTGCACACGCGGATTCGCGCGTGGGGCCACACGTGGCTCGGTTCGCAGTTCGACACGAGGTGTGAGTCATGGCGGCCGTCGTTTGGGTCATGGTGACGGCGGACGTAGATTTGCTTGCCGTATGTCGTTCAGTCGTTGAATCGGATTCCATCGCGGTCGACGCCAGAGCGGCCGACACGCTGCCTGATGAGGTCCTTCACCATCAGCCGCGTCCGGGCCGCACTCCGGCGTACACGCTGAGCGGGTACTCGGAAGCGCGCAGGCGGGCGAGGATGGCGCGCGTCAGAGATCAGAGCGATGGGGCGCATGGTGGAGAAGTGGAAAGTGGAAATGACGAAAGAGGATAGCGGACGCATCGGCGGTCTTCGTTTGCCGATTCGGAATGGGATTCCGCAGGGGATGCCTCCGGCAGTTCGATGCAGGATTCATCGAGCCGTCTGTCGAATGATTGAGCAGATTGCCGGCCGAGTTGCTCGCCCGATTACCCTGCTGATGACTCTTCGGGTCGTCTGCGGAGTCTTCTGTTAAACGGCTCTCTATGCAGTGGCCAAGACTGTCCGTCAGATTCTACGGGAGATTGTCTTGCTGACGGTCATCTTCACAGTCGCCTGGACGGCGCTCATGATTGTGTGCAGGACGATCTCGCAAACGGTTTTCTGAATCGCGCTCCACACGATTCTGCCGATAATCTCCAAAGCAGCCTGGGGGATGAGGTAGGGGAGATTCGGGAGCGATGAGTAATGAGCGATGAGTGTAGAACTTAGACGATTTCGGGGGCCGATTTCAGGAGGACATATAGTAAACTGGGAGACTCGCGGACGTATCACTCAACCAGGTCCCGTCACGCGGCCGAGCAGCGGTCAGCGGGTTGACAGTAACCTATATGTAGTATGCGGGCATGGCCCGAGACACAATTTCCCCGTAGGGGGTACGGACTGGAGACCGCCCCCCGGGCTGCAATTGAATAAGGTTTAGGTTAAGGTTTTGGCCGAGCTTTTGACTGAGCTTTGAGACGAGCTTTGAACGGAGCTCTGAAACAAGGTTTTTCGCAAGCTTTTCCGCGAGCTTTGAACCGAGCTTCTGAACAAGCTCTGAACTGTGCTTTCAAAGAAGCTCTTGAACAAGCTTTCGACCGAGCTTTCCAGGGAGCTTTTCGGCGAGCTCTGAAGCGAGCTGTTACGGGTTGCGAGTTACGAGTTGCGCGTCGGCTTGCAGGAGCTTGAGCTTGCGCTTGAGCCATTTGCTTGCGGCGTGCGGCTTCTCTTTTGCGCCCTTAGTGTCTTGGTGTCTTTGTGGTAGAAACCCGGTCTCGAAAGCCGATGCCCGCCGGTTTCCCGGCGGGCATTCGTCTTCCGGCCATCTTAGCCTGCCTCTAATAATCACCGCTGAGAAAGACATTGCTGCCTCTCCCGGTCGTCCTCAAGGACCCTGTCCTCGGGACTTCCGTGCGCCTGAGCTTAAGTCTTCAGGTCGCAAGCGGTCTCAATATGGCGTCGGGAGCGGGGAAACAAGGGGGTTATTTTGGTGGGTTGGGAAGGAGGGATACCCGCTCCCGACAAATCTTATGCTCCAGATTGTACGCCTTGCGGCGAAAGAACAATTTTCCCGTCAACGACGGATACCGAGACCTTCGCAGGTCTGGCTTTGAGAATCAGCTCCGCGAGCGGATTCTCGACAAGACGTTGTATAACTCGTTTGAGAGACCTGGCCCCGAAATCTGCATCGTAGCCTTCCTCCGCGAGAACGTCCTCAACGCCACGATTGAGTATAAGGCTCACCCCTTGCTCTGTCAACAAATCCCTGACGCGGACGAGCTGGATGTCCACGATTTTCCTGATGTCTTCCCGCGATAGCGGGTTGAAAACCACGACGTCGTCAATCCGGTTCAAGAACTCGGGCCGGAAGCTCCGCCGCAGCAGCGCCATCAGTTCGTCGCGGTCGAACCTGCCCTGCCGCGCCAGCTCGGTGCCGAGGTTCGAGGTCATGATGATGATGGTGTTCTTGAAATCCACAGTCCGGCCGTGGCCGTCGGTCAGCCGGCCGTCGTCGAGAATCTGCAGCAGCACGTTGAACACGTCCGCGTGGGCCTTCTCAATCTCGTCGAGCAGGACGACCCGGTACGGCCGCCTGCGCACGGCTTCGGTCAACTGCCCGCCTTCTTCGAACCCGACGTACCCGGGCGGCGCGCCGATGAGCCGCGACACGGTGTGCCGCTCGCCGTACTCCGACATGTCAATCCGGACAATCGCGTCTTCGGTGTCGAACAGCACCTGCGCGAGCGTCCTTGCCAGTTCGGTCTTGCCCACGCCGGTCGGCCCGAGGAAGATGAAGCTGCCGATTGGCCGCTTCCGGTCCCCGATGCCGGCACGGGCCCGGCGGATGGCATTCGCCACCGCCGACACCGCCTCGTCCTGACCCACCACGCGCTTGTGGATATCTTCTTCCAGCCGGAGCAGCTTCTCCCGCTCCGACTCCATCAGGTTCTTCAAAGGAATCCCGGTCCACTTCGCCACGACCTCGGCAATATCCTCTTCGGTAACCTGCTCGCGTAGCAGCCGGTTGCCCTTCTCTTTCCCCGCGCCCTTCTCCGTCGCAGCCAGCTTCTTCTTAAGCTCGGCCAGCTTGCCGTACTCGAGTTCCGCGGCTTTGTTCAGGTCGTACTTCCGCTTGGCCGCGTCCACTTCGGTCCCGACCTTCTCGATCTCCTCCTGGAGCGCGCGCCGTTCATCGACTTCCTTCCGCTCGGTCTCCCACTGCGCGGTCAGCCGATGTTGCTCTTCCTTGAGCCCGGCAATTTCCTTCTCAATCTCCTTCTGACGCTTCCGGGAGGCCTCGTCCTTGTCGCGCTTTAGCGAGAGCCGCTCCATCTCCAGTTGCAGCAGCTTCCGGTCAACGTCGTCGAGCTCGACCGGCTTCGATGTAATCTCCATCTTCAGCTTGGCCGCGGCTTCGTCGACAAGGTCAATCGCCTTATCGGGCTGGAACCGGTCCGCGATGTAGCGGTTCGACATCACTGCCGCAGCCACCAGCGCCGCATCGGTTATCTGCACGCCGTGGTGGACCTCGTACCGCTCCTTCAGGCCGCGCAGGATAGAAACCGTCTCCTCGACCGTCGGCTGGTCCACGAAGATGGGCTGGAACCGGCGCTCAAGCGCCTTGTCCTTCTCGATGTATTGGCGATACTCGTCGAGCGTGGTCGCGCCGATGCAGCGCAGCTCCCCGCGCGCGAGCATCGGCTTTAGAATATTGCCCGCGTCCATCGAGCCTTCGGCCTTGCCCGCCCCAACCACGGTGTGGAGCTCGTCGATGAACAGGATGATGCGGCCTTCTGATGCCGTGACTTCCTTGAGCACCGCCTTCAGCCGGTTCTCGAACTCGCCCCGGTACTTGGTCCCGGCAATCAAAGCGCCCATGTCGAGCGCCACGAGCTTCCGGTCCTTGAGCGACTCGGGCACGTCGCCTCTGACGATGCGCTGGGCTAGGCCTTCGACGATGGCAGTCTTGCCCACGCCCGCCTCGCCGATCATCACCGGGTTGTTCTTGGTCCGCCGCGAAAGCACCGTCATCACCCGCCGGATTTCCTCGTCCCGGCCGATGACCGGGTCGAGCTTGCCGTCGCGCGCCAGTTGGGTGACGTCCCGGCCGAACTTCTCCAGCGGCTGGTATCGCTCTTCCGCACCCTGGTCGGTGACGCGCTGAGACCCGCGGACTTCCTTCAGGGCCGCGAGCACCTTGCCCGAGTCAATCCCGAACGCCTTGAATACCCGCGCACAGTCGCCGTCCTTGAGTTCGAGAATCGCGAGGAACAGGTGTTCGGTGGAAATGTATTCGTCCTTGAATCGCTTCGCCTGGTTCTCGGCCTCGGCCAGCACCTGCCGGGCCCGCGCCGACGTGTAAAGCTGTGTGTCGCCGCCGGAAACGCGCGGCCGGTCGGCAAGGGCGGCCTGGATTTGCTGGTGAATAACCGCCGGGTCGGCGCCGACCCGCTTGATGAGTTGAGGAACCAGCCCCTCGTCCTGCTCAAGCAGGGCAAGCAGGATATGCTCAGCGTCCAGCTCGTGATGCTGGGACCGCTGAGCTGCCGACTGTGCCGCAGCAATGGCTTCCTGGGCCTTTTCGGTAAATCTCTCGATATTCATCTTCCCCTATATTAGATAGCCGCCAATGGCCGTTGGATTCGCCCCAAGGCCCGGCCTTTCGGCCGCTTGACGCCTGCCTGCGGGGTGCTACAATTCACTCAAGGAGACGCCATGAGATGTGCAATTGTCCTTTGTTCTACGTTCTGTATCCTATGTTCTGTCTGCCTCGCCCAGTGGGAGCCGGACCGGAGACTCTCGACGACCGACAGCGCCGCGACGCTGAACGAGAACATGGCGCGCTGCGTCGTCACTTGCGCGGATACGGTACACGTCATCTGGTGCGACACCCACAACAACGGCAGCGCCATCTACTACAAGCGTTCGAGCGACCAGGGCACGACGTGGGGCCCGGATGAACGGCTCTCCGGCAATCCCGGCACTGCCGACTTCCCGACCCTGGCGGTGTCAGGTACAAACGTACACCTTGCGTTCCGCGACCAGCGGACCGGGCGCTACGGCTCGTACTATAAGCGCTCTCTCGACGGCGGCCGGACCTGGGAGCCGGACGTGTTCATCTCGGATTCGCTCTTGTTCAACTGGTGGCCGGCCATCGCCGCGGTCGGCCCGATGGTCTACGTTGCGCTGAATCTGGACACCGTGAACAGTGAAGTGTACTTCCGGCGGTCGACCGACAATGGCGAGACCTGGGACACGATACAGCGCATCTCCAATGCCCCGCTGCGTTCCGAGGACCCCTGCATCGCGGCATCCGACTCCAACGTCCACATCGTCTGGAACGAATTCCGCCACGGCGGCAACGGCCACAGCGAAGTCTACTATCGTCGCTCCTCAGACCAGGGCGTGACATGGGGACCGGAAACCCGGCTCACCCATGATACCGCGATGTCCTACAGCCCGACCGTGTATCCTTCCGGCTCAAACGTTGACGTCGCGTGGGAGGACAATCGCGACGGCAACTTCGAGATCTACCACAAACGCTCGACCGACTACGGGTTGACCTGGGGCCCGGACGAACGGCTCACGACCGACTCGGCTGTGTCCGTCTATCCATCCATCGTCACCGACGGCGCGAACATCCACTTGGTCTGGTTCGGCCTCAGCGGCGGCGCCGGGAGCTTCTACCTGCATTCAAGCGACGGCGGCGTAACCTGGGATCCCATCGATACGCTTGTCGGCGGGGCCACGTCGCCGGCCGCGCCGTTCATCGACGTCGCGGGCTCGACTCTCCATGTCATCTGGAAGGACATGCGCGACGGTCACGGCGCCATCTACTACAAGCGGAACATGACCGGCAACGTCGGGGCTGCGGAAACGCCGAACGCCAAAGTCCGAACGGCAAACGCGGCCGCCATCGTCCGCGGCGTGCTGTTCCTGGAAGGAGACTGTCCCCGCACGGGAACTGTCCCCAAAGCCGCGCTCCTCGACATCACCGGCCGCGCGGTTATGGCGTTGCGCTCCGGCCCCAACAACGTACGGCATCTCGCGCCGGGCGTCTACTTCCTGCGGTCGGCGGAAAGCGGTGGGCGGACGGCTGTCTCTAAGGTCATCATTGCCAGATAGGAGAAACTAGTGAAGTACTGCGTCCTGATGTTCGCGCTCTGCATCCTGGCCCCGCATTCGGCCTTGGCCCAGTGGGAACCGGACCAGCGACTCACGAACGACCCGGCCTCTTCTAAGACGGCTGAGAACAATAACACCTGGACGGTGGCGGCCGAGGGCGATACCGTCCACGTCGTCTGGACCGACAGCCGCGACGGCAACGACGAGATATACTACAAGCGCTCGACCGACGGCGGCGCGACATGGGACAGCGACCAGCGGCTCACGAACGTCGCCCTCCGCTCGTGGTGTCCTTCGGTTGCAGTGGCGGGAGCCGAAGTCCACGTGGTCTGGGAGGACAACCGGGACGTCGACTGGTATGATGCGTACTACAAGCGCTCGACCGATGGCGGCACCACCTGGGGCGGCGACGTTAAGCTCTCGACTACCGGCCTCGCGTTCGGACCTTCGGCCGCGGTGGCCGGTGAAACGGTCCATGTGGTCTGGGACGGCTTGCCGAGCGTGAATCCCGGCGAACCGCTCGAGGTTTACTACACGCGTTCGACCGACGGCGGCGCGACCTGGGACAGCGTCATGCGGCTCACGAACGACTCCGCGGATTACGCGTGGCAGCCCGCGGTAGCGGCGGCCGGAGCCAATGTCCACGTTGCCTGGTATGACGGACGCAACGGCCCCGCCTACCCGGCGGAAATCTACTACAAGCGCTCGACCGACGGCGGCGCGACCTGGGGCAGCGACGTGAGATTGACGAACTCAGCCCCCGCCTCGGAGTGGGCCTCGATTGCGGCCACGGGCGACAGGGTCCACGTTGTCTGGTCCGACACGCGGGACGGCGGCACGAACGAAATCTACTACAAGTGCTCAGACGACAACGGCGCTACGTGGCCCGCCAGTCCGGGCGGTGACACCAGGCTCACATCGCCTGACAGTGAACCCTCGTACTTCCCCTCGATAGCGGTTGCCGGCGCCAGCGTCCACGTCGTCTGGTGCGACCGCCGCGACGGCGCGAGCGGCGACGAGGTCTACTACAAATGCTCAAACGACGGCGGCACGACCTGGAGCAACGACACAAGACTCTCGGTCAACGACGACCAGCAATCGCGACACCCTTCAATCGCGGTAGCGGACCCCGGGCTACACGTGGCCTGGTACGACAACCGCGACGGTAACGATGAAATCTACTACAAGCATAACCTGACCGGCAATGTCGGGATTGAGGAAGACCTCCAGCCGCAAGCTCCAAGCCACAAACCGGCGGCGACGGTCGTACGCGGCGTGCTACGCGTTGCCGATGGCCCAAGCTCAAGCCCAAGCGGGCTACTGGACATCTCGGGTAGGAAGGTGCTTGACCTGTGTCCAGGGGAGAATAATGTCTCACGTTTCGCGCCGGGCGTGTACTTTGTGCGAGGGGCGCAAGCACAAGCTCAAGCCCAAGCCGTCAGCAAGGTCGTCATTACGAGATAGGGAGAGCTCATGCGTCCATTCGTGCTGTGTTCTATATGCTTTATTCTGAACTCTGTCTGCTTCGCTCAATGGGAACCCGAAGTTCGCCTGACGTACGCGGGCAAGCCAGCGCGCATCTGGGCCAACAACGGCTGGTTCCTTGCGGCGACCGCGGGCGGTAACCTGCAGGCGGTCTGGTGGGAGGGCCGCGACGGCCACCCCCAAGTCTACGGTAAGCGTTCGACCGACTGCGGGGTGACGTGGCGGCCGGACCAGAACCTCTCGAACGACCCGGATACGAGCTTGTGCCCGTCGCTGGCGGTCTCAGACAGCACCGTGCACCTTGTCTACAAGAGCAATAGTAATGGATGGGGAGCGTTCTACCGGCGGTCTACCGACGGCGGCGCAACCTGGTCCACGGACACCGCGCTCGCCAGGTTCTCCTCCGCCATCGGGGGCTGCATGACCGATGCCGTCTGGGACGCGACCGTCCATGTGCTGTGGGCCGTATTCCACGGCGCGTACACGCAGGTCAGCTACCGGCGCTCTCTGGATCGTGGCATCACGTGGCAACCCGAGGTATTTCTGACCCATGACTCGGCCCGGTCCGAGGACCCTTCGGTCGCGGTTTCGGAATCGGTGGTGCACGTGGTCTGGTTCGATACCCGAAACAGCGCAGGCGACGCCTACTACGAACGCTCGCTCGACAACGGCGCCACCTGGGGTCCGGAGACCAGGCTCACCGGCGATTCCGCGATTGTCTACGCGCCCACCGTGGCCGCAGTAGATTCACTGGTCCACGTTGCCTGGATTGACCGCCGAGGCGGAGGCTATCAGTTCCAGATTTACTACATGCGGTCAACGGATTGGGGCGCAACATGGGAACCGGAAGTCCGCCTGACGGATAACTCGGGAGCCTGCCTGTTTCCGGTCCTCGCAGCGTCCGGCCGGAACGTCCACATCGCCTGGTACGACGACCGAACCGGGAACAAGCAGCTCTACTACCGAAACTCGACCGATGGCGGTCTCGACTGGACGCCGGAACTCAGGCTGACCCAGACCAGCACAAACTCCTCCAACCCGGCGATAGCGCTGACCGGCGACACGATCCATATGGTCTTCTGTGACGACCGGAGCGGGGACACCGAACTCTACTACCTGCGCAACCCGACCGGCAACGTCGGGACCGAGGAAAGCCTCAAGCCGCAAGCTCCAAGCCACAAGCTGGCGGCCACCATTGTCCGCGGCGTGCTGTTCCTGGAAGGGGACTGTCCCCGCACGGGGACTGTCCCCAAAGCCGCGCTCCTCGACATCACCGGCCGCAGAGTTCTCGACCTTCGGCCCGGCGCCAACGACGTCGGCCGGCTCGCGCCGGGCGTGTACTTCGTCCGGGCTGTCCGCCGCGAGCTGTCCGCGGCAAGCTATCAGAAGGTTATCGTAACAAGGTGATGAGAGGGAATAGGAACCTAGCCTGTGCGGTCGGCCCAAGGTTGCCCGTACTCTCGGATGGCGGGTCACGATACGCTTGACCCCGGCCGGCAGAAGCGTAGGATTGAACAAAAGGAGGCCGTGTGAAAAGAACCGTCTGCATGCAGTCTATCCTTGCCCTGGTCGCCATCGCCGTGTTCAGCGCGGGCTGCGGCAAAGCCGAAGAGAAACCGGCCGCCAAACCGGCGGCTGCGGCGGTCGACATTTCCACTTTGCCGGGGTTCCTTCGCTACCCGGGCGCAATCGCCACGGAACGGATGGCACTCTCGACGTCGGACAGCAAAGGCACGAGCTGGCTGCTTGTGAGTTCTGACCCGCGGGCCCAGGTCGAAGAATGGTACCGGGCATCGGTTGAGAAAGTAGGTTGGGTCAAGGACCCGGACAGCAAAAAGGTCGGGATGCTCGAGTGGGAGAAACCGGACAAGACCGAGACAATCAAGATGCTGGTCTACGAGAAGGACGGCAAGACCAACATCTCCATCGCCCACAGACTGAACTAGCTCTACCGACCGGTCTCTCGCGCCGGCGTCTATTACGCCGAGCATGAAATGTTTGACAGTTCTTGATGTCACCCCTTATACCCCTGTCACCCTTATATGTCATACTGGATCCATGCAGTACAATTGTAGGTCGCTGATGAAAGACGGAGATTGTGATGGCCCCGCCGGGAAGAAGACCATGTCACCCTCGTGGTTCGACCACTTCGCTCAGATCGTCTCTCCCGGCAGTAATGGTGCGGAAGGTTCGATAGTGAGCTGTCCTGCCGCGACCGTTGCGACAAGGACCGATATAAGGCTAACTGCCCACCAAGGCCACCATCGTCCCGCCACTACCGAAAGGAGACCAAGATGCTTTACGTTGGTATAGATTGGGCTGCC
>JAPLUO010000377.1 GCA_026397595.1 Caldifarciminota bacterium
GTCGGGGTCCTGAAGACCGTCGTCAAGTGCCACCCGCGGCGACGCAATGCTCGGGCTCGGGTCGGGACTCAATCTGTGTTCATCTGCGTTCATCTGTGGTTCCATTGGATTTGGTTGCGGCCTTCGAGGCCGCGCTATGGACTCTGTGGATAATCCTTTCCGCGTCCGCCATTCTCGTTTCTGACTTCGCCGGCCGAGACCCCTCCTCGGCGTCGGGGTGACACTTCGTGTCATCTGCGTTCTCTGTGGTTCAACGTCCGATTCAGAGGCCTTCGACGACGCGCGTCTGCTCGGGCGTCAGCATGTCAACCAGCCCGAGCATCTGCTTCATCATCAGGGCGTTGCGCGCCGCGGCCCCGGCGTGGCAGTTGTTGAAGAAGACGAACGTAGTCTTCGCGCCGGCGCTGACGCTACACAGCGGCGGGATGAACTCCTCGAGTTCCGCGGTCGAGTAGAGGTAGTTGTATCTCTCCTCGCGCGAGGCGTTGAACCAGTTCTGGTTCCGGCCGTGGAAGCGGAAATAGGCGATGTCCGACGTCCGCCGCGGCTCGAACGGCATCAGCCGGGAGAGCTTCGGCTCGTCCACAACGCAACAGCCCATGCCGCTCTCCTCCAGCATCCGGAATGCGTCCAGCCGGAGCCATGCCCGGTTGCGGAACTCGACCACGATGGAAACGCCCGGCATCAGCGCGGGCATCTTCCGGAGGTACTCGAAGTTCTGCGGCACCGGGTAGAAGAAGACCGGAAGCTGGACCAGCACGCACCCGAGCCGACCCGAGTCCACGAGCGGGCTGATACCTTCGCGGAAAGCCTTAAAGACCTCGTCGGTGTCTTTGAGGACCTGCCGGTCCTCATCCGCCCAGATGTCGTGGGTCATGTCCTTGTGCGAACGAACGACGAAACAGAAGTCCGCGCCGGTCCGGTTCACCATGGATTGAAGCGTCCTGGGCACGGGCATCGCGTAGTAGGTGAAGTTCAGCTCGACCGAATCAAACCCGAGCACGCCCACGTAGTACTCAAGCATCTTCGTCTTCGCGAGCCCGGCCGGGTAGGCCCGGCCTACCCAGTCATCGAAGGAGAAGCCGCTAGTGCCGACACGAACAGGGACAGACGGACGAGGGGATGGAGGAAACAAATCGAGTCCGGTCACTTGCTCCCTGTGTCCCTGGGTCCCTCGATCCCTTCCTTGCTAGCGGACGACCTGCAGCTTCTGGGTGAAGCGCTGCTCGCGGGTTCCGCCGGCAACTGCTGGGCGACAGTTCACCGGTGCCTACCGAGGGAGCAGTACGAACCTCACTGTGCCGCCTGAGTCACCGGAGACGAGCCGCGCGAGATACAGGCCGGCCTGGACCGGCTCGCCGGTATCGTTCCTGCCGTCCCAAGAAAGGGAATAGGAATCAGGGATTCGGGATTGGGGGCTGGAGAGGACACGGACAAGGCGACCGGAGGCATCGAAGATGGCGATGCGGGAGCCTGTGGCAGAACCGCTAACCGCGAAACTCACCTCACCGCGCGCCGGGTTGCCGAGAACCCGCAGCCCGGTCCCCGGTCCCCGGTCCCCGGTCCCCGGTCTCGGCTCCGCGACCGCACTGTAGCAGCGTTCCCAGTTGGTGCCGCCGTCGGTCGTGCGCAGCACGGTCGAGCCCGCGCCCGACGCCATGCCCTGCAACGAGTCCCCGAAGTCAATGTCGAACAGGGTCGTGTCAGCGTCGGTCGTCTGCTGCTCCCAGTTTGTGCCGGCATCGGACGTATGAATTATCGTGCCGTTGCGGCCGCAGGCCCAGCCCTGGGTCGGACTCGCGAACTTGACCGCCCGCAGCAGGCGCGCGCCGGACGGCACGGACTGCTCGGTCCATTCCGCGCCGCCATTGGTTGTGTGGAACACGACTGCTGCCATCGTCCGGTCGTCGCCGCCGACCGCCCAACCATTCAGGGCGTCGACGAACTTCACGTCGAAGAAGTCGTATACCGAATCCTTGCGCTGGAGCGACACAATGAATGAATCGGCATCGGCGACCAGACCGACGATGTAGCCCTGACCTTTGGTGAAGCTGTCGCCCTCGGGGTATCGTCCGGCCGCCAGCCATCCGTGAATCGTGTCGGCAAACGAGACGCCCTGGAAGTCAACGGTGTCCGCCGGGTACGGCGGGTTGCGCAGGAAGAGCCCGCGCCACGTCTCACCGCCATCCCCTGTGCACAGCATGATCGCGGCTCCGCCCGACGCCCAGCCGTGCGCCGCGTCGACAAACTGGATGCGCGACGCGTACTTGGGCCCGGCAAGGTTCTGACGGTACCAGGAATCGCCGCTATTTGTCGTGTGCCAGATGTCCCCGGCTCGACCGCAGGTCCACCCATTCTGGCTATCGAGGAAGAACACGTCAAAGAAGTCGCGCGTCGTCGGGACGGACTGGCTCTGCCAGCCATTCCCAAAATCCCCGGAGTGATACATCGCCGTGCTCTCAATCGTCACAACCCAGCAATCCGACGCGCCCGGCGAGACCGCGACCCCGTGGAGCACTTCCTCGGCCTGAACGACCACGGCCAACCCAAGCACAAGCACAAGCGCAAGCGCAAGCATGGTCTTCCTTGTTTTGGCTTGGGCTTCCCGGACTTCGGGCTTCGAACTTCGGGCCTCGAACTTTCCGTTCATCCTGCCTCCTTTCCTGGTTTACTCGTCAACAACCACAATTCGCCGGCTCTCGCGCGTCGGACTCCGGCTTTCTACCGTCTGACTTCTAACCTCGAAATAGTACACGCCGGCCGGAACCCTGCTCCCGCTCCGGTCGCGCAGGTCCCATTCAACGACGCGTGTTCCGACTTCGAGGGTACGCACCTCGCGACCCATCACGTCAAACACGCGCAAGCCGACCGCCGTCCCCGGTCCCCCGTCCCCCGTCCCTTGGTACGGCAAACAGACTATCACTCGCTGCCGGGCCGGGTTCGGCTGCACTCGGAAGCCAGCCTCCGTCCCCTGTCCCCGGTCTCCCGTCTCCTCGCGCACCGCCGTGAACGTGTCCGGCGGGTTGGTCGTGAACCTTATCGCCCGGTTCGGCTGTATCACGGCCGCAGCCGCCGGGTACATGTTGGCGAACGTGTATTCCAGCCCGTCGCCGTGGTCCGGACTCTCGATACCTGCGGTCGCGTAGTTATGACCGTCCTCGTCAGCGGCGCTGTCATCATTGCGCACCGCAAGATACTGAAACAACATCGGCCCGTCGCCGGTCACGGTCTGATGATACTGCGGGTCCTCCAGCAGCAACTCGAAACTCTGCGTGTCGGCCAGCACCGGCGACCGATAGCCGTGAACGTGGATGCACCGACTCCACTCCACGATGAACCGGTGGCTCGCCGCGTCATCGAATGTGAAGACACCGGCGCCCATCGTGTCGGCGCGGAAATCATCCCAGAACGGCGCGACGATGCCGTCCGGCCCCATCGGCGACGGAATGTGCCAGTTGTAGGCTTCGCCCAACCACTGGCTGCCCATCGCAACGTACCCGTTGTCACACACCGAGACCGTGTTGTAGTCGCGGCCGTAGAACCGAAACGTAAACGGCAGGCTGACCGGAATCGCGGTGTCGTTCACCAACCCCACGTGCGTGCCGCTTCCGCCTTGCCCCGGGTCAACCTCAACCCAGTTGAACGCCGGTTGCTCCGGGTAACCCGCATCGGTGTCATCGTATGCATAGTACCCGTGCCGGTCCGGCCCCAGCGGCGACGCTGCAGTCGGCCGGCCGACCGTAATCGGGAAATCCCAGTGCTGCTCGAACCCGCCGCTGCCGCGCATCACGAGCCTCAGGCTGAATCTGCGGCCAACGCCGATGCCGGAGCTGGCTTGGACTTCGAACCGGTTCCCGGAATTCTCCGCCGAATCGTTCGCCCCTATCGTACCGTAGTTCCCGGTCGAATCCAGGACCTGCACCGCGCTCGGATTCAACGACCTCAGCACCCCGCTCATCCCCGCGGCCGCACCCGAACCCGAGTTACGGACCAGCACCGACAACTCCGCGCTCTCGCCCGGGTCCAGCACTCCGTTTGCGTCGTGTACCGTGTAGCCTCCGGTCTTGAGGGTCGGGCCCGCCACCGGCATCTCAAACGCTGACAGCCACGTGCTGTCTCCGCTTCGCACCGCCAGTTGAAACGGTATCTGCTGGCTGCTGGTGCAGGCCGGCGCGACCGCTACGCCGAAACCGGCGGCAACCGCGGTTCCGCCCGGTGCAATGTCCCCGCACGCCTTGACCGAATCTGTCACTACGGCCGAACTATCCAATACCCGCAGCGTCGCGCCAACCGCGTTCGCGGTCAGGCTGGTACCGAAGTTCTTAAGAGTAACAGATATGCTGGAGTTGCCGCCCGGCCCGACGCTCGACGGGTCGTGTGACAAGTGCCCGACAAAGACGCCCTGGGCAATCGCCAGGCTGCTGCCGACGTGCGGCGCCAGATTCGCGCCGGTCACCGTAACGCGCATTGTATCCGCCGTACTGGTGCTGATGGCAAACCGGGCTCGACCCGCCGCGTCGGTCAATTCCACGAAATGCACCTCATTAGGCTTATGGAGACACACGACCGCGTCGCGGACCGGCTGGCCCGAGCCGTCCCGCACAACGACGTCAAACGAACTCGTACCGATCGAGAACGTGGCCGGGTAGCTGACATCCAGGGCGCGCGGCACGCCGGTCCACATCTCGAGCGACGGGTCACCGAGCAGGTTGTACACGTGGAAGTAGCTCCGCAACTCCGTCGAATCGGCCGCCAGCGGGAAGTTCTCGTACTGCGCCAGCTTGCCGAAGTACATCGCCGGCCCGCAGGTGTGAACGCCCCAGTCAAAGATGGCCTGGTAGATGCCGAAGTCCATGCAGTTATTCCACCGGGTCGAGGTCGCGGTATACGAACTGCCCCAGAACGCGACCGCGCCCCTCGGCGACTGAGGAACCCCCGCCCGCAGCCACATTTCGCCGAAGCACGGATTGGCCTCGAAGTTCCCGGTTCCACAGTAGATGCTCGTCACGACCG
Organism: Caldifarciminota bacterium; assembly: GCA_026397595.1. Lineage (GTDB taxonomy): Bacteria > Hydrothermota > Tepidihabitantia > Tepidihabitantales > Tepidihabitantaceae > UBA2258. Next base: position 5,014 of record JAPLUO010000377.1, read on the forward strand.
GCAACTTCCAGCCGTTGTTGAGCACGGCAACGTCGTTGATAAGGAAGTTCGGGTATCCCCAGCCATCCCGATTGCCCCAGCCGCGGCCGTTCACGAAAAGCACGCCGCGATTCACTGCCGAGTCTACCGGACCCCGGCCGCTCGACGTCGGCGGATAGTACACGGTGTCAATCTGCGTGAAGCCGCGAGTCAGCAGCCGTTCGCGGATGACGCGCTTCGTCACGAGCGCGGTGACCGCCGCGGTGCCGCCCTCCTGATAGCTTGTGCCGACCATCAGCGCTCGGTGATACCACGTCGTATCCGCGACATACGGTGTCATCTCGTACCCGATGATCTTCGCCACCATCACATCCAGCTCCGAGGCATTCGCCGCCGGCAGCCGGCCCACGAACAGGTCGGCCAGATAGTCGTTGCCGTCCACGCACGAATAGGGATGGTCGGTCACGCATGGCGTTCCCGGGTTGATGAACGCCTGTATCTTGCTGATTGCACCAACCAGTAAAACGTAGCTCGGCGACGGGCTCCACGTGCTGTACGCGGTCTGGATGTAGGCCTTTATCTGCTCCTTGGTGGTGCCGGTCTCCGATGTCTTCTTCACCCAGACTGTGAAGCCCTTTCGCTCCTTCCACGCAGCCAGCGGCAGCACGTTGTCATAGAATTCATCAGGAACCACAATCAGGTATCCGGCCTGCCCTTCACCACTTCCGTCTGTCCCTCCGTCAACTCCCCACATGGTCTTCACGAGCGCGGCCATTGCGTTGCCGGTCCGTGTCCGTCCGTGTTCGTCCGTGTCCGTCCTCAAGCTCCGGTCGTAGGAGAGCCTGACGCTCACGCGGGCTGCATCCTCAAACCTGCGCTCCAGCAACAGCGGGACCACACTGACCCCGCCCGCGACCGCGACCTGCCCCAGGCTCACGGACACGTCTTCGTCATTTCCACTTAGAGCTTTCACTTTGTCTATGGTTGGCACGCAACCGTCCGGCGCCGGCACCAGGCACGCGTACGCGCTGTTCGAATCCTCGGCCGAGAAGGCCGGCAGCGTCGCTTCGACGTTGATTGTGGCCGAGCCGACCGTACGCACGTTGAAAACCGGGCTCGCCGCGGCGGAGCCAATCAGAAGCAGAACGAAAATACTCACTCGACTACTCCTCAAGCTTGATTACTACCAGTCCGGAATCACGGTCACCGGCAAAGACGTATCCGTCCTCAGCCTGTGCGCACATAGTATACGGCAGATTGAGGGTCGCGGCCAGAACCGGCTGCTCCGGTCGCGCAACGTTGATTATCGCCAGCCCGCCCGCCTCGCAACTCACGTAGGCAAAGGAGTCTGTGACGGAAACGTGCCGGGCGTACCCGGAAAGGCCGAGCGTCGCGACCGGCCGCGGGTTGAGCGGGTCCGAGATGTCGGCGACTATGAATCCGTTACGGGTGTCGGCCACAAAGAGGTAGTTGCCCGAGACCGCGACTGAGAGAGCGTTGGCCGGCGTGTCGAAGCTCGCGACCTGCCGCGGGGGAAGGCTCTCGACCTTCCACACCGCGACACCCAGTTGGCCGCAGGCCAGGTAGCAGTAATTGCCGCTGACCGCGACGTCCCGGCAGTCGTGCGGGTAACGATACTGATACACGAGGTTCGGATATGCCGGCTGCGCGACGTTCACGATGATGAACTGAGCATCGGCGGCGAGGAAGGCGAGAGAGTCTTTCACGGCGACGTCGTAGCCGTAGCCCGGCTGCGGATACTCAAGTTCACCCGCGACCTTCAGGCTCTCGGGCCGGCTGACGTCAACGATGTAGAGCTCTTTGGAGCCGTAGGTGATGTATGCGTAGTTACCCGACACGGCCACGCCCCATGCCACGTTCATCGAGTCCATCTTGACGCCCATCAACGTCGGGGCTTCGGGGCTAGTAGCGTCGAACACGGCCAGCCCGGCCTGGCCGTCGGCGATGTATGCCCTGCCTCCGCTGACCTCAATGTCGTGCGGGTATCCCTGCGTCTTGATGCTCGTCACCATTCGGAAGCGCTCCAAGTCAAA
>JAPLUO010000435.1 GCA_026397595.1 Caldifarciminota bacterium
GAGCAGGGACACTTCTTCCGGACTCAGAACCGGACCAAGGAAGTCAACAAAACTCGACTCCATGACTTACTCGACGGAGGGTGAGGAGGTTGTCCTGAAGAGCCGGATGCGGGAAATCTGCAAGTCCGGTTCCGTGAGGGGTTTGATAATGGACTCTGAAAGGAGTTGGTCATGATTCGTACTCGACGAACTCACAGGGTGCTGAGTGCGGTATGTCTGCTGGGTCTGTCAGTGCTGTGCGCTGCGTTCGCACAGAACATGAACTGGACTCAGATGTCAGGTCCGCTGCCATGGGCGCCGCGGGACGGACACACCTCTGTAGTCTTCGATGGCAAGATGTGGGTGATTGGTGGAGGCTATCACAATGATCTCCAGCAAGATTATTACTACAACGACGTCTGGAATTCGGCCGACGGAGTGGTCTGGACAAGGGTAACGTCCTCGCCCGGATGGTCAGGCCGCAAGGGCCACACGTCAGTCGTTTTCGACAACAAGATATGGGTAATCGGCGGGTGTGAGAATGGCAGCTACAAGTGTGATGTCTGGAACTCCGCCGATGGCGTGAACTGGACCAGAGTCGTGAGTGCGGCCGACTGGATAGAAAGGAAGGGGCACACTTCGGTTGTGTTTGACGGGAAGCTCTGGGTGATTGGCGGCTATGATGGCAGTACCTATCTGAACGATGTCTGGTATTCCACCGATGGAGCGAACTGGACCTGTGCAACTGATTCTGCTGACTGGTCGCCGAGGTCTGGTCACACATCGGTCGTCTTCGACAACAAGATGTGGGTGATTGGCGGCTACTACAACACCAATGATGCGTGGTACTCGACTGATGGCGTGCGTTGGATTGCGGCTACGCAGTCAGCCCCTTGGCAGGGCCGGTACGGGCACACGTCCGTGGTCTTCGACAGCATGATGTGGGTAGTTGGTGGTAGGGCCTGGTCGAACGTACTGCACGACGTGTGGAAATCGGCCGATGGTGTGAACTGGGTCTGCGCCACGGATTCCGCCGACTGGTCGGGACGGGAAAGCCATACATCGGTGGTCTACGACGACAAGATCTGGGTGCTCGGTGGCTACAGCTCGCGCACCCCCTTCTACTACGATGGAATAGATGCCTGGTACTCCAGCGACGGCGTGGACTGGACCGGGACGATGGCGACGACCCCTTGGTCGGGCAGGTCCGGCCACAGCGCAGCAGTTATGGACAACAAGGTGTGGGTAATGGGCGGACGAGTGATCGATTATGGCGACGTTCCGCAGCGGGACGTCTGGAGCTCCCTTGATGGAAAGAACTGGTCCTGTGCAACCAACACAGCCCGCTGGTCCGCGCGGTACGGCCACAGTTCGGCCGTCTTCGACAACAAACTGTGGGTGCTCGGAGGCTACGATGGCGAGTGCTGCAATGACGTCTACTACTCGACCGACGGCGCCAACTGGACAAGGGCGACCGATTCTGCTGGCTGGTCGCCGCGGAGCGGCCACACGTCGGTCGTCTTCGACAACAAGCTCTGGGTACTCGGAGGGTACGACACGTCCTACTATTCTGCCACCAATGTTGTCTGGTATTCGTCGGATGGGGTGACCTGGGTCTGCACCACCGACTCCGCGAATTGGTCGCCGCGGTCGGGCCACAGTTCGGTCGTCTTCGACAACAAGCTGTGGGTAGTTGGAGGGGGTACAGACTACTACGGTGACTCACTGCACGACGTATGGTATTCGAGCGATGGTGTGAACTGGACTTGCGCGACTGCCTCGGCGGACTGGGCGCCAAGGTCTGGTCATGCAGCGACGGTCTTCGCGGGCAAGATGTGGGTACTCGGCGGGAACGACTCCACGGGTACGGGCCTCAACGACGTCTGGTACTCAACCGACGGCGTGGATTGGCGCGCCGGGACGGCATCGGCAGAGTGGCCCGGCAGACGTTCCTTCCCTGCGGTTGACTTCAGCGACAAGCTCTGGGTGCTCGGTGGGCAGACAGACCACTACTATCCTTGCCGCAATGACGTTTGGTGTTCGGCAGGAGTCGGCGTGGCCGAAGACGCAACTCCGGTTCCGCCTGCGGTCACTCGCTGTGAAGCCCGACCGAATCCGTTCCGAGGCAGCACCGGCATCGCTTACAGCCTGTCCAGGTCCGGCCCTGTCAAACTGAGCATCAGCAATAGCCTCGGGGAGATAGTGCGGGTCTTGGCTGGTGGCGCGCAATCCTGCGGCTCGCATCTGGTTCACTGGGACGGGAAGGACGACGCCGGTCGTGCGCTGCCGGTCGGGGTATACTTCTCAAACCTGGAGACCGACGGATTACGGGCATCGAAAAAACTAGTCAAGCTCGAATAGGCCATGCGGAATGACCGCTGCCCCACTCCTTACCGGCAGACGGGCCGGCAGGGGAAGGAGAAACGCAAGATGATTGGCGGCAAGAAAGCTCTGTTGGCGCTGACACTGGCCCTGCTGGTTGCTCAGGCATCGGCCGGTGCCGACACTCTGCTGTTCCAGCAGTTTACGGACACCGTCTTCCCACCCTCGGGATGGACAGGGTACAACTTCGATGGCGGTGAGCAATGGAAGCGATTCACGAACTACTCCAACTCTCCGCCGGCTTGTGCGGGATGCCTCTATGGTTCCGCGAGCAACGACTGGCTGATTGCGTCGAGAACGCAAACGCTATCCGCAGACGATTCGCTCATCTTCTACTACCGAGCCCAGTCTGCAGGTTTCACCGAGACGCTGCTGGTACGGGTTTCCACCGATTCCGTGGTGAGCGATACAACGCGGTACTCTGTGGCAGACTTGATTGTCACGAACTCGCCGACCTGGCAGCGGAGGTCATTGAGTCTCGCTGCTTTTGCCGGAAGCCAAGCGTACGTCGCTTTCCACTATGTGTCACATGACCGATTCGCAATCGCGATTGATGATGTCGCCTTAGTCCGGTTCACCTTGCCGGCCAAGGATGTCGGCGTAGAGGCAATTGTAAGCCCGGGAAGCACGTTCCCCCCGAATACGCAGATGATACCGCGGGCAAGGGTGAAGAACTACGGGACGATGTCGCAGTCGAGTTTCCCGGTCGTCTGCTCGATTGTGGGCGAACACGGTATGCAGCGGTACGTCGCTGCGGAGACGATTGCGACCCTGGCGTCCGGCGACACAATCACTGTTGATTTCGTGTCGTGGACGCCGACCGTTCTTGAGTTGTGTTCCGTGAAGATGGCAACGAAGCTGGCGGGCGATGAGAACCCGGCCAATGACCGGAAGACGCGCGCTACCCAGATCGCCCGTTTCCCGCCGTTCTATGCCGGCGGCAGTGGGCCTGGAGTCGTCTACAGCTACGACGGCAGCCAGACAACCGTCATCTCGCCGGTACTCGGGTTCGCGGTTCTTTGCCTGTGTGAGTACAATGGGCAACTCTACGCCGGAACCATGTCCGATTCCAATCCGCGCGAGGGAGTCGGCAGAGTCTATCGCTATGACGGCTCGCAATGGTCGCAAGTTGGCGGCGACCTGGACAATCAGGTCGCCTGCCTGGTTGTGTTCCGGGAGGAGCTGTATGCTGGAACCGCTTGGAACAGGGGCAGGCTCTATCGGCTCGATTCGGGCGGCAACTCCTGGACGATGGCGATAGACCATCAGGACCCGGGCGGATGGAAAGGGTTCCGATGTGGCTATGTCTGGAACGACAACCTCTACCTTGGGGATATCGCGTTTGACCTCATCGGGCGTTACGACGGCGCGGGCTTCCAGCACATCACGGGGTCCGGCGGGTGCTGCATCTATGACTTCCAGTGGTACGAGGACGCGCTTTACGCCTCGGCCTGGAAGGGGATCCTGCTGCGTTCCCCGGAAGGCCAGACTTGGACACAGGTCGTGGGCAACCAGGGCATCGATATGCACACCTGGGCGCTCGGCGTATTCCGTGATACCCTGTTCATGGCTACCGGTAAGCACCTCCAGAAGCTCTCGGGGACAAGGGCGGTCAACGAATGGACCGCGCCCGACCACATCATTTCACTGGTCGAATGTGGCAACCTGTTGCTGCTGGGCACGGGCCGCGACGCGGGCTCGAGCTATGGCGTCGCCGGCGCAGGCCGGGTCTATGCGTATGATGGCGACTCGGCCAAGTGCTTTCCCGACTCGTTCGGAACCGGGATTCAGACGATACTGCTCAACTGCACGCACGATGTCGCGGTCAGCCGTATCCTTGCTCCGCTCGGCCGGATTCCCCCGGATACAACACTCCTGCCGCGGGCGGTAGTCGGGAACCTGGGCCGTGTGACCGAGACATTCTTGGTGTGCTTTCGAATCGGGCGGGATTCGCTGTCGCCCCAGACCGTGACGCTCGCGGCAGGCCAGTTGGATACCGTCACCTTCGCTCCCTGGCAGACGACCCAGCGTGGAACCTTTGTCGTCGCCTGCTCGACGATGCTCGACGGTGACGAGTATCTGGGGAACGACAAGAGTACTGGTAGCGTCACCGTCGACTCCGGCGGTGGTGTCCAGGTGAACTCTGTAAGCGCGGACCGTGGAGGAACAGGGGGATGGCTGCTGCTGGACATACGAGGGAGCGGGTTCGAAGCTGGAGCCGAGGCTAGCCTTCTCGGGACTACGGACGGCCCCATTGTCAGCTACTGGACTGAATTCGTTAGTTCGCAGCAAGTCACAGCGCTGTTCAATCTCTGCGGGGCGGGGATCGGCGGTCGGAGCGTCATGGTCAGGAACCCTTCGGGTGGCGTCGGGGTCTTCTACGACGCCTTGACCTTGGATGGAATGCGCGAGGCGTTCTGGCTCGACATCATCGGCTTGGACCAGTTGCGCGTCGGGCGGGAGCAGGAATACCAGATCGTCTGTGGAAATCAAGGAAACAACGATGCTCAGGTCGCAGTCCGGCTTTCGTTGCCACAGAGCGTCAATGTCCGAATCCCGGGAGTCGATCCTGCAACGGGGACGGGTGGTTTCTTCGCCACTTTGCCTGCCGGAACGCGAGCGACGATGTCCGCATACCTCTTGGCTGAGGCTCCGGGCCCGGACATCGTCATCGAGGCTGGAGGATCGTGTCTCCCGTTCCCCGGTCCGCCCTTGCCTGTGCCCAGTCCGCCCGGACCGCTAGACCCGTACGTCGGCTTCATGTATACGCCTACGGTAGCTGTCTTCCGCGACAATGGCTTCGCGATTGACAAGGACCCACCTACTCTGTGGGATGTCCTTGCCAAGGCGTTCTCCGACATGCTGAAGCCAAGCATGAGGTCGAAGATTGAGACTTCCATCGAAGTCACCCACGGCATTACCGAGTACATCATCACTTGGTCGGGCGAGTTGGGCGTGCAGTTCCCGGACCCGCAGTACATCATGTCGGTGAAGCCAAAGGAGATTGACGTGGAGTGCTCCAACGCAGTGGATGTCAGGGTGCGGGCGAAGAAGCGGATCAGCATTGTGGGCTCCGTGGACCCCAATGACAAAGCCGGGCCAGCCGGGTTCGGGGATGCACGGTTCGCGCCGCCATATGAGCAATTCCAGTATGTCATCTACTTCGAGAACGTGGACACCGCGACTGCACCGGCTGAAGACGTTGTCATTACAGACACGCTGGACAGCGACCTCGATTGGACCACGTTCGCCGTAGATACGTCGAGCCACGCGATATCGAGCACCAACTTCGACCCGGCGACCGGCGTGGTGACTTGGCGGTTTGAGGACATCAATCTGCCGCCGAACCGGACGCCTCCCGAGGGTGAGGGTTGGCTTTCGTACACCATCAACCCGAAGCCGGGGTTGACGACCGGAACCGAAATCCGGAACCGGGCGTGGATTGTCTTCGATGTTAACGCACCGATGGCGACACGTGAGGTACTGAACACAATTGACGCTGGTCCGCCGAGCAGTAGCGTCGCGCAACTGCCGGAAGATGAGCCGTTGACGAGCTTCGCCGTGCAACTGGCCGGTTCTGACGACGATGGAGGGTCCGGCATCAGGAGCTATGACGTCTACGTCTCGGACAACGACAGCGGGTTTGCGTTCTGGAAGAGCACAGAATCCACGAGCGTTGCCTACACCGGCGTGAACGGGCACACCTACAAGTTCTACAGCCGGGCCAGCGACAATGTCGGCCAGGTCGAAGGATCCAAGACGCAGCCGGAAGCGACCACTGCCATACGGTTGCCCACCGGCGTCGAGGTCTCGCCCAACCCGTTCGTCCCTTCTCGTGGCCACACGGTGATTTCATTCTTCGGAGCTGGCCTGTCCGAAGCGGAAATCAAGGTGTTCAACAAGGCCGGCGAATTGGTGAAGAAGCTGACCGGCGAGAAGGACAAGGACCGGCTGGACTGGGATGCGAAGAACGAGAACGGCAAAGAACTCGCAAGTGGAGTCTACATCTACGTGGTGAAAGAGAAGTCCGGCACTGTCCGCAAGGGCAAGTTCGCCATCATCCGCTAGGAGGAAGCCATGAAGCATACAGCATACAGGGCGGGCCCTCCGCCGTTTGGCCACACCGGTTCTGGGCTGCTTGGCGGCTCTTGTCCTGCTGGGCAACAGTGCGTTCGCCGTCGGCGAGACTGGGGCTCAGTTCCTGAAGATGGGCGTAGGCGCACGGGCTTGTGCAATGGGCGAGGCGTTCGCTGCGGTCGCTGATGACGCGAGCGCGATCTACTGGAACCCGGCCGGCCTGAGGAAACTGGAGCGGACTGAAGTGCTCGGCATGCAGAACTTCTGGCTGCTGGACATGAGCTATCAGTACGTTGCGGCCGTCGTGCCGTCGCGACTTGGTACTTTTGGCGTCGCCGCTGCCTACTCCTCTTCAGGCAAGATTCCCCGGTATGAGGGGTTCCGTAAGGTCGGGGAATACTCCGCCTATGACGCGGCGGGGACCATAGGCTACGCCAACCATGTCGCGCGCCTGAACTACGGCGCCAGCCTCAAGCTGATTCAGCAGGCGATTGACACGGTCAGCGCGACCGGGTTTGCTGCCGACCTCGGCCTGCTCTACGACCTCGGTATGCTCAGCGCCGGGGTGGCGGTACAGAACATCGGACCGAGCATCAAGTTCATCGAGAAGGCCGACCCGCTGCCGTTGAATGTCAAGGCAGGTTTGGCCGCCAAGGTCGGGCCGGTGGTTCTGGTGGTTGATGCAAACAAGGCACGGGACAACGGCTTCCGCCTGAACGTCGGCGCAGAGGGCGTGGTTCTCGGTCTGCTGGCATTGCGCGCCGGCTACAACACCGCGAACAGCTTCACTGCCGGCGGCGGCGTCACGTGGAAGATGGTCTCAGTTGACTATGCCTTTGTGCCGTACAAGGAGATAGACGCCACTCACCGAATCTCGGCCCGCGTGCGGTTCTGACTTCTTTCTACATGAGCGAAGTCACGGCCGCTCGGATTCCAGTGTGAACTCGCGCAGGCCGAACCAGAAGCCGTCGGACTTTATGTTGTCTATCTCAGCCTGAAGCAGGGCGTAGTGGGCGGCTTCCATTTCGGCCAGCCGGGCGAACATCGCGCGGGCGGGTTCAGCCTGCACTCTCCGGCTCTGTTCTTCGTAGAAGGTCTGCGCCGAGCGTTCAAGGTCCAGGGCAGTGTTCAACGCCGAGAGCTGGTTCTGGCCTTCGGTCCCGCGGATGCGGAGGGACTTGTCGGAAAGCCGGGGGACGATTCGTTCAATGACGGTCGCGTCTACCGGAGCCGGCTGCCATCCACCCGACTGCGCCGAGCTTGCCTGTTGGGTTTCGAGCAGGCGCATGTGCTCAAACTCGTCGGTCGCCAGACGGATGAACATCTGCTTGCCGGAACTGTCGCGGGTATTCCAGGCGAACGCAAGGTAGTTGCTCAGGCTCTGTTTCTCAGCCTCGATGGCAGTGGCGAGAGCGGTATGGCGAGATTCCTCGCGGTGTGTGGCTTCGCCACCGTAGGAACGAACGGAATGACAGACAGGCGTCTCGGGGTTGGTCATTTCTGGCAGGTCTGCAGGAACCCGGTCAGCTTGCGTACGTGGGCCCGTTCCTCTCGGATGAGGCTCTCGACCGCCGGTCGATTCAAGGCCGGCACAAGGTCAGCCGCTTCGAGGTAGAACACCAGCGTCTCTTTCTCGAATGCCAGCGCGAGCTTGACCGCCTGCGAAGTACTCTTAGCGTCTTTGGCCAGTGACAGCGCCTTGTCCGGGCCGAGGAAGTACCGCGAATCGGTGACGGCTTTCAGGTAGAGCGAGACTTCCTCCCAGTTCGCCGGCGTCTCGTCCGAGGCGACCTTGATGGTCTTGGCGATGTCCTCGAAGACGCGGATGTGTTTGTTCTCCTCGTCCGCAAGGTACGAGAAGAGGCCTTTCAGGCCGTCGTCCTTGGATTGTGCGGCCACTGATTCGTAGAAGAGCTTGCCGCCCTTCTCGGTTTCGACAGCCATCTCCATGATCTCCGTCGCTGAATAACTCATCGGCATGTTTCCTCCGTTCACGTCTCATCACATTGGACGGCCCGAAGCCCTGGTGGATTCGGTTATTCCCCGGCCGGGACGGGCCGAACTCTGCACCAAATCGTAGGGTGTCGTGCCGGACTGTCAAGAAAGAGCCCTCAGCCGACGTCTCTCCGAAGTGGCGCGTCAAGAGAGGAGCAGGGCATAGCCCTGCTCCTGACAGTCGGGTTGGCCAGATTACTCGCCGTAGACGATGATCTTGTAGGTGGCGATGAGGCCGAGGATGTTAGTGACCTACTGGTCGATGTGGTGGATCTTGGTGATGCCGCCGCGCTCCATCGCTTCCTTCAGGCTCGCGTCGCCGGTCGCGAGGACGCCCAGAATGGACGTGAACGAGGCTTCACCCTTCTTTGACGCTGAACTGGTGGACGGACCCCAGTAGCTGATGTCGCCCAGCGGGGTTTTCGTATCCTGATACAAGGTCCCGCCGCCACCGAACGCGATAAACGCGCCGCAGCCGGTCATCATGGTCACGCAGAGCGCGGCCAGAACGGTCGTCACGAGCAGTCTCTTCATGCTTGCGTTCCTCCTTTGATTGGTTTGCTCGTACCTGTACTCTTGACTCCGCGCTGCACGCCGGGGCCGCAGGTACGGCAGAAATCTAGCGATACACATCCGGAAGTCAAGCGCGGTGGGCAGCCCAACAACCGAAGCAGGAATTCGCCGCCAGGACTAAGAGACGCAAAGACGGATTCGGGCGGGAATGTTCTGCGCACGCCTGGCGCCCCCGGCGGTTCTGTTCCGGTTTCCGGAGGCCGCCGACCTCCCATGCTTGACTTGGCCGGCGCGTGCTCTATGCTACTGGCAGTACATGGAAGAACTCACTAGGAAGTTCCGCACCCAATTCTGGCAGAAACACTACGATGAGATGGAGGCGACCTGGCTTGAACTGCTTGAGGCCGGGGCGAAGTACGAGCAACTGCTGGAACTCGTGGACCTGACCGACCGGCAGGTCCCCCGCGAGACCATGGCGCTGATGCTGTTGCTGCTGGCCGATTCTCTGCGCGAGCAGAAGCGATTCGTCGATGAGTTCGTGATTCTGCGAAGGCAGGCCGCCGTGGCAGCGGACGACGCGACGTTGGCGCGCGCCATCGCTATCTGCGTCCAGCGCGTCCACGCGGGCGTGCCGGATATCGAGCAACTGTTGCACAAGTCCGGGCTCGGCTACGGGCAGTCCCTGAAGGAGTCGCTGCCCAAGCTGGACCGATACCTGGCCTTTCTGCCCAGGACAAGAGTTCTCGACAGCGACCGCGGTCCGGGCCGAGTGAAGAAGCTGGACCTGCTGCTCGACAAGATTACGGTCGATTTCGACCGCGGAGCCGAGTTGGTGTGGGATATCGGCGCCGCCCAGCGCATCCTGAGAGTCTGCCGGTCGGACGGCTACTACGCCTTGCTGGACCGGGGCCGTAAGGCATTGCTCGATATGGTCGGTTCCCAGCCCGGGCGCGTCGTCGCGCTGCTGCTCCGCGACGTCGGCAAGGCGATGTCAATAAAAGAGCTGCAGGACGGGCTGGCGCAGGTTGTGGGGCGCGAATCCTGGGATGGGTTCTGGAACCGAGCGCGCCGCGAACTGGCCAAGGACCCGCATGTCGTGTGCCGGACCGTGCCGTCGCGAACCTACCAATGGGCCGACTCGCCGGCGAAGACCGAGAGCAAGCCGGCCAAGGCAACAAAGCGAATCCGCCAGGAGGTCGATCCCGATGAGTTGTCTGGGACGGACGGCACGGGCGTGCAGGAAGCGTATGCGAAGCTCGCGACGTTCTCGGAGCGGAAACGATTCCTTGAGGCCCTGCCCGGCGCCCGTCCCAAGGACTGGCACGAGTTGTTCGAGGCCTTGTTTCTGGTCGGCACCGACAACCGTGCCCGGGCCGTGATTGAGAAGGAACTCGCTGCCAAGTATCCCCGACGATGGCGGACCTTGCTCGAGAACACCCTGACCGGGTACCGTCAGAACCCGGAGGCGTTTCTCTGGCTGGTTGAGCGTTTCGAGCGGCTGGGTGTGGGTGAAGCAAAGGGCATCGTCACTCGGATTCTGGACCTGCTCGAATCGGCTGGACACAAGCCCTACTGGAGCAAGTTCCGCGCCGTCCTGATTGACGCCGACTACCGGCTGGTCCAGTCAGCGCTGGGAGAGATAGACGAGGCCGAGGCCGCCCGGATGCTCGGACGGGTTGGCCGGGCGCGGATTCTCGACGGCTACATCGCCGACGAGATCGGCAAACTGGTCGTGACGAAGTATCCGAACCTCGATGAGGGTACCGGGGACAAAGTGGTCTATACGACGGTGCGCGGGCTGGACAAGGCGAAGAAGGAGATGTACCAGATCGCCGACGTGGAGATACCTAAGACTGCCGACGAGATCGCCCGGGCGCGAGCCCACGGCGACCTGAGCGAGAACTACGAGTACAAGGCGGCGAAGGAGAAACAGGGCCGGCTGATGGCCAAGGTCAAGCGGCTGCGCGACGAGATTGCCCGGGCACGGACCATCGAGTCGTCAGACGTTGACACCTCGGAAGTCTCGGTCGGGTGCCGGGTGCGGCTTGACAACGGGGCCGGGAACGTGATGGAGTACTCGATACTCGGTCCGTGGGATACGGACCCGGACCACGGGACTATTTCCTACCTCTCGCCTTTTGCCCAGCTTCTGCTCGGTCGCAAGCTCGGGGACGGCATCGAGATGGACGGCCAGCCGTTCCGAATTACGGCAATCGAGCACGGCCTGCCGGCCTGACAGAACTACTACGAGAAGAGGGCGAAGCCAGAAGTCAGAGGCTAGAAGCTAGAATGCAGAAGTGCGGAAGGGCAAACCTACCTCCAAGACACCAAGGCACTAAGGTCCGGAATCCCGGCTCCGGGCCGCATCATTCGTCATTCGGACTTCGTCATTCTCCTAGATGGCCCTGGTCCTGAAGGCGGAGCCGCCTTCGTATTCTCCGGAGTCAATCCAGCAGGCAGGTGACGTGCTGCGCGCCGGCGGCGTCGCGGTGTTCCCGACCGAGACGGTCTACGGGGTCGGCGCCGACATCAGGGATGCAGCAGCGGTCGGGCGGGTGTTTGTCCTGAAGAACCGAAATCTGTCGCAGCCGTTAATGGCGCACTGCGCGTCACCGGTCCAGATGCTTGGATACGTGACCGAGGTCCCGGAATGGGTGCAGCCGCTTGTCAGTCGGTTCTGGCCCGGGCCCCTGGCTTTGATACTCCACAGCACGGACAAGGTTCCGGCAGTCGTCACCGGCGGCGGGCGGACAATCGGTATCAGGATGGTTGACCACCCGGTCGCGCGAGACCTGCTTGAGGAACTCGGCGCGCCCATCGCCGGCACGAGCGCAAACCTGCGCGGCGAACCGGCAACCAGTCGATTCGACGCCATCGGCCCAAAATTGCTTGAGCAGGTGGATGTGGCGCTGGATGCCGGCCTCTGTGGAAAGGACGTCCCGTCGACAGTGCTCGACGTGACGTGCGACCCGCCGCGATTGCTGCGGCTGGGCGCGGTCTCAGTTCAAGCCATCGAAGCGGTAGTCGGACGAGTCCTCGTTCGCGTCTGACCCCCCCGTTCTTCGGCTTGGGACTTTGGAGTGCGGGAGCGGAGCTCCCGCTTTTCCCCGTCGTTCCGCGCTTCCACGGCGGCAAAGCGGCAGCTACGCTGCCGCAGTCCAAGGAAGCTTCGCTTCGGGAGACGGCTTGGAATGAGGGATTCGGAGTCCCTCAGTACCGGTATTCAACCTTGAACGCGAGGTCCACGCCGTTCTTGTCGAGACCAATCGTTCCCTGGTAGTTCTGACTGTGCCACAGTCCGATTGACAAGGACACGAACAGGTCGCGGAGCGCCCGGATTTCTACGCCAGGTGCAAACCGCAAGGTCTTGTCTACTTCCTCAATCGCGACGCCCGACAGTGTATCCCAACCGCGGGTCGGGAACTCGTTGTGCTGGCGCAGGTAGAGCTGGTCCTGGGGAACCTTGAAGCTCTTGCGCAGGTAGTCGCCCCGGTTGTGAAAGCCGCGGCGCGTATAGTCGGCCCCGACGTTGACCTTGAACCAGCCATTCGGTGTCACGTTCACGGTGGCAAAGAGCTGGTCCGCATCTGGGCCGAGCGGATGGCCCATCGTGGCCAGGAAGTTCTCATACATGAGCGAATGAATGCGGTGGTAGTAGGTAAACGCGGTGATGCGGGTGTACTCCAGCCGCGCTTCAACCGGCAGGTTCGGCGCCCAGTACGCGCCTCCCTGCAGGCCGACCGCATTGGGTGCGTTCAGTAGTTCGTTGAACTCGTAGTTGTCCATGAAGAACTGGCCGTAGACTTTCGTCCGCGGCAGATAGACGACGGCATCCAAGCCGACCAGCAGGTTCTCGCCGTGTCCGTCATTCGAGACAGTCAGGTAGATGGGTATTAGCGGGTTGATGAGCCCGCCGAGCTGGGTGGGCTGGAGTTCGTCCCACGATGCGACCGCCATCATCGCGCCGCCGAGCGTTACGCGGTTGAAGAGCGAGACCTCAAGGCGTTGGGCTGAAAGGAATCGCGGTTTCGTATTCCATCGCGAAAGGTATGAGGTGAAAGAGAGGAACTTGAAGTTCCGATACGAGGCGCAGAGTTGGACGTGGTCAAGCCCTGGCGCTGTGTCGTCGAGCATCACCGAGCCGGTGCAGCCGGGGCCCCAGACAAACCTGTCCCTGCCTAGTTCAAGGCGCACGGCCATGGGTAGTCTGAAGGCCAGGTAGGCAGGGTCGGTTTCGAGTGTGGCCAGGTTGCGCCACACCAGACCACGCATGCCTGGGGCATGGCGGCCGGACGAGTCACTGGGCAGAGTTTCCTCGAGTATCTCCGGGCGATACGCGGTCAGTTCAAACCGCTCATAGAAGGCGAAGTCGCGCGAGCCCCGGTTGTTGAGTACGGCACCGAGCGAGAGGCGCTGCTGGTCGCGGGTTGCGGTCGCGCGGGAGAAGAGGTCGCAGCGGGCCTGGGCGTCTCCAAGGTCAGGAATCGGGATGCTAATCGCAGGACGCCGGGCCGGCAGAGCCGGTAGCTCGGAACCGAATTCGTACTCCAGGCGTTTAAGCGCTGCGCGCTGCGCTGGCGCTGGCCGGGCGACTTCGGCGCTGGCGAGCGCTTCCTGCACCAACTGGACGCATTCGCCGCGCGTCCATGGTTTGCTCGTGGCGGGCATCGAGTGAATCAGACCCGAGGTTTTGAGCAGGTCGAAGTCGTCGTACAACCTCGAGTCCGTCGGAACCCCCTCAAGGCTGGCAGCCGTGGCGAGGGCCACGGCCGCAGCCAGCAACAGACCAATGCGCATCGCTACTTTATTACCCCCAGCCAGTCGCGCAGGGTGAACTGGAACCGGCCGATGAGCAGGGACGTTCGTCACCGACGTGGCCTCGACCGCGCTGGAAGTGACGGTCTGGCCTCCGCGTGATTCGCCCCGGTGCTGTGTCAATTCAGGCCTTTGTGTCGGCTCGGGGCTGCTTCTTTGTTCGCTCCCAGTTCCCACACCCTAGCTCCTGGGCGACTTGGGACACGATCCACATCCGTGTGAGATACGTTCATTTCCGAGTCTAATGTCGGTATTCGACCTTGAGCGCGAGGTCCACTCCGTTCTTGTTGAGCCCGACAACCCCCTGGTAGTTCTGGCTGTGCCACAATCCCGCTGACAAGGAAACAAACAGGTCGCGCAGCGCCCTGATTTCTAGACCGGGGCTGAACCGCAGGGTCTTGTCCACCTCCTCAACTACTGTGTCCGGGTCCGGAATCGTATCCCAGCCGCGTGTCGGGAACTCGTCGTGAGTACGCAGATAGAACGTGTCTTTCGGGATCATGTAGCTCTTGCGCAAGTAGTCGCCCCGATTGTGAAAGCCACGGCGCGTGTAATCGCCGGCGAGCATGACCTTGAGCCAGCCATTCGGCGTGACGTTTACTGTGGCAAATAGCTGGTCCGCGTCCGGGCCGAGCGAGTGGCCCATGGTTGTCAGGTAGTTCTCGTACATGATGGACTGAACCCGGTGGTAGTATGTGAACGGCATGATACGCGTGTACTCAAGTCGTGCCTCAACCGGCAGGTTCGGCGTCCAGTACGCGCCCACCTGCGAGGCCGTTGCCTGCGGCCCGCCCTTGAGCGTGTTGAACTCGTAGTTGTCAAGGAACAACTGGCCGTAGACCTTGGTGCGCGGCAGGTATACGATGGCGTCCCAGCCCACGAGGAAGTTGCCTGTATGGTTGGCGTTGGCCTCGCTCAGGTACACCGGTATCAGCGGGTTGATGATTCCGCCGAGCTGGAGTGGTTGATGCTCGTCCCATGAGACAACGTCCATCAGCGCGCCGCCCAGGGTCAGGCGGTTCCAGAGGGAGACCTCAAGGCGCTGGGCTGACAGGAAACGAGGTTTGGTTCCCCATCGCGAGAGCATTGAAGTGAAGCTCAGAAACTTGAAGTTCCGATATGAGGCACCGAGCTGGATGTGGTCGAGCGCGGGCGCTGTGTCGCCGAGCATCACCGAACCTGTGTAGCCCGGACCCCAGACGAACTCGTCCCGGCCTAACTCGAGCCTGAGCCACGGAAGCTTGAATGCCAAATAGGCGAGTTCGGCATCAAGCGTAGCTATGTTGCGCCAGGGCAGTACGCGCATCCCGGGAATGTGCCGGCCCGCTGAGTCCCAGGGCAGCGACTCTTCGCGTATCTCCGGGTGCCAGAGAGTCAGTTCGCCCCGTTCGTAGAAGCAGAACTGGTCGGACGGACGATTGTCTATGACCACACCGGCGGACAGGCGCTGCTGATCCCGCGTCGCGGTCGCGCGGGAGAAGAAGTCGCAGCGGGCCTGGGCGTCTCCGAGGTCAGGAATCGGGATGCTGATCGCGGGATGCCGGGCCGGAAGAGCCGGCAGCTCGGAGCCGAATTCGTACTCCAGGCGTTTGAGCGCTGCGCGCTGCGCCGGACCGAGTGCGCTTGGATTCGCGCCACGCGCCTCAACGAGCAGCCGCACGCATTCGCCTCGGGTCCACGGTTTGCTCGTGGAGGGCATCGAGCGGACAAGTCCGGAGGTCTTGAGCAGGTCGAGGTCGTCGTAGAGCCGCGAATCGGTCGGGACGTTTTCAAGGCCCGCGGCCGTGGCGAGGGCCACGGCCGCAGCCAGCAACAGGCCGACGCGCATCGTTACTTTATTACCCCCAGCCAGTCGCGCAATATGAACTGGAGCCGGCCAATAAGGAGCGACATGCGCGCCATTACCGTGTAGCCGAAGGACGCGCCGAACCCGACCATCAGGTAGACGATGCCGGTTTCGGACGCGAGACGCAGCACGCCTTTGTGTTCCCAGGAGAAGAAGAAGTAGAAGACCGTGCAGACGACGCCGACAAGCGAGATGATTGCCCAGAGCATCACGTCCCATCTGGCGAAGATGGCAGGCGTGAGCAGCGTGCCCTGAATCTGCTTGACGATGGAGGTCTGGAAGTTGGCTGGTATCGCCACGCCCATGCTCCAGCCGAACATGAATGCCAGCGGGAACCGGATGAGCCACGAGACCTTGGGGATGAAGCGGCAGAAGAAGCAGAGTCCGAGCACGAGCGGAATGATGTACAGCGGTTTGCCCTGCCGGAACAGGGGGGTCACGAGGTCAGGATACACGCCGTTGTACCAGGTGATGGCGATGCCATACCCGACCGAGACGCCCACGAACAGGTGCTCGCAGAACTTGTAGAATGGATTGTCCTTCCAGAGGAAAGAGAAGATGCCGAGAGTGAGGATCGCGGCAACCCAGGTCAGCAAGGAGTGAGAGACATGCATCACGACCTCCTTTTGCGGGTTACGAAGTAGGCGATATTGCCGATTATCACAAGAATCATGATGACGACGTGGGCGAGCGACTGCGAGTCCATCGCCGCGACCGCGGGCATATAGGCCTTGGAGTAGTTGCTCTTCTGCACCAGCACTTCGTACTCAGCCGCGCCCTTCATACCG
>JAPLUO010000430.1 GCA_026397595.1 Caldifarciminota bacterium
AGGCACGGCCGACGCGGTCTTCAGCCGATTCACCATTGAGTACAAACGTCCCGGTACGCTCTCCGCCAACTTCGACCTTGCCACCCGCAGCGCGGTGGACCAACTGCACGGCTACATCCGCGACCTGGCGGTCAAAGAGAAACGCCAGGGCCAGCGCCTCGCCGGGGTCGTGTTCGACGGCTGCTACATCATCTTCTGCCGCTATCTGGCCGGCAAGCTCACCGACTCCGGCCCGTTCGCAGTCAACGAGCAAAGCTTGGGTCGGATGCTCGACTGGCTGGCCGGGCTCTCGTCCGGACCGGCGCTCACGTCCGAGAACCTGAATCGTGACTTCTCGATAGACCAGCCCCACACCAAGGAAATCCTCGCCGCATTCTGCTCGGCGCTCGACTCCGGGCTCGCCGACAAAGACGGCATCGTCACCAAGCTCTTCGAGCAGTGGAAGCTCTTCTTCTCCGAGTCAATTGACTACTCCGAGGCCTTCGGTGGCCGCAAGCTCGACCCCCTCAAGAAGTGGGTTGCCAAAGCCGGCATCGAGGTCAAGTCATCCGAAGACGCCGAGCGCTTCTTCTTTGCCCTGCACACCTACTTCGCCTTGCTGGTCAAGCTGCTCGCCTGGCTTGCGCTCTCGCGCCACATCGGCGGCAGGCTCACCGGTCCGTCCTTTGCCCAGCTTGTCACCGCCGACCCCGAGACCCTGCGCCGCCGCCTCAAGGAAATGGAAGAAGGCGGCATCTTCCGTGCATTCGGCATCTCCAACCTCCTCGAAGGCGACTTCTTCTCCTGGTATCTCTACGCATGGCATGACCAGATGGAAGCAGGCGTGCGCGGCCTGCTGGAGCGCCTTGACCGCTACGACCCCTCAACCCTTTCGATTGTGCCCGAAGAAACCCGCGACCTGTTCAAGAAACTCTACCACTACCTCCTGCCCAGAGAGATCCGCCACAACCTCGGCGAATACTACACGCCCGACTGGCTGGCCCAGCGCCTCCTGAACCAGCTCGACAACGAATACTTCACCGGCGACCCCAACCGCGTCGGCCCGAGCCTGCGCAAGAAGCTGCTTGCCCTTCGCTTCCTCGACCCGGCCTGCGGTTCCGGCACGTTCCCGGTTCTCATCATCGCCCGGATGCGCGAGCTCGGCCTTGCCCTGATGCTCAACGAGACCGAACTCCTGGACGCCATCCTGCACAACGTCGTCGGCATAGACTTAAACCCGCTCGCCGTCCTCACCGCCCGCGTCAACTACGTCCTTGCCATCGCGCCCTTGCTTGAGGGCCACGGCGAAATCACCATCCCGATTTATCTCGCGGATTCGGTGCGGGTCCCGGCTGCCGGCACGGACATTGAGTCCGGTGACGGCTACCTATTCCCGACCGCTATTGGTAAGTTCGTCGTCCCCATTCCTCTCTGCGAGCCGGCTGGCCGTTTCGATACATTCTGCGACCTCCTGGAAGAAGCCGTATCTGCCGAAACCGAGACCGACGTCTTCATCGCCCGCGTGGAAAAGCGACTGGGTCTGGCCGGCGACCCACAGAATTGGTACGAGCATCGTCGCGAGCTACTCAGAACCCTGTACTCGCGCTTACTGGACCTCCACAAGAAAGGCATGAATGGCCTCTGGGCGCGCCTGCTCAAGAACAATTTCGCGCCCCTCACCATCGGTCGCTTCCACTTCATCGTCGGCAACCCGCCTTGGGTCAACTGGGAGAGTCTGCCTGACGCCTACCGCGACTCAATCAAGCCCATCTGGGAACGCTACGGCCTGTTCCCGCACGGCGGTATGGATACCATCCTCGGCAAAGGCAAGAAGGACATCTCCATGCTCATGACCTATGTTGCCTGCGACATGCTGCTCGTTGACAAAGGTCGACTCGGCTTCATCATCACGCAATCCCTGTTCAAGACCTCTGGCGCAGGTCAGGGCTTCCGCCGCTTCGAGATTCCGCAGGGCAAGGCAAAGCCCGTGCCCTTGCGTGTGGTCCACGTTGACGACATGGTCGAACTGAATCCATTCGAGGGAGCCTCGAACCGAACCGCAGTCATGGTGCTGGAGAAAGGCTCGCGCACGCGCTACCCGACGCCATACACCGTCTGGCACAAAGAGAAGGGCGCACGTTTCACCTACGACAGCACATTTGAGGAAGTGGTCAGTGCGACCAAACGGTCGGAGTTCGCGGCAACACCGGTGGATGACGGTGACCCGGCATCATCGTGGATGACCGCCCGGAGCAAGGCACTGAAAGCTCTTCGCCAAGTGCTGGGGCAGTCGGCCTACCAGGCGCGCGAGGGGTCGAACACTGGCGGCGCGAATGCCGTCTTTTGGGTTGACGTGGTCAAGGAGCGCCCGGACGGGCTGGTTGTGATACGCAACATCACGGCAGGGGCCAAGGTCAAGGTGGACGAAGAGTCCAAGCCCGTTGAATCCGACCTACTCTATCCGCTGCTGCGAGGCCGCGACGTGGAACGCTGGCTCTCAAGCCCATCCGCGTCAATCATCGTGGCACAAGACCCGAAGACGAGGCGCGGCATCGCTATCAAGGAAATGCAGACGCGCTGCCCCAAGACCTTTGCCTATCTCAAGCTCTTCGAGAAGATGCTCCGAGAGCGAGCCGCGTTCAAGCGCTACTTCCGGCCTGACCGCGACCCCTTCTACTCCATGTTCAATATCAGCGACTACACGTTCGCACCATGGAAGGTCGTGTGGCCGGAAGTGGCCAACAGCCTCGAGGTTGCTGTCGCTGGGCCTGCGCACAAGAAAACCACCGTTCCCGATCACACGCTGATTATGATTGAGTGCGAGTCGGAAGACGAGGCCCACTACCTCTGCGCCGCGCTCAACTCAAGTCCATCGCGTCATGTCGTCCAAGCTTACATCGTGCTACATCCGGACCCGCACGTAATGGGTCGCCTCCGCATCCCGAAGATTGACCCGAAGGACAAGGTACACAAGCGGCTGGCCGAGCTTTCGATGCAGGCGCACGAATTGGCGAAGGCTCCGGCAGGTTCTGAGCCGTCAGCCGTAAGCCGTGAGCTGCAAGCCGTCGAAGTCCAAGTTGACCTCGAATCCGCCAAACTCTGGGACCTCACCGCCTCCGACCTCGCCGAGATTCAGCGAAGCCTGAAGGAGTTGACGGAATGAAACGCCGCATCGCAGGGCAGACGGGAGTGTCTTGGCTCCTTCCGTAAGGAAACCGGCCAGCTTCGAGGACCGGCTGCTTGCGAAGCTACGCGAGCAGGTCAGGGGAAGAAGAACCGGCTTCCTCCTGGGTGCTGGCGCCTCATTTCTCGGCGGAGCCGGGTACCCATTGGCCCGCTCACTCTGGCCAGCCATCAAGGGCAAGATGACTGCAGGAGACCGGCTCCGAATTGAACAGCGGCTGACTCGTGGCGCCGAGAATCTTGAACAGGCACTTGGTGCACTCGACCGCGGGAAGGGCGACCCAGCCATCCGCCATCGCGTGACAGCCGCCATCGCCGCGGCTTTCCGCAGCCGTCGTCCACCCCTCGACCACCACAGGCAGTTCATCTCTCGTCTGGCTGGGAGAAACGAACGGCGGGTTCCGGTATTCACGCTGAACTACGACCCGCTCCTCGAACTGGCGGCGGATGCCGAACAGAAGTATCTGGCCGATGGCTTCTCAGGCACAATCCAGGCGTATCTCCATCCAGTGTCATTCAGCGACTACAGGGGTTCCTACGAACTAAGACGAAACAGAACAGTCATTGCTCCACTTCGAGGTATCATCAATCTATATAAGTTACACGGATCCCTCGGCTGGTACCTTGACCAGCAGGAATCCGCGAGGCGCATTCGACCGGATATGCGATGCCCAGACGGCTGGTCCCGCCTCATGATTCCGCCACAGAACCGCAAGGCGGCAGATACTGGCAACGCACCGTACGCGCTCATCTGGTCGGAGTTCCGTGCTCACCTCACGAATGATTGCAGCAGACTGCTGAACCGACTCGTATGCGCGGGCTATGGTTTTGGCGATGAGCACGTGAATGCGATTATCAACCCCGCACTTGCCCGAAGGAACTTCACCCTCGTGGTCTTGGCGAAGTCCTTGCCAGACGGGCCGTTCAAGTTTCTGCTGTCCCACGACAATGTGCTTGTCGCCACAGAGACACGGTCATCCCTCTACGGAGAGGAAGGGCCAGGAATGGCCAATGCTTGGTCTTTCGAGTGGCTTACAGGGGAGGTTTGAACATGCAACAGAACAAAGCTTGTCTGATCGGCCACATCCTGGATATTCAGGGTGCCGTCTTCACTGCGGACCTTATCGAATGCGAAGATGGCGTGGCACCGTGTGTTACTATCGGAGACGAGGACATCCTTGTTGGCCGCTTGGGCTCGTATGTGCGAATCGTTCAAGGAGAAGTTAGCGTGATGGCAATGGTCACGCGGATGTCAGAAAGGGAGAAGCTTTCGGCCACGCAGACGACAGAGGATCGCGCCGTTCCTGCTTCAGACGTCTGCGCAGTGCGGACCATCCAGCTCGTTCCGATAGGGTGTCTTGATGCGGAGGGCGACTTCAAGAGAGGCATCTCGGTCTACCCCACCACAGGGGCAGAAGTGCATGCAATCGGTAGCAGCGAGCTGGATGGAATGTTCAGGAGGTTCCGAGACAAAAAGTACGACGTCGGCGTCGTCTCATCCAGCCCCAAGACGCGAGTTCACTTGGACCCGACGCCGCTGTTCGGAAGACACTGTGCGATCTTGGGTCAGACTGGCGCGGGCAAGTCCTGGACTGTTGCGTCACTTCTCCAGAAGGCTGTTGCCCTGATGCCACGCGCGCACGTTGTTCTCCTCGATTTGCATGGCGAGTACAGGAGTGCATTTTCGACGACCGATGCGCGCGTCATCAATGCGACTGAGATGGAACTGCCCTACTGGTTGCTGACTTATGAGGAACTATGCGATCTGCTGATTGACCGAACTGAATTCACCGCGCACAACCAAGTTGCAGTCTTCAAAGATGCCCTGAACTCGGAGAAGACGACCGAGGGCAAACGACTTGGGTTACCGCGCACAACCCTCGACACTCCGATCTTCTTCTCCTTGGGTAACGTGCGCGCAGCTATCGAGCAGGCGAATGGAATGGTGCTCAGCCCGAGTACGAACAAGCCTATCAAAGGTCCGCTCACCGGCGCCTTCGACAACTTCCTCATGCGACTTGATAGCCGAATGGACGATGTCCGATACGACTTCCTGTTGAAACCGAAGAGGCGAGCCAATTCAGAATCACTTGAGGGACTGCTCCGCGACTTCATCGGATTGGGAACTCCGAAGGCCCCGATTACGGTCATTGACCTAAGCCCGGTTCCCTTTGATGTTCGCCCGACTGTGACGGCACAAATCGGACGACTCGCCTTCGAGTTCAACTACTGGAACCCGCAGTACGAGAAATTCCCAATACTGCTCGTCTGCGAGGAGGCCCACGCCTACATAACGCGCGAGACGAACTCGCAGTTCGAGGGCGCGCGGCGCTCAATGGAGAGGATAGCCAAAGAGGGAAGGAAATACGGCGTCGGCCTCACCGTCGTCAGTCAACGACCTCACGAGGTGTCAGAGACAGTCTTGTCTCAGTGTTGTACGTTTATCTGTCTGAGAATCACAAACCCAGACGACCAAGAGTATGTCCGGAAACTCGTGCCCGAGGCTGAGCGAGACCTCGTCAACGTTCTGGCGGGCATGTGTCGAGGCGAAGGACTGGTACTTGGCGAGGCGGCGCCGATGCCTACCCGGGTGCAATTCGACATCCCGTCGCCGACCCCGCGGAGCAATGACATCGACTTCTACAAGCACTGGACCTCAGGCCCAGAAGACATCAACGTGGCTGATGTCGTGGACAGATGGCGGAAGCAGACCCGATAGCCGGCAGGCCGACTGGTTCTGTACTTGACCGACGCCGAGTCGGCAGATGCGCAGGGCGACTGGGAGAGTGGACGGGGATTATCGGGGACGCTAACCGTTTGGGGATTATCGGGGACGCTAACCGTTTTAGGGACTCTGTCAAGCTTCGGCGGCGAAGCTGAGAAGCGGCGGTCGGCTGGCAAGTGAGTGGAGAGCAGTCAGCCCGCTTCCTTCGGGAAATCCGGAGTCAGCGCCGGGCGCGACCCGGAACCCGCGCGGGGCGGCGCGGGTCTAATCCTTCGATTCTAACTCGCAAAGGAGATACCCATGGCAGATGAGACCAGGCAGGAGTGCAGAGAAATCGAAAGCTCTGCATCTTAGCATATCACAGCTAGTTAGCTGACATCGGCT
>JAPLUO010000139.1 GCA_026397595.1 Caldifarciminota bacterium
TCGCCCAAGTCCCGCCGACAGCGATTCCAAGAATCCTGCGAACTGACCAATGCTGCGTTGCCATAGCTTCTGATTCCATTGCATGCAGTCATTATAACCTCTCAGCCTCAAATATCAACACATAACAGAGTAGTACTAGACGCGAACCGTATGGCCCGCGACGCCGGCCAGATTGCGCAGGAGGTCGTCCAGCACCTCGCAACCCTGAATGACGCGGATGTTGAGATCAACCTGGAAATCCAGGCCAAGATTCCGGAAGGTGTGCCGGACAAGACTGTCCGCGACGTCACCGAGAACTGCCGCACCCTCAAGTTCGATACCTTTGAGTTCGAGAAAGAGTGAACCGTTACAGTCCAGGCCCGTAACCGGACTCGGCACGCGGCTTCGCCGCGAGTGACAGGTTGCGGGTTGCGAGTGGCGGAGGGAATCGGCGAGTTGCGGTTGGCGGTAGCTGAGGACCGCTTTCTTGCCAGTCTAGTCACGCAGGCATGGAGATTCAACTCAGGAGCATAGTTTCACGGTCCGGCAAGCCGCGGTGGTCGTGAGCGACTAGCCGTAGAAACTGACACCGACGAGGCGCGACAACTGCGATGCAAAGGTTCTAAGCTGCTCATTCCGGCAAACCACTCCGATGACGGATGCCCCCAGGGTGCTTTCAGTCGTGTCAAAGAGCACATCCATGAATGGCGCACCATCCAGCTTCACGCCACAAACGCCAATGTACCGAGCGACACTGTCCGCGGCCAGCATGTCATACAACAGGCGTGGCGGCATAGCGGGTTGCGAAGAGATCAGCATGTTCCTGTACATTCTGCCCCGCAAGATGGCGAAGTCGAGTTCCAGCGCCGGCAACGCAGGGAAACCAATCTTCGCGAGGCCTTGCAGCAGTCCGAGGGCCTTGCCTTCCATGTCTTGGTGTCCGAGTCTGATCTTGGGGTATACCGGAACGAGCAGGTAAGCGACGCGGGCGACCTCGGCTCGGCGGGGTGCGGGCCATTCTATCGAGACATCACTGGTTCCCCACGGGGCCTCTAAGCACTTCACCCTTGCGTACGGCCCCAACCGGTCGTCGTGCGCGTAGAACTCCGAGACCGCCTCGCCAGTCATCATCACAGAGGTCGTCTGTTCGCCGCCGGCTGCCGTTGCGAACTTGACGGGCACCGTGCGGTTTCTCTGCGGGTCCAGTCTGAAGCCGACCAGAGCAATAGCATGGCCGGAGTTCGGGTTAAGAGCCGGGGCGACCGGTGATGCCTGCTTGGCCGCCTCTGCGTATTCCTCGCTGTCGTAGAAGTAGAGGCCTGCGATGACGGGGAAACCAGACTGGAGGTATGCGTGGGCCATCCTCCTAAGAAGCCGCGGCTCAGCCGATACTTCGAAAAGGTCCGGCTCCAGACCGCTCGCCCGCACAGCCTCACACATCTGCCCCATTGAGAGGCCGGAACTGGGTATGGAACGTCCTCCTTCCAGGCTGAAGCGGGTTGCGTTTACCGTTATCTCACTGGAAGTCGGAACGCGAAAGCAGACATCGTGCGCCGCCTTCTGCAGGGCAACCCATAGTGCAGTAGTCGCACAGGCTGCGATGGCGCGGTCCTGCTGCTGGAACGCCAGTCCATCTACGTAGAGGTCGATTCCTGCCAGGTTGACGTCATATCGTCTGGTGCATGTGTACTTGCGCTCCGCACCAGGCAGACCGGTGAGAACGGTCCGACCGACGAAAGCGCACCTGTTGGGTCGCACGACCAGGAACCCCAGGTAGTCTTTCTGCAGATTTTCCCACCTGGGCGTCGGGTCCGTACGAAGGGTGGAAGCAGGATGCTGTTGGATTTCGTCAATCACTCCCACGAGGCGCGCACGAGAGCATGTCCCGGCGAAGAAGTGGATTCTCCGACAATAGTTCGGGTACGGCCGGTGGCACCGGGCGTAGAACAGGCAGTGGTCGTCCATGTAATCGCCATCAATGTACCTGTGTTCGACCGCAAACGACTTGCAGTTCAGGTCACCCAAGTATCGAGCCAGGTAATCGAATTGACTACTGTCATCGGTCTGGGCGCGTCCAACAGATGTCTCCGTCGTGAACTGGTCAATCGCGGACGCGAGTTTGTCCCTAGTGAACCGGACGAACTTAAGCGTAGCTCTCCCTTGTCGAGCTATTGAAATCGGGCTAGAAGGTCCTTCTCCGTAATACGGCGTGACATCTCGAGTTTCCGTCGGTGGGGCAGCATCTCTTTGTCAGCCCTCTCCATGATTCCCTGCATCTCAGCTCTCTTCGTCGGCAGCTTGACCGATTTCATGGAAAACGGTTTTCGGTCAGTCTTGGCGGTCTTTGCGGTCATCGGTGCTCCTTTGTCTGCTGCGCCGAATCCTACCGTGGCCCTGCCCCATTGTCAAGCCGAGGAGTGATGCCGCAGTTGGGGCCACGACATCGCGCTCCGAGAAGGCCCCACTCCTGCTACGGCTGAATAGGGTCGAGTCCGAACACTCGTGCACAAATTGCAGAGAGCACTTCCGGCCTGCAGCCGTAGGATTGCCAGCGTTGGACCGCGTAGAGGGTGCGGAGGCGGAGGGCTTCGCCCGAGTAGTCGCGGCAGAGTTTGTCGATGTGGAGGCCGAAGCTGCGGTACATGACAAACAGGCAGGTCTGTACGCCCGCGTCGCAGAGGACCTCTTTGATTTGCGCGTAGCGCAGGTCGGACCGCATGAAAGCGTACTGGAAGTTGTCGGTCTGGCGGGCAGCCTTGCCATCGGCCCGGCAGGGGGTTTTCCCCTGCCGGAGCGCGGCGGCGTAGCGCCCGATGGCGCGGTCTACTGCGAAGTGACGACGGATGTCCCGCTTCATCACCGAACCTCTGGGGTCAGGGGCTGGGGGTCAGGGGTCGGGGACGAAGCGGATACGATCTGCGGTTCACGGTTCACGGTGGACGCTCCGTTCGCCTTCAGGCGCTGGTGGGCTTCGCAGATGAGGAACTGGAGCGTGCGGGGCTCGAGCCCGAGATGGACCCACTTCCTGACGCAGAGTTCGAGGTGGAACGCAAGGTCCCGGCCTTTGCGTGTGCGCCAGTGGCGCGCGAGCTCGCGCAGGAACCAGCGGGAGTGGATGACGTGCACGCTCGGCAGGCCCGCGTCTTCAATCAGGGGCAGGACGAGGCGGTAGATTTTCTCCTCGGCATCAGCCGAGGCCGCGCCGTAGAGCGCGTTGTCGACGCCGGAGCGGATTTCGTCCAGCGCCTGGGTTGTTTCCCGGTTCAATTCGACCGGGTCGAGCAGGCTTTCCATAGTGTAACTCCTTTACTGTTTAGTACTTCCGACTTTGGGCGTCGGCCGCGGTCCGGGTCTGTGTTCTTCTCGCACTGGAGCACTTGAGCACTAGACCACTCGACCACTTTCCTTTGCCCTCACTATGTTATACGTTTCTCAAGGCCCGATTTGTTAAAAAAGATGTGTCCCGTACAGTGTACGAACCAGGGACTGCCCTGGGGGCGGCTTTCAAGCGAGGTTTTGAACAAGGTTTGAACCGAGCTTTTGACTGAGCTTTTCCACGAGCTTTGAACCAAGCTTTGAAACAAGCTGTTTCGCGAGCTTTTCCGCGAGCTTTGAAATGAGCTTTGCGATGAGCTTTGAAGCGAGCTTTTCACCGAGCTTTGAACGGTGCTTTGAAACAAGCTCTGAAATGTGCTTTCAAAGAAGCTCTTGAAGGAGCTTTCGAGCGAGCTTCCCAAGGAGCTTTCCGATGAGCTTTCTGGGAAGCTCTGAACCGCGCTGTGCTTGACCTCGACCAGTGCCGAAGAAGTCGGAAGAAGTCGGGACACCTCCCAATTTCCTGCGTACCAGGCGAGAATCCGGAGCCCGTAACCGAATTGGGCACGGTGGCGGGCAGTCAAACGAGTTGGATGTCAAACGACACGCAGTGTCGCCCTACTCGTCAGGATACTGGTATCGCTATTGACCGCCACTATCTGACGTCCACGACGGCCGCGTTGAGCGCCGCATTGGCCGGCGCATCAACAGTTGTCCGAAAGCAGGTCGGCTGCGGGGCGGAAAGGCGTGAGCGGAGACGTCGGGACAGTCCACAGCGGGACAGTGCCTTTGCGCGCGTACGGCATCGGGGGGTAGTTCAGTCAGGAGGGAATGACGAGTTTCGATGAGCGCATTCGGACAGTCGGCAGCGGTCTACTTTTCCGGCGGCGGGTCCGGACGAGACGAGACCCGGGCAATGCCCGGGCCTCGTGTGAAAAACGGAAGAGGCTGGTCCTACTCGATAGTCGTCAGCTTGCTCACTGTCCGGAAGCTACCCGCGGCCATGCGGCAGAAGTAGGTGCCGCGTCCGACCGACCGACCGAGGTTGTCCCGGCGGTCCCAGACGACCTGGTGCAGCCCGGCCGGTTCGACGCCGGAGTGGAGCGTCCGCACCAGCTTGCCGGTCGTGGAGTAGATACGCAGGTCGACCGGCGACTCTTTGGCGAGCGAGTAACGGATTGTGGTCTGCGCTACGGACGGGTTCCGGCTGCTGCCGAGAAGGGTGAACCCGGTTGCCCCGGTCCGCGGCTCCTCGACCCCCGAGCCCAACACGACGGTCGATTTGGACAACTCGTCGTTGCCCGGCACCATGTCGCCACGCCAGGAGGCGGCGCTGCAGCTCACCGGAAACGTGCCTGGCAGCATGGCTGTCCACGAGCCGAGCGCCGCGGTGTCGGTTCCGCCGATGCTCATCGAGACCCTGACCGTGTCGTAGTAGCTGCCGATGCGGAAGTGGACGGTCACGAGGTCCGTCATCGTGCCGAAGTTCTTTATCTCCGCCATCGGCGTTATCACGGCCCCGGAATCCACGGAGTCGGGCGGCGCCAAGATGGCCGAGACCGCCACGTCGAAGACGTTGACCGTGGCCGTGGTCGCGACCTTGTCGTTGCTGGTGATGTCGTCGTCAGCCAGCTCGGTCGAGCACCTGACCGCCACGTTGCCCCGCTCCAGCGCGGTCCACTGCGGAAATTCGAGGTACACCGTCTGGCCCGGCTGGTGGTTCGTCACCGTGAGCGATGTATCGTACATGGTGCCGATTCTCATCCGCACCGGGTAGGTCTCGGCGTAGCTCCGGTAGTTATACAGCGAGCAGGCCGGCGTGACTACTGTGCCCGAATCCCTGGAACCGGTCGGCGCAATCAGCTTGCTCACACCTACGTCGTGCTCAATCGGGTCCGGCAGGTTCGATTCGATGATGCTCCTGATCGTAGCCTCGGTGTACCCTTCCTGCCAGAACCGGATGACGCCGGCGGTGTCAACTACGTAGTTCAGCGGAATCGAACCGTTGTGTTTGTAGACATTCCAGACCGTGCCAGGGTCGCGCAGATACACATTGTGGTACTGCCGGGCCCAAGGCTTGACGATGGCCTCCATATCCTCGCTCAGATTGATGGCGAGGGCCTCGAACCCGTGCGGCCCGTAGTCGTCATGGAACACAGATAGGCGCGGCAACTCCGCGCGGCAGGTCGGTCAGAACTGCTGCCAGAACTGCAGCAGCACCACCTTCCCGCGCCACTCGGTCAGGTGGTGGTTCACCCATGCGGTGTCGGGGATGTCGAAATCCGGCGCCTGGTCGCCCACATTCAGCACCGCCAGCGCGGTCCCGGGCAACAGCGCCGCCAGCATCAGCAGGCCGGCAAAGAGAGTTCTAGCCTTCATGGTTCCTTCTTTACTCATTCTACATTCCACGGCCGGCGAATCGCCTCGACAGTAAGTCTAGCCCAGACCAATTGCCGGTCAAGCCTTCGCCCGGCCCCCAGAAACCGAGATAAGATCTTACCACTAAGGGCTTACCGCAAAATAAAGTTGACTATTACTTGAGAGACTTCTATGATGGTGCATGTTGCAGAGGACCCAACCTGAGATGATGTTGAAAGTCCTGGGGACGCTCAATGAGGCCCAGACCCGGTGGTTTGTCGCC
>JAPLUO010000466.1 GCA_026397595.1 Caldifarciminota bacterium
GAAGGTCGGGGTCGGCACCACGCCGATGTCGATGACGTCGAGCCCGGTCGAAACGATGCCGTCAATTAGTGCCTTCTGGATGCGGGGGCCGGAAAGCCGGACGTCACGCCCGACCGTGCTGAGCTTTGCGCCGTGGTCGAGGGCGTAGGTGCCATAGGCCTGGCCGAGACGGAAGACCTCGTCGCTCGGTAGCTCAGTCTCTGCCATGCCGCGGATGTCGTACTCTCTGAATATCAGCGGGTTCATAGTCGGAATTCTACCGAATTACCGGGCGCAGGCAATTGCGGACAGCACTGGGAAGGATGGGATGTCGGCAGGGGGCCGCGGAATTGGCCGTCAGCGAATAACCGTAGTATGGGGTTGGGACCAGCCGGATGTCACGCCGAAGCCTTGGACGTCCTTCGCCTGCACCTGTATCCCGTACACTCCCGGCACAGACCACGAGTGGGATACGGACAGCGTCTCGCCGGCCACTACCGGCCCGATCCAGACAGAAGTGTCGCCCATACCCCAGTCGAACTGGAAAGCCAGAGAATCGCTGTCCGTGTCAGTCGTGCTGGTGCGGAACGTATAGCTCGTGTTGACGAAGCCGGAGTCGAGGCCGAGAGGCGCATCGGGCGTGACCGGCGGTTCATCGCCCGCTGAGGTGACGGTGACCTCAAACGAATCTGACAGCGGCGACTGACGGCCCTTTGCGTCTCGGGCCTGGGCACGGATGTGGAATATGCCGGATACACTCCAGTTGTGCGAATCGACCGCCGTCTCGCCAAACGTGTAGGTCTTCGCGGTCCAATTAGAGGTGTCGCCGTCGTCCCATGCAAAGCGCAAGGCAACCGGACCTGCTTCCGGATCTGTCACGTACGTGGAGTAGCTGTTAGTGGTGCCGGTGAGCACGTTCGGAGCGCCTGTAGGCGCGCTGGGCGCTTTCGGCGGTCGGCTCGCGCAACTCGAGAACGCCATCGTGCAGGCCAAAACAAGGCACAGACGCGTGACGACCCGTGCTACGCTGTTCCGTAGGACCATGCACCTTAGACCGGAGAGTAGCACTTCACGATTCCGCGGCAGGTCAACGAGGTCTCGCTCACAGTCCGCGTGACTCTCGATACTCATGACTTCGTCATGGCCCGGCCTAAGGCTTGGGAGCGCGCGGCCGGACGTACATCTTGCCCCCGGCATAGTCGTAGACCGTGTTCAGCCGGGCCAGCAGGCTGCCGGACACGACCGCGTCAGCGCCCGGTTGCTTCGATCGCGCTTCGTCCGGCGCGTAGGCCACCGCCACGTCCTCGAACCGGAACGGGCCCAGTTCAACCCATTTGGCCCGACCCCCCCAGCCGCTCACGTCGCCGCTCAATCCCCGACCGAGGTAGTGCTCCTCGAGCCCTCCGGGCAGCTTGAACTTCGCGTCGTCCCGGACCAGGAACACGACCTCGTGGTAGTCCGCAAGGTCAAGGTAGCTGTCGAGTTCCAGCGACTCGGCGCCGTCGATGCTCGCCCGCAGCTTAACCCATGGCGTGCTGTTCTTATGCAGTGTCATGGGCAGCGCGGTCCAGGACGAATCGGGTCGGAACGAACCCGGCTCGTGCAGGATGATTTTGGAGTTGTCGTAGTCGATTTCCACCTGCCAGTGTCCGAACAGCGAATACCCCATCACCCCGTCGCCCGAGAACCCCGACATCGTACCGTCGACCAGCCAGACCAACCGCTGGCCCTTGAACTCGACCGGGCCGGCGCGGAACGAAGCCGACTCGGCCATCAGTCCGCGCGCCGGCTCACCGGTTCCCGCGCCGGGGATACGCACTTCGTACACCGGGCCGGCCACCGACGACTCGGGCAGCGGCTCATGAAGCAGGACCCCGTCAAAGCCCATTCCGGTGTCCAGGATGACGCGCAGAACGCGCGACTGTCCGACCTGGACCGGCACATACACGACGCCGTCCCTGACTTCGACGGGAATCTGGCGTGCCGGTGCGGCGACGGGCCGTTGCGTACCCGCTCTGCCCGAGCAGGATGCAAGCGTCGCGAGCGCACAGACCAGAATCCACAGCAGGCCACGAGCTGTTCTCATAGCGGGATTGTAGGATGCCGGAAAGGCCGAGTCAAATCAGACGGGGCCTGAGAACCGGGATAGGAATTCACCACCAAGTCGCCAAGACACAAAGATGTGCGCGGCCGCACAGCGACAATCGGGGTCTCCCCGGCAATCGCTCCCCAGTCTCTGCCGGGACTAGAAACCGAAGTTGGTGATGAGGCTGATGGACGCGCTGACCGCCGGCCTGACGTGGAACCTGGGGGCGTAGTCGTCGCCGTACGCGTACGCGGCGACCTCGATGCCTGCTCCCAGGCCGAGGAAGTCCACTCCGGCCCGAATCCCGAGCTTACCCATCGGCGGCATCGGATTGTCGTCTATCATCCCGTTGGTGACATAGCAGCCGGCCTCGACACGGACCTCGGGCACCATGCCGTAGAACGGACCGTACTTCAGTGGGCTGCGGTGGAGTATGTACCCAACCTCAGCCGGGAAGATGCAGTTCGATACCGGGTTGACCGACATCAAGCTTCCGCTGAGCTGTAGTGACTTGTACGACAAGGCCAGTCTCAAGACGCGCGTGTCACCCCAGAACCAGACAGCGGGAGAACCGATCGCTGACCCGACCCGGAGCGGCTCGAACTGCACGAACCAGCTCTTTGGCCGCATCGGCCTCGGTTGGCTCGCGGTCTGTGCCGCCGCCCCCGCGCACAAAGCCACGAGACACAGGAAGATGAATGCTCGCCGTAATCCTGGCGATCTTGGCGTCACTTTGCTCCGTCTGTCATTCTGAATGCAGTGAATGATCTTCGGTTGCTCTTGACGGTTCCACTTCGGCTTACGGTAAGCTACTTGTCACCTGTCTTGGCGGGTCGTCGCCGCCGTTTCCCGACTACGTCCGGTTCGACTGTGACGCTGACGGAGCTCCGGTTGCCGGCGGCGAGCGGCGGCAGGATGTGGGATAACAACTGTTCAGCAGTGATTGAGCGGACTGTGCCGGTTGGACCGGTCTGTGTCCAGCCGTCCTTGTCCCGGCGGTAGGTCCACGTCCGGCCACGCCTGGTCGTGATGTGAATTGTGCATTCCGAGTTTCTCACGTCGTTCTTAGCGTGGCTGCCTGGGTCTCTTCTCCTTCCTCGGGAGAGACGAAGCATAGGCGCAGGCCCTTCGCAGCCACTCCGCGACGACTTCGGGATGGCGAGCCATGCCGGCGGGGGCGGTCACGTATTCGCGCATCGGCCGCCCGGGCATCGGCTCGAACCGCGACGCGCCCTTCAGCCGCAGGAACTTCTCGCGCTCGGGCTCGGACAGGCGCAGGAACAGGCCGGTCTGGAACAAACCGGCAAACATGTTCCCGTTCACAAACGCGCACGGATAGCCGAACATCCTGCGCTGGTCTCCAATCCCTGCAGCAATCTTGATGTAGACCCTGGTCCACTCATCCGACGCCGGTCCCCATTTCTTGGCCGGGTCTGCCTTGCGCTTCTCGTTCATCGGCCTTCTCCTTTGCTCAGCCGGCGCGTACGAGCGCACGCTCGAGCACGGCCCGCCGCCGCTGCGCGTAGCGGCCGGCTCCCCGCAGCGCTTTCAGACTTCGCTCCGCGGCCGGCGCAGCCCAGCGTAGTTCCTCTCTGGCTCCCGGCAGATCGATTTCGGTAAGTGCCAGCAGAGTATAGAAGAACGGGAACCGTTTCCAGCGGCCGCTGCCGGTGCGGAGACTTGCCAGTACCCGCATACCGTTTCTGAATCGCGGCCCCGGGCTGTCCAGTCCGCCTGCGGCAAGGTGTCGCCAGAACGACGCAGTGCAGATGCCGCAGCAATGGAATCCGGTGCGCTCAGCATGCAGTCGATCCCAGGAGCTTAGCCTTTCCAGCATCTCTGCCTCGGCGCGCGCCAGGGCGGCCGAGACCAGACGGTCCTTGACACCGAGCTTCAGCAGCAGCCGGCAGCATTCCTCGCCGAGGATGTGGGCGGTTGCCGCGCCGGAGCGTACCGCTTCGCCGGTGAACACGCGAATGCCGCACCGGAAGTCGAGCCCGGTCGGTGCGAACATCCCGGCATAGGAGCCCGGCAAGCCCTGTCGCGAGACTATCTCCCGCGCCGCCGAAAGCAAGACGCTCGCTGGGACCTCCCGGCCGAAGAACCGGTTCTCTTCGATCCTATCTACGATTGCCGCGAGACTTCGGGTCATTTCAGAGCGACCGGGGCTTGCTTGCCTCCATCAGGGCCGTTCGGTCTTTCGCAGCCATCGCGGAAATAGTAACGGGGAGAGGGGAGGAGTCAAGGACGCTCGCGGCGAAGCGCCGCGAGTTAACAGTTCCCAGTGACCAGTGTCCAGTTGGCGGTCGGAGGGCTGCCGGCCGAAAGCCGTTAGCCGTGAGCCGTCAGCCAACCTCAGCGACGGCGAGGTCGCGGCTACGACCGAAGCCAATCCCGGATTCGTGTTCCGAGGTCTCTTCCCGCTGCCGGCCTGGTTGGTCTCGGGTCATGACGCAGCCGCAGCAACGAGACCCGGGAGTCGCCGGGGCCCGGACTGCGCCGCGGCGGCTTTCCGGTGCCCGGTGCCGGGGGAACCTTGCCTCGGTTCTCCCGATGGAGGAGGTAGGCGTAGGTGACGAAGACCTTGCTCGGGTCGACCTCCAGCACGCCGGCATACAGGAACATGAGTTCGACGAGTCCGTCGTCATACACCGAGATGCGCCCGCCGAGGTTGAGCAGGTCGATAACCTGTTCGTAGTAACTGGCGACCAGTTTGCGTATGTAGGCGGTGCCTTCCCGGCTCGACTGGAACTTCCCTATCTTCCGGGCCGCTTTCTGGCGTTCCGCCGGGGTACGCAACGAACCCACGAACCCGTTGTACTTCTTGATGATAATGTGCGTCTGCTTGGATTCGTAGTGCGCGGTCGGCTCCGGGGTCGGTCGCGAGGGCTGCTGCGGAGCCTTGCGCGGCGCGCCCGGGTGCCTGCGGTTCCAGAGTTCCCGCCGGGTCG
Source organism: Caldifarciminota bacterium (assembly GCA_026397595.1). Classification (GTDB taxonomy): domain Bacteria; phylum Hydrothermota; class Tepidihabitantia; order Tepidihabitantales; family Tepidihabitantaceae; genus UBA2258. The sequence goes on from JAPLUO010000466.1 coordinate 5,017, forward strand.
GGTCGCTGAGCAGTTCGTAGGCCGAATTGATGTCCTGCATCAACACGGTCGAGGAGCGGTACTTCTCCGGATCCGTGGCAAAAAGGTCTTGGTGGTTTCGCTTGGCCAGTTCCAGGTAGGCCTTACGGATGGCAACCGGGGTCGCGTCAGCGGTCACACCGATGATTCGGTATGGGTCCTTGTGGTCAAACGTCGTGTCGAGTGCGTTCTTCATAGAGTGTCAGACCAAGTGCAGAAAGAGAGACCCTTCACGTTGTGGCCCAACCCGCTTCGCCGCCGTCCTTGGCGGAAAACGGTTGCCGTTCCCGAAGGTCCGGGGTCATTCAATCCCGCAACTCAACACGGATTCGAAAATCCCTTCCGTACCTGCGGTAGCCAACCGCTTCGACGGTGGCGATTGATGCGTCGTTGCGGGGGGATACGGAGTACACGGGCGTCATGTCTCTGCGCAAAACAGCATCAGTCACCGCCGAGAGGACGGATGCGCCGTATCCGCGCCGCCGGTGGGTCTCAGCGGTTCCCGGCAAGCCTACGTCCGCAATTCGGTCGCAGAGATGAGGAACGCCGAATGTCCCGCAGACCGCAACCGGCCGGCGACCGTCGAGGGCGACGTAGCACGTACCAGCGGAGACGCTCTGGTTCAGCCAGGTATCGTACGGGTGCTCCTGCATGATCTCCGCCAGATCCTCCGTCGTGGCCGGCCGGCAGGTGTGGCCGGTGACGGGGCGAAACGTCTCACGCGAACAGTAGTAAAACAGCCACGACGCTTCAGAGACTTCGTCATCCGCGCCCTGCCGGTCGCGCAGCAATCGCGTGAGTTCGGCAGCGCGGTCCGCATCGCTGATGGCGGCCAAGCCGTGCCGGTCGATGATTCGTCTGACCGCTTCGGTGAGTCCGGGCTGGACCGAGACTACCGCCCGGTCGTGCAGAACCAGTCCCCAGATTGCGAAGACGTCGCCATAGTGGAGCTCAGCCCGGGTGCGGCGTTCGGAGGCGACGATCCTGACCTCGCCCGGCATGACTTCCCGAATGTCGCAGCCCAGATAAGCGGACAGGAAATCCTCCATGTCGCGCAGAGCCTTGGGCGCACTCGGCAGGGAACCTGGGTCATTAGTCATACATCAGCTTTACATCAGGGTTGGCGCGGTCCGAACCCGTCGCGGACATGGTAGCGGGTCGGCAGGGCTTGTCAAATCCGGTGGCTGCTGGCCGGAAGCTGTCAGCCGCCGGCTGTGAGCCGTAAGCCGACTACGTTGGATGCGCGGACGGGCAGCCGAGCTGTCCGGCGGCACGCAGGAATGTCAGAGGTTCGCTTGGCGCATCGGCTCAGACGCCAGGTTCATGACCATCCCCGGTTCTTGCGCGCCTCATGGATGGCGTGGATGACTATCACCGAGCACAGGATGAGCAGCGCCATCTGGTCCGACACCTCCGGGTTAATCCTGATTCCGTAGGTGTCTCTTATGGCCCAGAACGTGCGGGAGATGTTCGCTATCTCCCTGCCGTCCTGAACCACGCCGTACGTCAGGCCGACAAAGTCACCGTACATCTCGAACACGCGCTTGCCGTCCGGGGTCTCGAACCAGTAGCTCGGCGCCAGCGACAGGAACTTCTTCTTCAGGATACCCAGGCACGCGGCCTCCTCGGGCTCGCCGTTATCGTTGCCCGTGTAGAACTTGTACGCGGCCGGGAACGAGAGCAGCTTCTGCTGCACAACCATCTCGTTCAAGAGTCCCCGGTTGTACAGGCGGTAGAGCGTGCGGATGCTGAATATCCTCTTCTCGAAGGACCCGACCGGCTCCTGGGTCAGCGGGTCCATGATGTACACCTTATCCTTCAGCGAGAACAGCTTCTCCCGCAGCAGGAAATCTCTCTGCTTCGCCAGCAGCATAGGCCTCGATCCTACCATCTCACCACGCCGGTCAGACTCCCCGAGACAAGTGTCAGCAAGCCATTAATTCGTGGACACATCAT
>JAPLUO010000362.1 GCA_026397595.1 Caldifarciminota bacterium
CCCGACCCGAGCCCGAGCATTGCGTCGCCGCGGGTGGCACTTGACGACGGTCTTCAGGACCCCGACGGCCTCAGGACAGAGGCGGCGGAGAGAAACAACGTCGCGAAAACGACGATCCTGCATGATTGTAGTACAGATTACGCAGATTCTGGGTTAGGATGCCGAGGGCCGGAGAGGATCAACCACAGATGAGCGCAGATGGACACGGATTGAGTCCCGAATCGAACCCGATTCTTGCGCCAATGCGGACGGCATTTTCCGTCGGTTGCCAAGAACCTGGCGGCCCCAGGACAGAGGCGGCGGAGAGAAACAACGTCGCGAAAACGACGATCCTGCACGCTTGTAGTACAGAGATGAATCATGGCCCGGACGAGACCAACCGAGTCACCGAGGCAGTAATTGGCGCGGCCATCGAGGTGCACAAGGCGCTTGGGCCGGGCTTCATGGAGTCAATCTACGAAGAAGCATTGTGCGTAGAACTGGCGCTACGAGGAGTCAGATTCACACGTCAGGCACCGGTTGCGGTAGACTACAAGGGCCACCGGATTGGCGAGAACCGACTGGACCTGTTCGTCGAGGACTCGGTCGTCGTCGAACTCAAGGCCGTAGACGCCTTGGCGCCGATCCACACGGCTCAGGTGATTTCCTATCTCAAAGCAACGGGCTGTCGAATCGGACTACTTATCAACTTCAACGTGAAGCGTCTGACCGATGGCATCAGGAGAATAATCCATGACTGAACTCTCTGCGTCCTCTGTGGGCTCTGTGGTTCAAGTTCTCAATCCGTGGGACGAGTCGGTCATTACCGAAGTGCCGGTCGCGACCGAGGCGGTGCTTGACGCCGCGGTCGCGGCCGCTGAATCCGGGGCCGCCGATATGCGCCGGCTGCCCGCGCACACGCGCTCCGCGATTCTCACGAAGGCCGCCACGCTGCTCGAACAGCGCGCCGACGAGTTCACCGAGTCAATCATTGCCGAGGCCGGCAAGCCCCGCAAGTACGCTGCGGCCGAGACGAACCGCGCGGTCGAGACTCTGCGCTTTGCCGCGGCCGAGGCGCTGCGCATCCACGGCGAGACCGTGCCGATGGACGCGGCCCGCGGCTCGGAGAACCGCCGCGGCTTCTTCATCCGCGTTCCGCTCGGTGTCATCGCCGCCATCACTCCTTTCAACTTCCCGCTCAACCTCGTCATGCACAAAGTCGCGCCCGCGCTGGCCGCGGGCAACGCGGTGGTGTTGAAACCCGCGACCAAGACCCCGCTGACCGCGCTCCGGCTCGGTGCCGTCCTGCTTGATGCCGGCCTTCCCCCGAAAGCTCTGAACATCGTGGTCGGGTCCGGCAGCACAGTCGGCAGCGCGCTCGTACGCGACTCCCGCATACGCATGGTCACCTTCACCGGCAGCCCCCCGGTCGGCGAGAGCATCAAGCGCGATTCCGGGCTCAAGCGCGTGACCCTCGAACTCGGCTCCAACTCCGGCGCAATCATTGACGAGACCGCTGACCTCGATGCCGCGCTCTCCCGCTGCCTGGCCGGCGGCTTCTCCTTCTCCGGCAAGGTCTGCATCCACACCCAGCGCCTGTACCTGCACGAGGCCATCGCCGAACAGTTCACGGCCCGGTTTGTGGACGCTGCCGAGAAACTCATCTGCGGCGACCCGAAACTCCAGGAGACCGACATCGGCCCGATGATTGACCGGGTCGCGTTCAGTCGCGGCCTCGCGCTCGTCGAAGAGGCCCGCGCCGCCGGCGCCGAGATCCTGTGCGGCGGCACGGCCGAAGGGCCCGTCATGTTTCCGACCGTCCTGGCTCGCGCCCGGCCTGACCTGCCGGTTGTCTGCGAGGAAAGCTTCGCCCCCATCGTCACCATCGACACCTTCCATGACTTCGACGAGGCGATTGTGCGGTTCAACCAAGGCTCGGCAATGGGCACGTACGACTATGGTCTTGCCTGCGGCGTCTTCACCCGCGACCTCGGGCGGGCGTTCCGCGCCGCCGAGGAGCTCGAAGTCGGCAACGTCTGCGTCAACGACTCGGCCACGTTCCGCGCCGACCAGCAGCCGTACGGCGGCGTCAAAGACTCCGGTATCGGCCGCGAAGGCCCGCGCTTCGCAATCGAAGAGATGACGGACATCAGGATGGTAACCTTCAATCTGACGTGAACCGTAAACCGTGAACCGTAAACCGTAGAACGTGAACCGTGAACCGTGCACCGTAAACCGTATACCGTGAATCGTATACCGTAGGAGGTAGGAGATGCCCGACATATGGAAGTACGATGTGTTCAAGCTGGCAGACCGGCTTGTGCTTGACGTCTATAGACTGACGAGTCACTTCCCAGACGACGAACGCTTCGGTCTGACCGCCCAGATGCGGCGGGCTGCCTATTCGATTCCCATGAATCTGGTCGAGGGCGCCTCGCGCGGCAGCACGAAGGACTTCAACCGGTTCGTGCTCATGGCCAACGGCTCCTGCGACGAAATCCGCTATCAACTTCATCTGGCTTGCCAACTGGGGTACATTGACCAGCGTGCCCATCTTGAACTCGCGCGGGAATACGAGAAGGTCCGAATGATGCTGACCAAGCTATCGGCATCGCTACGCCGCCGCGCCACCGTCGCGGAATAGCGGTCCACGGTTCACGGTGTACGGTTCACGGCATACGGTTCACGGTATACGGTGCACGTTCCTCGTTTGACATTCCGCCCGTCCCCGCGATAATCACCAGCCCGAACAGACGAAAGGAACCACTGATGAAAGCGCTTGCATCGCTCTTCGCTGTCCTGCTGGTTGCCGGCTGCGGCGGTCAGCCGGCCCAGACCCAAGCCTCCAACGCCGCAGTGTCGTGTGCCAAGGACGTCCAGCCCATCCTCACGCAGACCTGCGTGCCCTGCCACGCCGGCGGCAAAGATGCCAAGGGTAACTACGACCTCACGTGCTACGCGGGCGTGACGGGCAACGGCGAGGATTCAGTCCCCAACGTCCTTCCCGGCAACGCCGACTCCAGCACCCTCTACCGACGGCTCAACGATACTGTCCCGACGCAGATGCCCAAGGGCCGACCCGCGCTAACCGCGGCCCAACTCGCGACCATCCAGAAGTGGATTAACCAAGGCGCGAAGAATAACTAGGCGCGGCCGGCGCGCCAACCCGCGGCGCGAAAGGAGCGTCTTGTGACACTACTACTCTTGCTGCTCGCTTTTCCCGGCCAGCGTTTTGCCAATCTCCCGACCGGCGTCCTGCCTGAGTCACACGTCTGGCAGGTCACTATCGCGCACCGGTTCCTGCCCGCGGTCCTCACTCCGGGCTGGACACAGGACCCAGTCCAGGCCTTCACCGCCCCGAACGTACGAATAGTGCTCGACAAATCCCTCGGCGAACGGACTTTGCTCGGCGCCATTGTCGCTATCTCCAGTCGGGAACTAGGGCTGCGCGGGGCATATGCTCCGCTCGGCTGGCTCACAATCTATCCCGAGCTGAACGCGCACTTGTACGACTTCAAGCTCGATAGCACCTGGTTCAACCTCGGGTTCTGCTGCCACCGCACGTTTGGCAGGCGCTGGGCGGTCGCGGCCCAGCCGCGCTACACCACGAACACCACCAGCCACTTCATCTCCCTCGGACTTGCGGCCAAAACCGGCCTGGGCCGCGGCTACGCCGTGGCGCTGGAGGCTGAGCCGGTGCTCATCGGCCGCGACTCCACGACCCGGCAACTGGCGGCCAGCCTGGCCATCGAGAAGGAGATCGGGTGGCACAACTTCATCATCACGGTCGGCACGCCGCACGAGCAATCGGCCCCGGCCATGTTCCGCAGTTCAGGCCCGGCCACGGCCTACTCCGACGTCCTCGACATGGCCAAGGGTTGGTTCCGTATCGGGTTCAATATTCACCGCAAGTTCTAAGACATGAACCACATGACCTCGAAGCAGACAACTCAGAATTCAGAGAGCAGAAACTAGAATGCAGAATGACCGGACTCCTTTCGACGCCATCCGTTTCGTGTCTTTCGTGTCTTCGTGGCGTCCATGTCGGTTTCTGGAAAGGCCTCAAGCATGAAACACGAAGCTACTGTCCGCTGGGCCGGCAGAATGACCTTCATCGGCAAGGCCGGCACCAATCACCTCGTTCCGATGGATACGACGCCCGAATTCGGCGGCGACAGCTCCGCCACCAAGCCGCTCGAACTCCTGCTTCTCGCCCTCGGCGGCTGCACCGGCATGGACATCGTGTCGCTGTTCAAGAAGATGCGCGTCGACTTCACCGGTATCGAAATGAACCTCGCCGCCGAACGCTCCGAAGAGCACCCGAACGTCTACACGAAGATTGACCTTGAGTATGTGATCTACGGCCGGGGCATTGACGAAGAGAAGGTGAAGCGCGCGGTCGAACTCTCGCAGGAGAAGTACTGCTCGGTCTCGGCGATGCTGAAGAAGGCCTGCCCGATCAACTACACCTGGCGCGTCGCCGAGACCGAATAGCCGAGCCGCAGCGCCGACCGGTTCATCCGCAGATTTCGCAGATTACACAGATTCTGGTTTCTGACTTAGGGTTTGGGGGGTTGGAGCTTCGCAGAAAAGTCCCTGGTTCATCCACTCCATGGGGAAACTGTGTTCCCGCTCGCCGCCAGACACAGCACGTAGGCCACCGGCAACCCGCGCCTCCACTCCGCCCAATCCGGCCACGGCCCGGATTCTCGACCGTCACGGCAAACTGCCAAACGGGTCACTGGACACTCGCGGCATGCCGCGCCCAATCCGGTTGCGGTCACTAGATTCCTCCCGCGGGAACCTGCCAGAAGGTCAGTGGGGTCTAATCTGACATGCAACCCGCAAAGGAGAAATAGTGAGGATTCCTAGAATCGCCGGCTTGTTGTCAGCCGTGGCTCTGTCAGTAGTGATGATCGGATGCACTCACTCAGTAAGGTATGAAAGCGGCAGCCCGGGGCAGGCGGCGGGAAATGCGCGGCATCAGGTCGCGATGCTGGAGTTCCATTTCCAGCCCGAGTCGCTGAACGTGTTTACGGGCGACACAGTGACCTGGGTGAACAAGGGCAATCTTCCCCACACCACGACGAGTGGAGTGGACGGGAAGCCGGACGGCTTGTGGGACACGAAGCACCTGGCTCGGGGTGAGTCGTTCTCATACGTATTCAGTCAACCCGGGACCTACCGCTACTTCTGCCGGCCGCATCACGGCCTGGGCATGAAGGGTGTGGTCGTCGTGACCAACAGGTAAGAAGGAGAATTCATGAGAGCAGTCGCAGTAATCGGTTTGATACTGCTGGGATTCGGATGCACCAAAGCGCCTGTGGACCACAATCACCAGGTCGCGATGCAGGACTTCCGATTTGCCCCGGATTCGCTTGAGGTGGCAGTCGGCGACACGGTGACTTGGGTCAACCAGGGCGCCAGCCAGCACACGACTACGAGCGGGCAGGTTGGAGCCCCGGACGGGAAGTGGGATTCGGGCGTGCTATCGTCCGGCGGGTCGTTCATGTACGTCTTTACTGCCGCGGGCAACTACCATTACTACTGCCAGATTCACGGCTCGATGGACATGAAGGGCGTCGTTTCCGCGAAATGATGTTCCGAAGCAAAATGGAGGTCTGATATGTCAAGAATCAACGTCTTGGTTGTGGCACTACTGATGGCCGTTGGTCTGTCATGGGCCACGCAGGTTCCGGTCAGCATAGTTGATTTCGCATTCTCGCCCGACACGGTCCGCGTGAACCCGGGCGATTCGGTTGTCTGGACCAACAACGGCGCGTTCCTGCACACTTCCACTAGCGGAGTCAATGGCGTATGGGACAGCCTGTGGGATTCGGGTGACCTGGCGCACGGCGCAACATTCGTCCACGGATTTGCGGTTGACGGAACGTTTAACTACTTCTGCCGACATCACTACCTGGGCGGCATGAAGGGCGTCGTCGTGGTTGGAGCGGGCGGAGTGAACGAGGCGCCGGGCGCTCCCGAGAATGTGGCGGGCATCGCGAGCTTTCCCAACCCGTTCAGCGCGACGGCAACCATCAGGTTCGCGCCGGCCGGTTCCGCCTCGGGCGTGACCGTGTTTGATGCGTCAGGGAGACTCGTGCGAACGCTTCCGGCGGCGCACGTCGCATTCGTGACCTGGGACGGCAAAGACAGCCGCGGACAGGAAACCGGGCCGGGTGTGTACTTCTGCCGGTACGGGTCCGGCGCGCTGGCCGTGACCAGGCTGCGCTAACTCCGCCTCGAACGCCGGCCGGCCGAGTCCGGCCGGGTGCGGCGCAGTTCCGCTACTTGGGGCCGGTTCCCGCGGGCGGGACAACCAGGACCTGTTTCAGTTGTCCGAACAGGCTGCACATCGCGGTCAGGCTGATCTTGTCGCCTTCTTTCACGTCCACGAGCACGTAGCTGACTTCCTGGACCTTCGCGTCGGTCTGGCTCTTGAACGTCTGAGTCACCATCACCGCGCCGTTTAAGTCAATCACGACCTTGGCAATAAAGTGCTCGGACGGGTTGCTGCGAACCGGGTGGTAGATTGTGGAAGCCAGGATGTGAGTTGCCGGGTCGAACGTCAAACTGATACTGTCCGGGGGCGTGGCAAGCGCCGCGCCGCACATGAGAATCAATGCGAACAGGATGGGTGCAAACGGTCTCATTCGTTCCTCCTTGAAACAAGTACGAACCAACTGACTACCGGATTGTCGTCGCCTCGCAAGTAGACCTGCGACCCGTTGCGCGACCTACCATAACTTCGACTGGTCCGGGAGGGCTCGAGGTGCAGCGCGTACTGCCGCGACTCGGACGCCCAACGCCCGCGACTCGAATCCGGCAACTCATGGCCCGCGCCGCGCTCCGGGGTCGCTTAACGTGACAGTCGGTGACACGGTGACCTGGGTCAACCAGGGCGACGTGAAGGTATTCGATGCACCAGGGAAGCTGGTGCGAACGCTTCCGGCGGCGCGCGCTGCATCTGTGACGTGGGACGGCAAGGACAACTGGGGACAGGAAACCGGGCCGGGTGTGTATTTCTGCCGGTGCGGAGCCAGCGCGCTGACCGTGACCAAGCTGCGCTAAGTCGACCTCGAACGCCGGCCAGCTCAGTCAGGCCCTAACTGTGTGGGCTGCGCCCGGAAAGCAGCTCTTTCACGCGGGCCACCAGTTCGAGCGGCTCGACCGGCTTGGCCATGAAAGCATTCGCCCCGGCGTCCAGCGTGGCCCGTTGGTACTTCTCCTCTGAATGGCCCGACACGACCAGTATCGGCGCTTTGTAGTCGTATTCCCGGCGCAACTGGGTAATCAACTCTATGCCATCTATCCCGGGCACGACGATGTCGCACACGACCATGTCCGGCGGGTCGTTCTCCACAATTTCCAGCGCGGCCGTGCCATTCTCAACCGCGGTCACGCGGTATCCTGCCGGCTCCAGCGTCGCGCGCAGAAAGCGTTGAACCATCGGCTCGTCTTCCACCACCATGATGTGCTTCCGCGTTGCATGGCCGCGCATGCGGGCTGCGACTATCTCTTTCTCCACAGTTAATACCAGCAGCTTCTGATCCACCGGTTTCGGAAGAAACGCATTGGCTCCTGCCTTCAACGCTTCCTCACCCTTGTCTCGACCCAACCCGGAAATCACGACAATCGGCGTCTGGAACCGCTCCCCCCGCAGCCGGCGGATGAACTCGAACCCGTCCATGCCCGGCATGCCGAGGTCACACACAACGAGGTCAGGCTTCCTGGTGCGGCACGTCTCGACTGCCAGGCGGCCGTCCACGACCGGTATTACCACGTACCCGGCAGCGGTCAACTGCTTGGACGCCAGGTTCAGCTCAGCCAGGTCGTCTTCCAGAATCAGAACGTTTTCGTTTGCCATCGGTTTCTCCCTTTCACCCTATCGTACGGACATGGTAGTCAGCCATGTGATGGAACGGCGACAGATGGGCCACCGGCTTGCTCACAAACGACCCGGCTCAGGCCTTGTTGCCGCGTCCAACTCGCTGTGGCCGTTGCCGGCTCTCGCCTTCGGCGGACCGGCAACGGCATGTTTCACAACATCACGATTATACCGCGCCACGGGCCGGGTGCAAGCTCACGCCGGTGGACGCGCCCTGCTGTCGTCTTCCCTGGTCGCGTCGCTACTTGGTCGGCAGGTCGATCCTCAGGGTCACCGCCTGGGTGTCGTTCAGGAAGATGATCGGCGTGTACGTCGCCGTGTCGGAATAGATGTCGCCCTCGTCATTCAGCGTGGCGATGATGCGTACATCCTCCACGAACTCCGTCGACCGGGAGTCATACTTCAAGTCGATCTGGCAGATGTGCTCCGGGGTCCAGCCGGTTGCGAGTGTCGCAGCCGTCCACTCGTAGTACGGGTCGTAGGGAATCTTGCCCGACTGCTCGACCTTGTTTGCCCGGAACGACACCGACATACCCTCCTGCGCGCCGCCCGGACCGGCCACCGCGCAGGTCACGCGGAACCACATCGGCCGCTTGCCCGAGCACGAAGTCGACATCATCAATATACCTATCACCACCAGCGCGGCAGTGCGCACGAACCTGCTTAGCATCTTCGTCTCCTCTCCAGTTTTGGCGGGCCCTCAGATTGACTTTCAGTGTGTCGAGCGCGTCCCATCGTTGTCAAACGGGACGCCCCGGCATCAAGACCGCGTCCGCGTAACGAGTACCGCCACCCTCGGCCCCGCCTGCCTTAACATCGCTCGGAAATACGGGAGGTGTTCCGAGCTTCCGCCAATGTAACGCAGAAGGAACGTCGGGCGCGTCTCGCATCGGGGTTCAGCTTATCGGGCGCGGGAATAATGTCAATCAACTGACCGGGCGCTGGCGATTGGGCTGGATCAGCGGATGCAGGCTGGGCTTATTGCAGGAACTGGGGCGGCGGCTGGAGGTTGGCCAGTTGCGGCAGTTGCTACCGCTGCACCACCAGTTTCTGCGCTACGGTGAAGGTGCACGGCGCGACTAGCTGATGGCGTCGTCGCGGTCCGGCTGCGACTTCCGGGTTCGCCAGAACCGCAGCAGGAGGAAGCCGAAGACGAGCAGTATCGGCTCGCCGAGCGCAACCGGCAGGACGTTGCCCGGGTTGAGATTCCGCTTCGGCAACGCCTTGAGATACGTCAGCCGGCTGATGACCGGCAAGTCAACACCCTCGGCTTCCGCTACGACCGATGCCGTGTAGTCGCCGGAGCGGATGAGATGTACTTTCCACACAAGCGGCAGAGTCTCGCCCGCCGCGATGGTGCCGATGAACAGTCCCTTTTCTGCGCTCCAGTCTTCAAGGTCCACCGGCATGCGGGCGCCGACATCTACGAGTGAGAGGTAGGTCGTGACATTGCTGATGGGCTGGGTCCCGACGTTCACCACCTCGGCTTCAAGAGTGATGTACTCGCCGGCGACGCCGCTAAGCGCCCTCTCCGACCGGATGTTCACGTCGAGCGACAGCGGGACGGTAGCCTGTGCGTACAGCGCACCGGCCACAAGCATCAACGTCAACCGGCTCCACCTCATGTCAGTCCTTCACAATACCGCGCTGCTTGAACGCGTGCACCGCCAGCACAAGAAACCCCAGCGCAAGTACGCAGAACACGAGGACCGGGACGAGGAACCCCAGGTTCGCACCAAGCGCGGTATGGTAGTCGACCAGCACGTTGTCGAGCCCGGAAAAGATGCTGTCGAGCGGGTTGGCAGCGCCGGCAATCCGGGCCAGCGCCGTGGTCTTCAAGACCGGCGAGAAGAGCGCGGGCAGCGCCAGCGCCAGCAGTATCACAAGCGCCGTGGTTAACGTATTCCTCAGCGAGCGGTAGAAGAAGGAGACCGCGAAGACCAGCAGCGTGAACCCGAGCACGGCCAGCGTGCCGAACAGGACTACGTACGCGAGGAAGGCGCTGGTAAGTCTGCTGCCCGCCGCGGTGACGACCATGTAGGGCACGGCCGCGGCATAGATGACCAGCCCCATGGTAAGTGCCGCCAGCAACTTGCCGAACACGAGGCCGCCCAGCGCGAGCGGCGAAAGCAGCAGGCTTTCGATAGTCTCGTTCTCGAATTCGGACGTGATGAGCGACGAGGCGTCGATGACGGTCACGAGCAGCGCGGCGCCGATTATCACCTTGCTGAGCAGCCAGAGCATCTCGGTCTGGTCAAGCAGGCTCAGTTCCCGATTGGTCAGGAACAGGTAGCTCGTAGCGCTGAAGATGAGCGCGGTCACCAACAACCAGACCAGACCCTTCCACGTGTGGACCGCCGCCTTCAAATCCTTGAGCCAGATAAACCGGTACATCTAGTCGTTCGTCAGGGCCATAAAGACGTCGCGCAGGTCGCCGCTGCCGGTCTTGCGCTGCAATTCGGCAAGAGTGCCTTCCGCCGCCAGCCGGCCCCGGTTGATGACGGCGATAACCGAACAGAGGTGCGCTACCTCGGGCAGCAGGTGCGACGAGTAGAACACGGTGACGCCACCCTCGTTAAGCCGTTTGAGCAGTTGTTGGACGTCCTCCTGCCCCCGCGGGTCGAGCCCGAGCGTCGGCTCATCGAGAAAGAGGATCCGGGGCGAGTTGACCAGCGCCCGCGCCAACCCGAGCCGCTGCTTCATTCCCCGCGAGTACGTGCCGATTGCCGTGCGTCCCCGGTCCGCGAGCCCGACGTCGGCCAGCAACTGCCGCACCGCCCGCCCCCGGTCGCCGATGCGGTAGAGCGCGGCAAAGAAGTCAAGGTACTCCTCGCCGCTCATCCAGTCATAAAACCCTCGGCTCTCCGGGACGACACCGATTACACTCGCTATGTGCTGCCGGTCACGGCTGTCGTGACCATCAATCGTAATCATCCCCGAGTCCGGTCGCAGCACGCCGGTGAGCATGCGAATCGTCGTCGTCTTGCCCGCCCCGTTCGGGCCGAGGAAACCGAAGAACGCGCCGCTTTCCACCGTCAGGTTGAGGCCGTCGACCGCTTTGCGGTCGCCGTACGACTTGCTGATGGCACGGGCCGAGATGACTTCCGCCATCGTGGCTATTCCGGCTTCCCGCGCCTGGACCAGAAGAGGACGATGAGCGCGGCCGCCGCGCCGACGATGATGAAGAACCAACTGGTGAAGAAGTTGACCGTCTCCTGCGCGTCGGGGACGTCGTAGAACAGCTTCAGGAAGAGCCCGAATCCGACCAGCGCCAGCGCGACGAAGAAGAAGACCTGTCTCATCTTGTCAGTTCTCCCACTTGAAGCCGTTGATAACGCTGTCGATTGCCGCCCGGAAGGATGAATCAGTGCGAGGCGTCGTAAATGTCATGACGCCGGCCATGTCCTGACCGGTGAAGTACTCGCGCGCGTTCTCGTACTCGGTGCCGTCAATCAGGCTTCGGTACGCGAGCCGGAACGCTTCAACGCCGCCGACCGTCTGTTTCCCGTAGTTTCGGCGTGCGAAACCTGGCGCCGCCGCTTTCAGCCGCGGCTCTTCCTGGCTCAGAATGTAGAGCTCCAGCGTGCTGTTGTCCGGCACGTCCATCAGCTCGACCGTCCCGGCACCGGCGCCGAACGAGAACGAATAGCTGCCCGGTTTCTCGCCGGCCCTTGTCTGCCATGCCTTCGGCACGGTGATGCCGTAGTAGTTCTCACGTGAATCGCGGTTGTGATAGGCAACCGTGCCTTGGACGGTGCCGGCCGCCGGCTTCAATGATTCCGGCCGCGGCCGGGCCGCGTGGCGCTGCTTCGCCAGCGGACCGAATGAGTACAGGTAGAGCACCACCAGCGCCGCGACCGCGGCGACAGCGACGGCTATCACCTTCTTGTTCACGCTACTGTCCTTTCTGAGCCAAAGCCCGGAAGCGAGTCAACTGATTCCACTTGCCGGGAGCGACTCTAATAAGTCAAGCTGGCCCATACCTCACCGTACCGTCGTGGCGCGGGCCAGCTTGACCTGTCGTCATCCGGAGATGTTGTGCTACCGACGCAACTGGCTAGTCGTTGCCTTCCTCTTCGCCGTTCTCTTGCTCGCCGTCGTTCTCGTTCTCGCCGCCGTTCTCCTTCTCTCCTTCGGTGATCGCGATCTTGCCGGTGGTGGCGTTCACCGCGACACTGGTGGCCTCGCCCGAGGAGCCGAGAACGCCGACCTCGTAGATCAGCGTCCCTTTTTCGCTGTCCAGCTTGACCGCGACGGCTTTCCCGGGTGCTGCGGCCAGGGCCGTCTTGACTGCATCGGTCAGCGATACCTTGGCCTTTGCCGCATCCGCCGCAGTAAGGTCGGGTTCGTCATTGCCGTCCTGGTGGTCACCGGTCTGGTCGCCATCGCCTTCCTCAACCTGCAGGCTGTCAGTGTCATTTTCTTCCTTGAACGTCACGAGCACCTTGCCGTCGCCCGCGTCAACGAGCACCTTCGTGTGCGCGCCCGAGGGAGCGAGGAAGTCGAATCCGTAGACGAGGAAGCCGGTCTCGACTCCCAGCTCGGCCTCGACGGCCTGGCCGACCTGCTGCGTGCTCGTGACGGCGAACGCCTCCATGAGCGTCACGCGCGCCAAGTCCAGCGTCTGCTTTGCGTGCGGTGCGACGGCGATCGAGCCTTTGAACTCAGGCGTCTTGTCCTCAGCGAGGGCGGTGGCGCAGAATAGCGCTGTCAGCGCAAGGCAGACAGCGGCGGTCCCAGCGGTCCCGTTCAGTTTCTTCATCGTCTTACTCCTTGTTCCGGTCTTTCTATTGCTTCAAGAGCGCGTGGTCGGCTAATGCTCGCCGCCACCTTCCTCGACTTGGAGGGTATCAGTGTCCGCTCCACCTTCACCTCCCTCGCCTTCGCCGGAAAGGGCAGCCTCGAAGGCTGCGAGCAGGCTCGGATTGTGCCCGGAGTCGATGAGGATCACGCCGTTGGTCAACTCAGCCAAACCCATGTCCAGCTCGGCGAACCACTCGGCCACGTCGAACTCGACGACGAGCGCGACGGTCGTGTCGCTCGGGATGACGAGACCGTTTCCGGCAATCGGGCACTCGGTGCCGTCGTGGAACTCCGACTTCAGCACAAAGGCCACACCCGGACCCGACACGGGTCGGTAGGTGCCGGTGATGTAGATGGACTTGCCGGTGAGTGGCGGCAGCGGGCTGACGGCGAACGCCGCGTCAACCTGGCGGAAAGTGCCGGGATAGACCGCGACGGTATCAATGAACGTCTCACCCGCGGCTATCTGGAGAAGGAACGGACCGGGCACGACGACGTCAGGAAGGTCCTGGTCCCCACCCTCCGGTTGTTCCCCTTCGCCTCCGCTCTCGCCATTCCCGCCACTATCAGGGCCCGAATTCTCCTGGATTCGGAACTCGGCGATGTTGACCGCCGCCGTATCTACAACGACGGAACCGCCGGGGACCGGGAGACTGCCCGCGCTACCGAGCCCTCGACCCATGGCCGATGCCTTCAGCACGACGGCCGATGACTTCACTGGTGTGTTCGGGGTCTTGCAGCCCGTCAGAACCAACGCCAGTACTGCAATGGACAGGATGCCCATCGGTATCGGACGTTTGGTCATATAGTACCTCCATATTGGTTGACCACGCAGTAATCGTACGTGCGCGAGCTTAAGAGAAGATTAACGGCACATTACAGTCCGCTAATCTGCCACCGGCAGCACGACCGTGAACCTGCTGCCCTTGCCCGGTTTGCTCTCTACGGTCACCATACCGCCGTGCGCTTCAGCCACGCGTTTCACTATCGCCAGCCCCAGCCCGGTGCCGCCGACGTCCCGAGAGCGTGCCTTGTCCACGCGGTAGAACCGGTCGAACAGGTGAGGCAGCGACTCCGCCGGTATGCCGATACCGGTGTCTTCGACCACCAGTCGGGCTTCATTGTCTCCGGGTTCCAACCCCAGTGTCACCGAAACATTTCCTCCGGGCCGGTTGTACTTGACGCCGTTGTCAATCAGGTTGACCAGCAACCGCCGGACCAGCATCGCGTTGCCCTTGATACCGACTTGGTCCAGCTTGTTCAGTATCAGCGATACCCCCATCCGCTCGGCCTGCATGCAGGTTTCTTCGTGCGCCTCGAGTACCACCTCGTCGAGTGCGACGGGTTCGTTCATCAGGGTGCTGCTCGGCGCGTCCGTGCGCGCCAGCAGCAGGAGGTCGTCGATGATTCGTTCCAGCTTGGCCGCCTCCTCCAGCCCGCTCGCCAGCACGGCGCGGTACTCAGCCGGCTCCCGTTCCTTGCGCAGCGCGACCTCCATCTCGCCCCGGAGTGCGGTCAGCGGCGTCTTCAGTTCGTGTGCGGCATCGCTTGAGAACTGCCGCACTTCGTCGAACGCGCGTTCAATCCGACCCAGCATGGCGTTGAATGTCGCCGCCAGCTCGCCGATTTCGTCAGGCGATTCCACGTCCGTGACTCGGCGCGACAGGTCGTCGGCGCGGATGCTGTGCACGGTCGCGACCATCCGCCGCACCGGTTGGAACGCACCGCGGATGAAGAAGTAGCCGAACAGGGTCAGCACGGCGAGGAGCAGCGGCACCGACACGAGCAGCGTCACGGCCAGCCGTCGCAGCGTCTCGGTCACCGGTTTCAGGGACATCCCGACTTGGATAATGTACTGCGCGCCGACATCGCGCACGGCAAACGTCAGCGTCCGCCAGGCAGACCCGCGCACCGGGCCTGAAGTTTCGAAACTCGCCGAACCCCTGAGCGCACCCCCCCGGGCCGCCGCAGTCAGCGGCAGCGATTCTGCGGCCGGTTCCCCTGTGAACACCGCCAGAATCTGGTCCGGCGGGCCGAAGGCCGGCCGGACCAGCACCTGTACCTGGCCGGCATGGTGTTTGTCCGTAATGCACTCACTTACGATCACGCCGACTGCCTCGTCGTGCTCCTCAATCAATGCAGTAGTGATGTCCTGGGCGGTATTCCGCAACGCCTCGTCGGTACTCGCCAGAAGACTGCGACGCAGGCTCAAGTACAGCAGCAGGCTGAACGCTGCCATCACGACGACAACCGTACCGACGTACCAGGTCATCAGCCGTGTTCGGACCGAACTACGCCACATCATCGTCGCCGGCCTTCATCAAGTACCCGACCCCGCGCACCGTGTGAATCAGCTTCAGCGCGAAGCCTTTGTCAACCTTCTGCCGCAGATGATACACATAGACGCTGACGACGTTCGTCGCCGGGTCGAAGTCCATGTCCCAGACGTGCTCGGCAATCACCGTCTCGGACAGCACCCGGCCCGGATTTCGCATGAAGTACTCGAGCAGCGCGTACTCCTTGCCGGTCAGCACGATTTCTCGCCCGCCCCGCGATACCCGCCGCGTCACCGGGTCCATTTCCAGGTCGGCGACCTTGAGCCCGGCGGTCTTGTATTTCTGGCTTCGACGAAGAAGCGCCCGCACCCGCGCCAGCAGTTCCTCGAAGGCAAAGGGCTTCGCCAGGTAGTCGTCCGCACCTGCATCCAGGCCTTTTACGCGGTCGTCAAGCGCGTCGCGGGCCGTCAGCATGATAATCGGCGTTGTGATGCCGCGACGCCGGACCTCACGACACACCTCGATTCCGTCCTTGACCGGCAGCATCACGTCGAGGATGATGACGTCGTACTCGTTCACCTGCGCCCAATGGGCTCCGGTCTCTCCGTCCGCGCAGACGTCAACCGCATACCGTTCCTCCCGCAGCCCCTTTTGCAGGAACCGGGCGACCTTCCGGTCATCCTCCACTACAAGAATTCTCATCTCGCGCCCACCGTTTCCCGGCCCGCCCGGCTCGGTTCGCACGTCATCCCACCATTATGCCGTCCGGAGACCGCCAATCAAGCGGCAGCGGCGGGGCCGCCGGCGGCCTTTCACGGTCCGGTGTCGCCGCCGTTGTCGAGATTCTCGTTCTGCGGCAGGCTGCGGCCGGCCTTGAAATTGTTGAAGTTCCAGGTGAGGCCGAGTGACACGACCTGCGCCTGACGGATGGATTTCGAGAGATTGTAGAATCCCGTGCCCTCGCTGGTGGATTCGTGCCGGCCCGTGCCCAGGATGTCGCGGATTTGAAGCGTCAGGGACAGGCGCCGGTTGAAGAACTGCTGCTTGACCGCAGCGCTGGTTGTGAACGAGGATTTCTCCGTGCCCTGCGCCGAGATTTCGGGAGCAGAGTAGCGGGCGTTGACCTGGAGACGCGTGTCCGGGAAGAGCTGGAACTCGTTGCTCAGATTCCCGCTCCAGAGGAAGCTCGTGCGCGTGACGCCGAGAGCGACGGCGGCAAGGCGGTAGTGATACGCGTCCCCGCTCAGACTCACGTTCCACCACTTCAGCGGCCGGAATTCAAGGTTGAGCTCGCCGCCGAGCGAGTAATCCGTGCCGACGTTGGCCGACGTCTCGAGCAGGACGTTCTGCCGGTACACCGACTGTACCTCATCAATGACATTGTGGGTGATGCGATAGTAGGCGTCGGCCGAGAGCTGGCCCGAACCGACCGGCATCTGGTAGCCGACTTCCCAGGAGTCGATGTTCTCCGGCTCGAGGGCCGGGTTGCCCTGCTGCACATGGAAGGCGTCTCGCCAAGTGATGAACGGCTCAAGGTCCCAGCCCTCCGGCCGCTCGATACGACGCGCGTAGCTGGCCATCAACTGCCTCTCGCCGGGGAGGTCGTACGACAGATGCACGGTGGGGAACGGGTCCAGCTCCCTGACCGTGACGCTTGAATCGATATCGACCAGCCTGATCAGGCGGTCGGTGTACTCCCCGCGCAGGCCGAGTTCGAACCCGAGCTTCGCAAGGCTGCCGGAGTACAGGCCATAGAGTGCGTGCACGTCGTCCCGGAAGTCCACCGAGTGGCTGAACAGCGGCTGATAGACGTAGCTGTGCGAGGTCGTATCGTACTCGTACCTGCTCGTGCCGTTGTTGGACCGGTCGAACCGGCTCTCGTACCCGGCCTCGAACTTGTCATCCTTGCGCAACGGCAGCGTGTAGTCGAGCTTGAGGGTCAGCTCGGTGCTCGGGCCGGTGCCGTTAGTGCGCGAGGCACTCGTCGTGTCGCCGGCCGAGTCGGTAAGCACGGTGCTCTGCAGCTCGGTTCCACCCCGGCCGAACAAGTCAACGTGGGCCGCGAGCCCGTGTCCTTCCCGGCCGAAGCTGTGCACATCGTCGACGTTGAGAGTATAGAAGTTCCCGCTCCGGCTCGACCCGTCAATGCTGGTGTAATGCAGCACGCCGGTGCCGGGCCGGGTTGATTCCGCGTAGGCGGCGGTCTGGCTGCTGCCGAAGCTCCGGTTGCCGTATCGGCCGCCAAGGCTGAACTTATCGTTTGAGCCCAGTTGCAGGTCCGTCCCCGCGCGTACGCCGTAGGGACGGCCGCTGCGCGAGCGGTTGCCGGAGGCGTCGACGAACGAGGTGGTGTCGTTCTGGACGGTCTGGTCCTCAGACACGCGGTTGTCCCGGAACCGGCGCAGGTTGTAGTCGGCGCCGACGAACAGGTTGGCGATGCCCTGCCGATAGCCGAGCAGGAAATCGCCGCCGTAGCTACCGTCGGTGCCACCCCGCAGGTTGGTGATACTATTGACGCCAAGCTGCCGCTGCTTCTTCAGGATGACGTTCATGATACCGGACATGCCCTCGGGGTCGTATTTCGCGGACGGGTTGGTGATGAGCTCAATGTTGTTGATGGTGCTGGCCGGAATCTGCTGCAGAGCCTCGCTCGGGTCCAGCGGGGACGGCCTGCCGTCCACCAACACCTTGAAGTTGCCGCTGCCGCGCAGGGTCACGGTTCCATCCGGGTCTACTTTCACCGACGGGACGTTCTCCAGCACGTCCACTGCAGTGCCGTTCGCCGCGGTCTGCTGGTGGGCCACGTCAACGACCTTCTTGTCGATTCTGAAAGTCAGGGCCGGCCGCTCGGCCGTAGCCTCGACGCCCTGCACCGCGACCACCGTTTGCTGGAGGGTCATCCGGCCCATGTCGCGGGTCGCGCCGGCAGCCAGGGTGATGTCCCCTACCGTCTTTGTGCGGTAGCCGATGAAAGACAGCTCCACGAAGTAGCGTTCCGGCTTGACTCCATCAAGCCGGAACGCGCCGTTTTTGTCCGTCACCGTGCCGGTAACCTGGCTGCTGTCGCGCTGACTGCGCAGCACGATGTTGGTGTACTCAATCGGCACGTTGAGGTCGGCATCGTACACCCGCCCGATGATAGTACCATTCTGCTGGCCGCCGGGGACAGAATTCTGGCCGGGCTGCGCGAGCGCAGCTACGGCGGTAACGAGCAACAAACCGATGACGGACGCGTATCGTTTGGTCATGTCAGTAGCTTTCCCTTCATTTGAATGACTACTATCATACGCACGCTGCCTTTAGGCAGCATTAAGCGCCGGTTAAACTAAGTTAATCTGGATGCCGGTCACCGTATCCGGCTAGCCATGGCAGCGAAGCCCATGTGGTGACCGCGCAGGGTCAATGTGTGCGGACGGACCAAGGGTTTCCGAGTGACGAACTGCGAGTGGCGCGGGAGTGGGCGGCCTGTCCGTTGCGAATCCGCTTGACACTGATGACGGACTCGGTAAAATCCTGTGATCGAATACATAAGGAGGAACCGTATGCGTCGTTCTCTGCTTGGCCTTCTGACCGTTGTCGCAATTGCCGGCCTGCTCATCATGAGCGGCTGTGAACAGTCCAGTGTGCTCCGCGTAGTCCAGGTTAACAACGGGCGCACGCTCGAGGCGGATGTCGCCGACTGGGGCATCTGGAAAGACCCGGAAGACCCGGGGGCCACACCTTTCCTCGTTTATACTATCCAGGCCGATACTGCCGAAATCGAGTTGGAGTACGTCGAAGTCGGCCCGGGGCTGCCGACCTTGACTCCGTTTGAGGCCGTCATTAACCAGTCGACCATCACCTACAAGAGCCTGCTGGACCCGGAAATCACCTACAAACCAGTGATCATCCCGCTGACCACTCGCGTTACGTCCGACCCCACAGGCAAGAAGACCACCAAGTTCGTGACGACCGTTTTGCCGGTGTGGTGGAAACAAGAGTACTTTGACGGCGATGTGATCAATCCGCCGGACTTTGACCTCTTGGACGTCGTTGAAGCAACTATCAAGTTCGCCGGCTGGGATTCGGTGTCCGGCCGCAATGTGGAGGCCACCGGCGTGCTGCTTATAGAAATCGGCAACTTCTACGACAATGAGATGACGTTCGGGAGGTAGCAGCCACGTGACGCACCGGCGCCCGGTTTGAGTTAGGAAATCGCCTAGACGATACGGTTCGGTAAATCAAGCAGGCCACCAGCAACGCTGGCGGCCTGCTTCATGTTCGACAGCACGGAACTCGCCCGAAGTCCCCGTGACCTCCGTGGTTGGCTCCATCCCGGTTCTTGGGCTCCAACCGAGACTTGACTTTGCTGGCGTTAGTCGTTAGATTACTGGTGAGGCACGGATGCTCAAAACGATGTCCAAGCGGCTGCTGCTGGTGCTGGTTGTCTGCTGCGGTTGCGGTTGGTTGGTGAGGCCGGCCGAAGTCGAACTGGTCGGGCTGGCGTTTCCGAGTGAGAACGTGGTGGACATTACCGTGTTGATACACAACCGCAACCAGTTTTCGGCAACGGCATCCGACCTGGAGTACCGCGTAAGCATCGGCGGCGAGGTGATAGGCCGGGGCCACGTGTCTCAGGTCCTATCCATTGGCGGCCGCGATTCACTGGCGACCCACTTTCCTATGGACTACAACATAGCCGCGCTGTCGCGCGTCCTGCCTCAGATTCTACAGGATACCGTCGTGGTTCGGGTTGACGGCACCTACCGATTGCGGTCGGTCCTTTCGAAGCCGAAGCTCCCGTTCTCCACCGAGCGCCGCATTCCAGTCAAAGCGGGACTGGGAGGGGTTTTCAAGAGTCTCCTCGGCGGCGAGCCGGGAAAGGGAGAGTGAGGAGTTGACCCGACGTATGGGCGGCGAGACACGAGGGGTGCCGCGCGGCGGCCTGTTGACTTCCTGTCGCTGGCTGCTAGATTGTTGATGTCATGATGAGTAGATTCCGCCCGGAAATCCGTCGCGCCCGCCCGATAGCGGCCGCGATTTCCCTCACGGAGGATGCTGGATGCTCGCAGTGAAACAGTCGATATACGTCGCGTGTGGAGACCCTGAGACGGCGGCGGCGCTGAACAAGATGCTGACCGGGGGCGGGTATGCATGCGAGTCGTTCTCGGACGGACGGGGCGTGCTCGCCGCGATTAAGGCCAAACTGCCGGACCTCCTGGCTCTCGACCTCGTACTCCCGGATGCAAGCGGCATTGAGGTGCTCAAGAAGGCCCGCCGAATCGCCCCGACCCTGCCGGTCATCATGATGGCGGAGATGGTCTCGGTCACGACCGCCGTAGCGGCGCTGAAGCTCGGGGCGACCGATTTCCTCGAATCGCCGCACGACCCCGGACGTGTGCTGGTGGCGGCCAGGCACGCGCTGGAAACCACGGACATGCAGCGACAGCTCGAGCGCTTGAGAGACGAGCTCCAGGAGCGGTACAAGATGGTCGGCGAATCGGCCGCGATGAAGCGGATATGGAGCCTCATCCGGCGGGTCGCGCCGACCCCGGCGAGCGTGCTCATTACCGGCGAGAGCGGCGTGGGCAAGGAGCTGGTCGCCCGCGCAATTCACCTGCAGAGTCCCCGCGCGGCCCGGCCTTTCATCCCCCTGAACTGCGCGGCGATTCCCAAGGAACTGATTGAGAGTGAACTCTTCGGCCATGAAAAGGGCTCGTTCACCGGCGCGGGGACGGCTCGTGTCGGCAAGATACAGGAAGCTGACGCAGGCACCCTTTTCCTCGACGAAATTGGTGACTTGAGCCTGTCGGCGCAGGCGAAGCTGCTGCGCTTCCTGAACGACTCAGAGATTCAGCGGGTCGGCGGCAGCACCGTCATCCACATGGACGCGAGGATAGTCGCCGCGACCAACAAAGACCTGCAAGAACTCATCAAACAGAACCTTTACCGGGACGACTTTTACCACCGCCTCAATGTCGTGACCATCGAGGTCCCGCCGCTGCGGGAACGAGTGGTGGACATCGAACTACTCGCCACCTTCTTCCTTGACCATTTCTGCGCGGACTATGGCCGGATTGTTCGCTTCGCTCCCGAGAGCTGGCTCGCGTTGAAGGAATACGCGTGGCCCGGCAATATCCGCGAGCTGCGGAACCTCATCGAGCGCGTAGTCATCCTGGCGGAAACGAACCCGGTCGAGGCCGAGGAACTGCGCTCGTTTCTCGGCGCCGAGGCCAAGGTCCCCACGGACGGAACTCTCAAAGTCGCCCTGGAGCGCGCCGAGCGCGATGCCGTCGAGCGAGTGATGGCGCAGACCCAGGGCAACGTCGCCGAGGCGGCCGCCATACTGGGTATCGTGCGTCCCAGCCTCTACCGCATTATTACGGAGAGCATGAAATACTGGACAGTTCTTGATGTCACCCTGAGTATCCTTATACCCTGTCACCCTGAGCGCAGCGAAGATTCTTCGGCGTCGAACGCCTCAGAATGACAAACATTTCCTGCTCTCATTAGTATGAGGCGCTACGGAATCGCTTCTCCTACCCGGCCCCAGCCCATAAGCTAGTCCCCCTCGCGTCGCGACCGAACCTGTCTCCTCCGGGATACTAGCGAATCTCCCAAAGGAGACAAGCCAGGTTCATCGCGACAATCCACTCCTGCCGGACAGCAGAGCGGTCTTCACTGGGATACGGGCACGTCTGACTGGGCGGCATTCCCGGCACAGCATGGAAACGGGGGCGGCGGCTTCCCTTCGCCCTCGTGGCATGATTTGTGCATTAGGCAGGCTCCAAGGAGTAAGAGAGTCGGGGTGTAGCGGCAGCACGTCCGGCCTGATGTTCAGGCTATGGGTTACACGAACGGGCTGTCGCTGATTGCTGGAGTTACGGGCGCGCTAGCCTCCGGCAGTCGAAACGGGGTCGGCAGCAGTCGGGTGCGCGCAAGCTCCCTGACCGACGGCAGCACGATCCCACTTATACTGACAGTCATCCTTGGACGGGTACTGGATTGAAAGGAGATAAGCGTGCCGAATCCTGCAGGCCGTGATAACAGGAACGGACGCGCCGGAGGCGGCAGACACGGGCGCTCATTCGAGGCGGCCCGCACGCCTGTCCGGACGGATGGTGCGCGCGAACCAGGACCGGCCGACGAGCGGCACTACTGGCTGGTTCCGACTAACCTGGACGCACCGCAAGGCGATATGGAGAGAACGGAATGGGGAAGCCCGCGCTCCGCGTGACGAAACGGGCAGCACGTCGCATCGCAAGACAGGCAGAGAAACGAACGCTGAAGGCGACCTTGGAGCGCGCCGAGCGTAAGACCGTCGAGCGAGTGATGGCACAGACCTATAACAACGTTGCCCAGGCGGCCGCCATACTGGGTATCGCACGTCCCAGCCTCTACCGCATCATGAAACGGTACGGAATCGCTTCTCCGACTCGCTTCAAGTGCGTACCCCCCACGGAGAGCGTCGACCGCCGCACGAAACGCCAGCAAGTGTCCCGTCGGAGACAATGCGTCTCTCTGTAGATACAATCTCCGCGTCGCCGTGACAGTTCAGTCGCACCGGACTGCGAGCTTTGAGGCACGCACGGCGTGCAACTCACAACGCACGACCCGACCCGCACCGGCACGCAAAGTGCACTACTCGGGGCAGTTGACCCGGGCCGCTAGGCCGTAACCGGCCGACCTGTCGCGCCTTCGCCGTAATCAAGTCACGACAAGATTCAGCCCGTGTCCGCCTTCAACGTGCCGTCAATGGCGGGCTATTTCCACACCGGGAGGCTCCCGGCCAGCGTCGGGCTCAGATTGAGCCATCGCTGGTAATAATCAGAACCGACCGCGCCAGGGGGCGCAGCCATTGACTCCGAAATGGAGAGAAAGATGATCATGACTAGTACAGGACGGGTGGCCGTAGCGGTACTGCTGCTTGCGCCACTGGCGTGGGTTGGCGCGCTCGCCACGGCGCAAGTCGTCGGAACGGCCGCTGCCGGCGCACAGACCGAAACCAGATTTGACGACGAATTCAAGACGGACGGACGCGGGACGCTGGCCGTCACCGTGTCGGGATGGGTCGCGCCGCCGATGTGGGCCGACTCGCTCCCTGCGGATCAAGTCGTCGGAACCGCCGCAGCGGATTCCCAGCCCGCAACCTTGCTCGACGACGAATCTTATGAGGACGGACCCGGGAGGCCGGACGTTACCGTGTCGGGATGGGTCGTGGACGCGAACTCATGGCTGGGCCAGGGTGTCCGTGGCCCGCAATATCAGGAACGCTCGGCGGCGTCGGCTGAGGCAGGCACACCGCTGGTCATCCTTAACCGACGACGGTTCTGTCGTGTTCCCGGTCCAGTTAAGGCCACCGGCCGGTACGCATGCGAGCAACCTCAAGCTCGTGGCCTACGCTGAGCAACGAGTAACCGTCGGGGGCAGACTCATCGAGCAGGGCCAGGAGAAAGCGATGGTCATCCAGTACGTGACGTCGGATAATGATCCGACAGACGAGCCGTCGACTTCGGCCGTGGAAACGACCGACGTCGAGATAGTCGCCAGAGTCATGGGGCTGAACTCGTGGCTGGGCCAGGCTGAATCCGAAAGCCGCAACGCCTTGGGGAAAGGCACCAGGGCCGGTGAGCCGTTGGTGCTCGTGGACGGGGCCGGGTACGTGTTCTACCCGGTCACGAGGAATTCGCCGTCGGGCCCGGCGGCGCATGACCTGCTCTTGAGCTACGTGGCGCAGGATGTGTCGGTGAAAGGCACGCTCATCCAGCGTGGCAGAGAACGAGCCATCATCATCGACAGCCTGGCCGCGTACACACCGGATATTGCGCAGGGAAGCGTCCGAGCGGAGAAATGAAGAGACGGAGCAGAATCGTGAGGACGTTGCCGAGGCAGCGGCGCACGCGAACGCGACCCGGCCCTTCAGGCACGACAAGTGCTGATGCTCAGCCGAAGAAGTAAGGCACCGCGGCGGGGCGATGGCTGGCCGCTACAGCATTGGCCATCGCGCTGAGGGCCGGGCAGTGAAACAGAAGAGACACTGACGTCGTACTACGTGACGAGAAAGAGGCTAGTATGCTGAACCCAGCAGGCTGTAACCAGAGAGATGGCCGCTCCGGCGGCGAAGGACAACGGCCGGTTGTCCCTGCCGGCTCTACGGAACGAACAGCCGGCCTGCGCCGTCATGGGCTACCACTGCCGATCCTCGGGTCGGAGGACGGCGCCGGCAAAGCAGTCTCAACCGGCGCGCGGCAATGCCGGCCGGTCCCGATTGACCGTGACGCGCTGTATTGAAGGGAAGTGGGTAACCAGGGAATTTGACCGACAGGTCGATGTACAGGACGAAAGACCGGAGAAACGCCGGAAGGAGTGACATGAAATCAAGTACGCAGGATGAAACGGAAGGCGAGCTTCACGAGGTGAAGGGCAGTATCAGGGAGATCGCGGGGAGAGTCACCAAGAATCGGAAGCTGGAATGCAAAGGTAAAGCCGAGAAGACAGCCGGCGAGGTACAGGAGAAGGTCGGCCAGGTGAAGAAAGTCCTGGAGGAATAGGAGAACCCCGCCTCGCATCGCGCCCCGGGAATCCGGGGAGCACATTGCCGCGCCACCCCATGCCTGTCTCCCTTTGGAGAACCTTGTCTCTCCACGGATACAACGCGCAGATTTCGCCGCCACGTCGGGCAGCCCCCTACGAGTCACCAAGCGAGACTAGGAGTGTGTCGGAGAACCGGCTATTCTGGACGCACAACCACCACCAGTTGACGCCGGCCTCGCGCAGCACCGCAA
>JAPLUO010000445.1 GCA_026397595.1 Caldifarciminota bacterium
ATGGCGTTGCTGCGGTCCTATCACCAGCGCGGGCGCGACCTGAAGGACCTGCTGGACAATATCGAACCCTGAGGGGGCGACCCCTTATCATCACACCACTATCCCAAACAACCGGTTTGCAGCTTTCGATTTCTCTGGGCCGACAAGCCTTGAGCTTGCCAGGGCGGGGTCTTCGTGTTACAATCGACCATGTTCGCTCGGAAGCTCCTAATCTACGTGGATGCCTCGGTGATAGGCGGCTGCGAAGATGACGAGTTCAGGGACGATAGCCTCGCACTATGGGAACGGTTTCGCACCGGACAACATACGTTCGTGTTGTCAGAACATACCATCCGCGAATTGGCTAACGCTCCACCGGCAGTCCGCAACCGTATTACGGAGATCCCGCGTGAGAATCAAGTAGTGCTCCCGGACCAGCCTGAGGCGGTCGCGTTGGCCCAAGCCTATCTGACGCATGGAGTGCTTGGACCGGGTTCATACTCGGATGCCCTCCACATTGCCTTGGCCACGATCCGCAGGGTGGACGTGCTTGTCAGTTGGAACTTTCGTCATATGGTAAACTTCGGTCGGATTCGCCTGTTCAATGCCGTCAATCTCAAGGAAGGATTTGGAGTTCTGGAGATTCGCACGCCCAAGGAGGTACTGGACTATGAGTAAGGGCTTTGATGCCGTCGCTTTCATGCGTCGCCGCCGCGAGGAAATAGACCGAGAAGACGAGGGCCTGACCTGGGAAGAGCGGGTGCGCAAGACGCGGGAATTGCTCAGGAATGACCCGCTGTGGCTCTATCTGAAAGACCGCCTGGCCGAACCCGTCACGCTCGAACCGACGGTTGTGTCCGACAAGCCGCGATAGCTGAGACCGGGCGGTCAGACCACCGCTCGCCGTGCGTCAGGCATCGCCTATTGTGTCACCATGATTTGCGGGCCGTGAGCCGTTCACTGTCGCGCTTGGCACTCATCGTTCTCCGCACGAACTCGACCATCCGCTCATGCCGCGTCGGGCGTGTCAAGTGCGCGGGAACTCGCCCCTAAAACGGTTAGCGTCCCCGATCATCACGGCAATCTACTACGGCGCTTGCCAAGTTACCTTGCCATGCTCGTCGAACAGGGCCAAGCGTGGTTCGTCCTTGAACACCGTCAACATGATGCGACCCTTGTTATTCTCGTCGCGCAGGATCAGGCCCGGCCCGAGCAGCGAGGCGAGCAGCCCGAAGGTTTCGCCGTTCTCGTCGTGCAGGCTCAATCCTGCCCCGAGCTCATCCACGTCCAGACAGGCGCGCACCTTACCCCTCTCGTCCGCAAAGGTAAGATGTGGCCCATCCTTGGCCACATGGAGCAAGACGCGGACCTTCCCCTTTTCGTCCCCTAGGGTCAGCCCCGGCCCGTCCTTGGCCACATGCAGCCAGACGCGGAGTTCGCCCTTCTCGTCGCGCAGGGCCAGCCCCGGCCCGTCCTTGTCCACGTCCAACACGGCGCGGAGCTCGCCTTGCTCGTCGTACAGGCTCAGCACCGGCCCGTCCTTAGCCACGCCCAGCACGGCGCAGGCCTTGCCGTTTTCGTCCTCCAGGACGAACTGGTTTGCGCGAATGACCTTTCCGGCTTCGCCCGGATTCTGGGCTTGCGCTCTGCCAGCGGTTCCTATCACGACCCATGTGACGGCGCAAGCAAGGACAGCGATGCCGATTCCAGCCAGCACAAGGCGATAGCGGCGTGTTGTGCGTTCCAGCTTCTCCAATCGCTCTTCCGTGGTCCCAGTTACCATCTCAATCTCCTTTCATTTGCCTCAGACCGATGCCCGCGACTAGAGATTCGCCATTGTACGCGGTCGTGTCAGCGCCGACAGACCGCACGAATGCCACCGTGTCTCTCCTGAGTCGCACCGCCCGGTTATGGTCGTCCGTCGCTCTCCCTCCGGGCGGCGTACCGAATGAGCCATGTGTGCAGAGCCTTGAGTCCATTCCGCAGCGCAGCTAAGTCCTTTTCCCGGCGAAACGCAACGATGCCACGCTTCGCCGCATTGCGGGAGGCTATCCAGGAACCCCGCACGTCTCTCGGGGCAACCAGGACGTCCAATGCCTCCTCGGCTGCCTCCCAACTGGGGAGGAGGTCCTGTCCAACTCCGTCCATAGGCGTTCCAGCCAAGCGGTTCACGCCGCACACGAAATCCCAGACGCAGGCGCGCGCCATGACGTCAGGGTCTTGATCCAACAAGTCAATGTGCATTTTCATGTCATCGAGCTCATCCATAGGTTACTCCTGGGGATTCGGGGACATCACTTAACTCGTCGCCGTCGAGGACGCGAACTCGGATTTCATCGCGGGATTGTGGACTGCCGGGGCGGGCCTGTAAGACGCACGGGCGATGAGGGACAGCACGTCAGCGGCACACCGGGCGGCTGCAAAGCCGAATCATGTCCCCGGAGTGCACGTCGTTGGTGGCGACGTGCGAAGCATCCAGTGCTCGAAGCTATCCAAGAACTCGCCCTTCTCTCGCCCCACCGAGTGCGTCGGCACGCGGAACGCCGGGTTGCGGAGGGCCTCAACTATTGCGCCATAGCATGCCCCCAGCTTGCCGGCTAGGTTACGCCGCTGGCCATCATCGCCGTACATGAAGACGAAGCCATCGAGTGCTTTCGCGACCTGGAGGCAGGTGAACGCGAGCACCACGACGCCGGCCGAATCGCGAGTCGCCACTGGCGCATCGCAATCGGCCCCTCGCCAGTTGCCGCAGGCGAGACCCCGCAAGTATACGATGGTTCGCGAGTTCGGGTGCTTGAGCGCACTCAGGACGGCATACTGGTAGTTCAGCCACTCACGGTACACTTCTGCATTGGCGATGGCGTCAGATGCCCCCTGCGTGGGCATGCTCCGTATCATGGAACCGACGGGCCAGTAGCCCGACCTGAGTTTCGTTAGCTTCGCGTACTCTTTGGCCCGCGCGGAGGGGTCTTGCAGTAGATATGACACCGACAGGGCCTTCTCCCAGAGCGACACGCCCACAGCCCCTGCTTGCTCAACTCGGCCGGTGACTACAAGGCTCAATGTGCAGCGCATGTCTTCGGCCATGCAGTCAAGTAAGACCACTGCCAGCCCAAACCCTTCGCCGCCTTGGGTCGCCTTGGGACGGACCGCGAGGAGTGGGATATTGCCGCACAACGAAGCCAACTCCCTGTATGAACCGAACAGAAGTTGGTACTGCGAGAGGAAGCGCTCGCGGGCGGACTTGTGGGACTCGGAACGGACCGCGCTCAGGGATTTCGGGGGCATCTTGCTCAATTCCTACGGCGTCAAGGCCGGGCGGGGTTCGGGGTTCGCCATCAGGCGAATACCACCTCTACGGTCCTTGATGTCAAGGCAGCGAGGCGGGGTTCAGGAGTTGGGCACCACGGCCGAGCGGACCTATCTAGAAGACGGGTAGAAATAGAGGCCCTCGCCGGTCTAGGGTCATGGAATCTTGCTCAGGGACAGAACCTACCTTGTACGCCAGTACCCGTTTACCCAGGTTCCATTGCTTCGGTAGTAACCGGAAACCCACTCGGTACGCGGGGTGTAGTTGTACGACGGCAGCTTGGGCAGGGCGTAGTCGTATGACGGTAGCTTGGGCAGGGTGTAGTTGTACGACGGCAGCTTGGGCAGGGCGTAGTCGTATGACGGTAGCTCGGGCGGGGTGTAGTTGTACGACGGCAACTCGGGCAGAGCGTAGTCGTATGACGGCACCTTGTACGGTGACTCGTAACCCTTCTCGTGGGTATAAGGATTCACGTTGCCCTGGGTGCTGTAGTTGTTCCAGAGGCTGTTGTCACTTGTGGTACGCCAGTACCCATCTACCCAAGTTCCATTGCTTCGGTAGTAACCGGAAACCCACTCGTCGGCATTGAGCAGCCCGAACATCAGTACGACGAGCAAAGCCGGCATCAGCAGCAGTTTTCCCATAAGGACTCCTTTTGATTGCAGTCGCCTACATACTACTTCGCTCAGTCTGGCCTGTCAAACGGCGGCGGGGCGGGGCTCAGCAGTTCGTCACAGCGGGCGCGCGGACCTTCCCAGGGCCGGAAATAGGGGAAGTGTCCCTCACCGGTCCCTCACCGGTCCCGGGCTACTGGGACCGGGTCCTGCTACTGCCGGTCGCAGCCTCGGACTGGGAACTCACGCCCGGCGGGCGCGGCTACGGTTTACGGCTTGCGCTGACGGTGGGGGAGACGCCGCCCGCGCGTCGGCCCGCTGGAGTTGGGCCGCGCCCCATGGGGGTCAGCAATCGGCCCGCTGACGAGAACCCGCTGCAGGGCGGTGACCATGGTTAGGATATCCAGGGCATATGTATCTAGCCTCCTTAGCAGTTCCGGTGACACACTGCCTACAGCTTCACACACATCCTGCCAACTTCTGTTGAGTATGATAGAGGTAGCAAGGACTTTGCAGTCGCCTACGGGGTCCTCTTGTTTCAGCAGCAAATCCTGGAAGCGGGTCCCATCTCCATCGAGAATGAGCCTCCGTTGAGAAAGCCACGTCACGGCGACGTCCCTGGACGCAGTGACCTCGTCAACATGTGAAGCCAGCTCCTTCGCGAGGTCTGTGATGCGGCGGCCTATCGCGTCGTCCTCCTCAATGGACATTGGGTCTAGGTTACGTCTCTCGCCTGAGAGCGCCCCTCGCCCCATAAGCACCAGACTCTCCTTGTCGCGCAGCGCTTCCGGTAGAACGGAAAGTCGCGTCTTGAGTGAGGTCAGGGCAAGTTGCGTATC
Source organism: Caldifarciminota bacterium (assembly GCA_026397595.1). Taxonomy (GTDB): domain Bacteria; phylum Hydrothermota; class Tepidihabitantia; order Tepidihabitantales; family Tepidihabitantaceae; genus UBA2258. The sequence goes on from JAPLUO010000445.1 coordinate 4,743, forward strand.
GACTAGCCTTTGCAGCATGATGTCCGCCGACTCATACTGAAGTCGCCGACGTCGGTCGCCTTCAGCTGCCGAGCGCCGGTCTCGTTCAAGTCTACGGTTGAACAGGAAGTTGGCCCAGGCTCCTACTGCGGCTCCGATCAGCGCGCCAACTGCAGGCGGAATTGCTTGCCTCCAGTCCATGTCGTGCAGGGAATCCTAGTTCACGGGCTACCTAAGGCAATGGAACTCGCTCGATCACTCGCACAAGCTGGATGTGGCTCGGGCATGGCTGGATTCTAGGACTCACGGGACGGGATGTCAAGGAGACGGGGTGGCATTCGGGCGTCAGGCGCCGGGCGCGAAGCGTCACCGCTGTCCAGCGCGCCTTCGGACCTCCGACAGTGCCCACTTCCTCAGATAATCATTGTCGCGTTGCTTGTAGTCGGCCGGAGGGGCGATTGGTGCGAGTGGTTTCTCGCGCCGTTTCTCGCTGGCATCCCAGAAAGGTCCTGTCACGAGGTCGTGAAATGGCGGTGCCATGCTAGGGAATGATGACAGGTGCAGCGTGTGCACCTTTCCATCTACGGTCAGCGTCTCGTCGCCTAGGGCAAACGCGGCACCACAGCTGTTGCACTTGTAGTGGGATACGTCGCCGGTGTTAGTCTTGCCTGGTGCGCCGACGGAGATGCCCATGCTCACACCGTAAGAAACTGCGCGGGGTCCCGGCGCGCCGCAGACGCAGCAGTGGGTTGGGCTTACCGGACACGAGCTATCCATACAACCTCCTTATGTCGCCAGCGCACTCCGAATCCGTAGCCATGTTGACTAGTCTAGGGCGGGCTGCCGGGCTTGTCAAATGCGCGGGCGAGGGAGAGGACCGCGCATCGGTACCGCGGGGTCTTCTCGTGTGTCCTCGACATCCCCGGCGGTCACTGGCTGGCGAAGTGGGCCGTCAGTCTGCGCGGGCGACCGTCTCGCAGCACGTTCAGCGTGAAGGGCACGCCCGCAGGTTGGGCTGCCCTGAACATATAGTAGTCCCACATGGTGCCGATGCGCAGTGTGTCGTTCACGCCGGTTACTACGTCATTCCTGCGCAGCCCGGCTTTCTCGGCCCAAGTCGCTTTGTAGACAGTGTCGACCACAATACCTGGTTCATCCAAATAGGGGTAGAACCCCAACATGGATATGGATGAGGATAAAACAGATGCTTCGAGCGCGCCTGCCCCGCCAGGTACGAGTTTGCGAACATTACCCACCGCGAACATGGCAGGCAGGCTGTCGAATACGCTGGGGAGTCTCGAACCCAACTCCTCCATTTTGATGCCTGCGTCAAGTAGGTACTGACTCATGAGATCGAGTATGAGTATGTCGGCGCATTTGTCGATGGACAGCTCTTCCTGGACGTTCTGCAGCTTCGCGCTCCCGGCCGCCGAGGAGACTTCGTCCTCGGAGGAGTAGGCACGGAGCATGATGTCATAGGCATCGAACCGTCGTTGCGCAAGGTCGGTGTAGCGCTGAAGTATGCGTCGCAACTCCGCATCGGGAGCCCTGAGCATCAAGCACCTGCGCAGGGCGTCATCAGCCTCCTCGCGCAGCAGCGCACCGAGCATCACCTGAGCGCCATCGCCCTCCCTCACTACGCGCCGGTATTTGTCATGTCTCTGCCAGTTGGATAACTCCCAGAACGACCTCAGCATCGGGATTAGCGCCCGCAAGAATTCCCGTCGCGCGTCCCCGGCCATGCTGGGTGAGGAGGCAGCCTCGCTTGGTTTGATTCCGCGGGAGAATTCCTCGAGCGACACGCTGCTGGTACAAGCCAGTAGCGGTCTTGCATACCGGATTGGCACGCAGAAGTTCAGGTTCTGGCTTTCCTTCAAGGTCGCGGACGCTATGCCGACCACCAGTCCCGAGGAGTTGAACACGGGCCCGCCGCTACTCCCCGGCGATATCGGCGCACTGATTTGCAGCAGGTTGAAGCTGCCCATCTCTCTGACGCCGCTGAGCAGACCATCGGAGATCGTGTTCTCTAGACCTCTGGGGTTACCGATCGCTACCACACGCTCACCTACCTCGACGTCGTCCGAGCGTGCCAGCTTCACAGTCGGGAGATTCCGGCCATTCACCTTGATAACGGCGACATCCTTGGCCGAGTCGCAGCCCAGTACCCGGATTTCCTGAAACGATGCACCGTTAAGGAGCTTGATTACAGCCGGGTACGCTTCGTTGATGACGTGATAGCAGGTTACTATCACGCCGGAAGGGTCAACAATGAAGCCACTACCCAGGCCGATTGCGTCCTCCGCCGCAGAGTAGGTTGCTATCGTGACGACCGCATCACCGTAGTCTCGCTTGATTTCCACTGGCGTCATCCCGATTGCGGCAGAGGCCAAGAGGGCAGTCCAAACGAGCAGGGTTCCCGTGGTGAGACTTCGGGCGGGTTTCGGGGCCATCTTACTCTACTCCTTCCGCGTCAAGGTCGAGGGTTGTGAATGCAGTCAACTCGCTGTCGGTCTCATAGGCGGTCTTTAGCGCGTCGGCCGCGATGCTCAGGCGCTCGCGCCGGTCCGCGGCCGTGTCCAACCGACCGGCCCGGAACTGCTCTCCCAAGCGGTGCAGTGCGGTCTCAACTATGCCGAGCCGTTCGTCGGCCGGCAGCTTGCCGAGTTCTTCAAGGATGTCGGTTCGGGTCATGCATCCTCCATTGCCTGACTTTAGCTGACGTGAGGATGGGTGTCAAGCAATAGCTTCGGGTTCCGGCAGAGAGCGGGGCCTGAACTCGGGTCCGAAAGTGAACGCGGTCTTCGAATGATGAGCCATGGCTTAGTAGGTCGGTTCATAAGTTCGCTAACGTATTCTTCAGTTAGTTAGGCCGCGCAGGATGCACTCTCAATGCCTGTCTTGGCGTCGAGTTTCTGAAGGAGCTGCTCAAGGTCGCGACGTGTGAACTTCCATTCGAACGG
>JAPLUO010000147.1 GCA_026397595.1 Caldifarciminota bacterium
AACCTGCTGATGAAGATAGCGTTTGCCATCTGGCGCGACCGAACCACCTACGACGAGAACCGCCATCTCGCTCAAATCATGCGCCACCAGATGAGGCAGAAATCAAGCATGGCTTGACATAGTGGGTCTTGGCGGTTCTCATTCCGGGCCGTTTCGTGGCGTCTTTGTCGGCTTCGGGACTAGATGCAATCCTTGCAAATCGGGAATTCAGAGCCATAATTGCATAGATGATACAGCGCGCTCTGCTCCGAACGCTCGTCCGGTCACTCTCGGAGGTGCCGGCAGTCTGCCTGCTCGGGCCTCGACAAGTCGGCAAAACCACCCTGGCTCTTGAGGCGAGCAGGAAACTCAACGCCAACTACCTTGACCTGGAATCAGAACAGGACCGCGCCAAGCTCGCCGAGCCGGAGCTCTATCTCGGACAATATCTCGACCGGCTGGTCATTCTCGACGAGGTGCATCGCGCGCCCGGCCTGTTCCCTGTGCTGCGAGGACTGATTGACCGCAGCCGGCGTCGGGGCGCGGCCAACGGCCGCTATCTCCTGCTCGGTTCGGCCTCGCTCGACCTGCTCCGGCAATCCGGCGAATCCCTGGCCGGCCGCATCCGCTATCTGGAGCTTGCCCCGTTCTCGGTGCTCGAACCCACGAAAGCCCCGTCCGACAAACTCTGGCTGCGCGGGGGTTTCCCGGACAGCCTGCTCGCGAAGAACGACGCTTCAAGCCTGCGCTGGCGACAAGATTTCATCCGCACTTATCTCGAACGCGACATCCCGCAGTTCGGGCCGAGGATTGCCGCCGAAACCCTGCGTCGCTTCTGGACTATGCTCGCCCACCGCCAAGGCAGCCTCCTGAACGTGACCGACCTCGCGCGCAGCCTCGGCGTGGATGCCAAGACTGCGGCGCACTACCTTGACCTGCTCGTAGACCTGCTCCTCGTACGCCGCCTGCCGCCATGGCACGCCAACGTCGGCAAGCGGCTCATCAAGTCTCCCCGCGTCTTCCTGCGCGACAGCGGCATCCTGCACGCACTCCTGGCCATCGCCGACCTCGACGGCCTGCTCGCGCACCCCGTGCTGGGCGCAAGCTGGGAAGGCTTCGTCATCGAGAACCTGCTTTCGGTTGCGCCGGCCGGACTGATGGGCTACTACTACCGCACCAGCGGCGGGGCGGAGATCGACCTCCTGCTGGTTTTCCCCGACGGTGAGCGCTGGGCGGTCGAAGTCAAGCGGAGCCTCAAGCCGAAGCTTGAGCGGGGCTTCCACGAAGCCTGCGCGGACCTGAAACCTGCCCGGCGTTTCCTTGTCTACCCCGGGGCCGAGCGTTACCCGCTGGCTGCCGATGTCGAGGTTATCCCTCTCCCGGAACTCGCCGGCGAAGTGCGCCGACGCGCGAGCAGACCCCGCTGACCATCGGCGCAGAGTTCGTCTGCAAAGACGGCCCGGCCTTCCGCCTCGACCAAACCCCGTGGTCGAACTACTCCTGACTACAGTTTCGTCTTGCGCGCTACGAACGAGGACTCCTCGCCGAGGTGGAAGCAGAGCCACCCTTCCAGCTTCTTTCCAATAGCGACGGCCCACCCGCGACCGCTCGTCTCGTCCATCTCATCCGTGCCGGCGAACGAGAAGGCAAGATGCTCCGCTACACCCACGTCGTCCATGCGGCAGTCAAGCTCGGCCTGTACATAGCCAAACGCGAGTGAGCCGGTGCCGTCTGCCCTTATGGTCAGCTTGGCCGGGGCCTCCTCGTCCATATAGTCCTGGTCCCAGCTCGACATCTCCTTGATGCGCCAGGTTCCGACATACTCGGGGTCAATTCTCTTCATTCAGCCGCCTTTCCTTCGCTGTGATTCCAGGCCGCCCGAACCGTGCGCGTACAAGCCTGCAGCCGACCCGGCAGCCTGCCCTCATCGTCTTGATTCCTGACAATCGGCCAGGGCCGAAAGCGCCAGGCCGGACCTTCGACAATCGCAATCTCGTCATCGACTCCCGTCACGCGTCAAGAATCACCCATCGCGTCCCCGGAATTACTCCGGGAAGTCCTTTGCCATGTCTTGGTGTTTTCCAGAGGCTATTCGTCTCGAGTATTGTGCTTCATGACTCGATGCTCTCCAGCCAAGCATTGACTCCCTCAATGCTGAAGGCCTCAGGGTCAAAGCCCGGCCCGTATCGCTCAACCAACTCGCCGTTCTCCGGGTGATCACGGTCACGGATAGCCCTGATGATGCATGCGTACCGCATGACCCCGCCACAATCCTCGGGTGGAGACGCTCGCTCGCCGGCGAGGCAGACCGGATGGCACGGCGCCTCTCTGTCCTGCGGCATGGACTTCTCCACCGTGATGTGGTGGTCCCAGGAGTCGCCGAAGTCGTACTCGTAGAGCAGCTCACTGCCGGGCGTCGGTGCAACGTCACATAGCCGGAATCGCGACTCGTCGGCAGGATGTACGTCCTGGTCGGAATCGGCCCGGGACTGCGGTCCAGAGAGAACCGTGAACTGATGCTGATGGTCGTCGGTCCAGTCCATCAGAACCTGCATGACGCGGTGCAGGCTGGAGAGTCTGATGTCGGCCGGCACGAGAACTCGCCGCCAGATGAGTGGCTCAGACCCTCTGAGCACGACCTTCAACTGATAGACCGGTGGGCCTGCACTCGACCCGTTCGCCTTTCTCTGCTTGCGCTCGGCCTTCGCCCTTTGGCGCTCAATCCGCCGGCGCTCCTTACGGGGCAGACCCTGCAGAGTTGGGTCAACCGGTGGCTTCCACCTCGGCCTCGGATTCAGGAAACCGAATACCTCGTCGTAGTTGGACGGGGTCGTGCGCGCACGCTTCAGCCCGAGTTCAACCTGCGTCTCTTCCCAGTCTCCACCCACGAACAGGTCCACCCGGCCCGCGGCGAACGCCTGTTCCATCAAAGGCGCGTGCTCGACCGCTTCGATGTCCACGAGGTCGGAAATGAGACAGCCGTTCAAGGTCTCGCCGTTCTCCTGGAATTTCCTTAGCTGCGCTGCCAACAACGAGACGCAGTTGCTGTGGACCTCAGGATGCCGCGCAGCAATCTCGGACAACCCTCTGGCTGCGGTGAGCCGCGCGCCTTCCGGATGCGAACCGTCGCCGAGAAACTTACCCAGCGGCGCGACGGCCGGCGCGCCAATCAGCGCGAAGACGCGTGGCAGTTCCTCGCCGACCCAGTCGTTCATCTTCTCGTCAACCATGGGCAACAACTGCGTGAGTGGCTCGACTGCCTTTGCGGCGCCCAACTGCCCGAGTGCGCGCCAGGCATGGACCGGTACCCAGACCTTGCTGCTGTCGTGAGGCGCCTGGTTCAACTCACTGTCTACGGCCAGGCGGATGAGGTCAGGAACGTGCTCCGGCCCGAGCCCGATTGAGAGATAGTCCGGCCAGTCGCGACTGCGCGATGCCTCACCAAGCTTGAACAACTCGGCCAGCGGAGGCTTGAGGTCGTCAATCTTCACGTTCGCTCCTGTTCCCGACGTTCATCCGAACCATTGGCTTTGCGCTGCTGGCTGCCCGAATCCGCCGATTGAACAGTGCCGCGGCGCGCACTGTCCGACAGGGGTCGCTCAGGCCAACCAGCGTGCACGATGCAACGATGTACGAACTCACGATGTACGAAACCCGCCCATCCTGTCATGCCGCGCCTTGACATCGCTCGGAAATATTGGAAGTGTCCATCGCGTCCTCCCGCAAATCGTCACTGCGCCTTCTGTGCTTCCAACATTTGTTCAAGAATGGCCTTCCGGTCATGAAGCGCACTCAGTCTCTTCCTGAGATCGGAGATCTCCTTCTTGATCATGCGCAACTCCGCCTGTCCCTTGACCCTCACCAGATAGCCTTCTCCGAGTTTCTCGGTTATGTACTTCTCAAGTTGGCTTCTCAGGAGTCGGATGTACGGATTTCCCCAAATCGCCCCGTCTCGGTACTCAAGCCTGCCGGCCTCAATACCATCGATAATGAAGTCCCGACTCACGCCATATTCGGATTTGGCTGTCACGTCGCTCAGGGTTGCACGCTTTTGACTCCATTCGCCGTACTCTGCCATATAGGTCCTCCTCTCACCGGATCGGTTCGCAAGGTAAACCTGGGCGAAACCTGTCGAGGGGTACTTCCTTTGTTTCTTGGTTCATCATCTCGAATCTCCTTCAACGGTCCTGTTCTCCTACTCCGTCAGCCCGTACAACTCATACACCAGCGCGCCAGGGAGGGCCGTCGGCCTATGGCTCACGGCTAACGGCTCTGGTGTGTTTCTGTCGCCGCATCCGACCGAGGCCGTAAGCTGTAAGCCGTAAGCCGTCGGCCGTCATCATCGTCTCGACCAGACCGACCATCTTGTCGTGCCGTGCCTTGATAGCCTTCACGACGCGGCTGTTCCTAATTCTCTCCTGTGTGGGGTCGGGCCCCGTGCGGGTCAGCGTAGCGCGCAAGGCAGCAGGTCAGTTCTTCCAGAACCCTGTCGCGATTCGCCAAGCCTTCGTCGGCCAGATCAAGGGCGGCACGATGGCAGCCCAAGCTGACATCGAACCCCTCGGGTAGTTGGCCTTCATCCGCCATTCGCGCCAAGTATGCTGCTATCCAGGGCTTTCGCTCGGGGTGAGCGATGATGAAGCCATAGAAATCCGCCAAGACGCGTCTGATGACAGCCCGCGGATTGCTGTCGCCCGGGACATCCTGCAACAGCTTGATGATATCCACTCGGTCGCAACAGGAACCCATCGCTATCTCAGTAACCGACATGTCTGGCTTGTCAACTGCCGCGATTACCGAATTGGCCCATGCCACCGCATCCGCCACGGTGCGGCAGCCGGCCGCCAATTCATGTCTCAGGACGTCGGCATCCTCTCTACAGCTAGACGGGCTATCCAAGCGCAAGTTCCCCGTCTCGGGGTTCCTCCCAATCCTCAGGATACTGAAGCCGTACAGAAGCCGCGCTCGGCTGTCCCACAGAGATCATGCACCGTTGCGTATGGCACCGCACTCTGTACGGAGAATGAACGCGATTGTCACGGTTCATGCTGTGGTGCGCGGCCAACCCTAGTCGGGGGTCTTTCTCTCGCTTAGTACCGCGCCGCACACGTTGCAGTATCGGTAGATATCAGGGAAGTAGCGCTGACATTTCGGGCACCAGCTAATCGAGGTCACCGTCCCACCAAAAGAGATGAGCAGCACGTTAGAGTTCAGCCATTGCTTCCGGTTCGTCCTTTGGCGAGTCACTTCATCAGTGTTCACGAATTCAATGAGGCCATTGCTTGTGATGAATGCGTCCGTCAGTTCGTAGTACCTGCCATCACGCAGCTCAATGCCGAAGTGACTAGACTTCTGCCTGTCGAGGTTCCATATCCGAGCAATCTCCGCGACGCGAACCTTGGAGTACTGATCCTTGTACCTTCCCGTCACCTCGGCCGTGCTTACCCACCAGGCGTTCTGTTCCGGAGTAATGCCGAACATCTCGACTGGGATTCGCGTGCAGTTTGCGGTGACGATTTCGCCGGACAAGTACTCGGGTACACCCCCGGCAGTCGGCTGCACAGATCCCGCTGGTGTCTCAGATGTACCGACGACCCCGGGGCTGGCCGGGTTCCCAGCGAAAACCGTCCCCCGCGATGACAGAATGGCACGCAGACTGTCATTCTCACCCCGCAGCTGGCTTATCTGCAACTGCTGTTGACCCAACTGCCGGTTCAGTCGAGCAACTTCAGCTTTGTCGCCGGACGTGCACCCCCCCAAAGCACTCAGTAGCCACAACGCGGTCACCCATGTGAAAACGGACTTCATTGCAGTTCCTCCTTTCGTGTGGGGCGCTGAAGCAACTGAACCACAAGAGGTCTTAGGAGTTCAAGTCGTTCAATCGTCGCCCTCAACAATCCTGATTTCCTCTTCCGTCAGACCGTACAACTCGTACACCAGCGCGTCGATCTGCCGGTCGGTGATGGCGAGCTTCTGGTCGAGGAGTTGCTTCGCGCCGGGGCTTTGCTTCTTCGGGGCGCGGGCCTGCTGCTTCTTCAGTTCCATCATCCGCGTCACAGTTCGACCATCTTGTCACGCCGGGCCGACACGGTCGGCGTCAGTGAGAACTCTGTTCACTTCCATTCAAGCGCCTGCAGTTTCGCCTTTGCCCTCTCTAGCCTTTCTTTGGCGACCTGGACCTTGCGAGCGGCATCTTGTTTGGCCAACGACCCCAAGTTGTCGAGGAATCCTGCCCAGTTGCTGCCAGTTGCCGCGTTGTTGATTGCCTGCGAGTTGAGGCCGATGTTGTCGCAATCCCTCATGGCAGCTTCCCAAGATGCCAAGGCCTGCTCGTACTCCGCCTTGGCGGCCTCGTAAGCACGTGCACGGGTGGCATCGTACTGCTGGGATGATGGCTGGGCGTACGTGGGCTGGACGAGTATCTGGGTTGGGGCATGGAGATCTCGCTCAAGGACTACGAGCTGGTACTCGTGGATGTCCTCGCGACTGCGTTGTTCTGCATCGGTTAACGGGAATCGGGGTACCGTGGATTTCGCAAGGTAACCATCAGACACCACCGTAAGCGTATCGCGCAGCAGATAGCCCAGCTGATAGTCAGAGTCGCTCAGCACATAGTTCATCGTCGCGGGTGTGGTCCCAATCAGTCTGCCGTTCGAATACACTCGACACCCGCTCGGCTCGGTATTGACTGTGAAGTACAACCGTCGGACGTCGCGTTTGAGGCGGAGTTCTTCCTTGAATTGGTACTTGCACTCAAGGTAGCCATTGCCGTCGGGCCCCCACCATTGCACCCTGTCAGTCATCTCGTGCCACGAACCATCTGCCCAGTTGTACACCTTCCAGTCATCTTTGTCATTCTTGGGGTCGAAGAAGATCGTCCCGAGGTAGAACGAATCCGTAACGTAGGACTGCTTAGACAGGACAAGGTAGTCCAAATCCTGCCAGAGACGGGGGTACGAACTCGCCGTTGGGGCCCAGAACTTCAGTGCCTGTTCTTTCGAGTCCCAGTTGACACCTGCGTGTCTCACGTACGCTGAGTCGGGAATGGGGTCGCAGCGAACGAAGACAGTGCAGTATCGCCTAGCACTGCTATACATGTACGGGTAGCATCCGGCAATGATGCCGACTAGGCTCAGCGCAAGAACCACGTCGAGTGCCGAGCGCGCGAGAAACGTCCTATCTTTCATGTTCAGTCCTTTCCTTAACTTCGCAAGATGGTTTGCCGGGGACGCCTGGCGCGGGTCGAAGGACGCCTCCCATACTCTTGCCCATCATGTCTTGTCTGCTTCAACGATTCCGATTTCCTCTTCCGTCAGGCCGTATAACTCATACACCCTCGCGTCGATTTGCTGGTCGGTGATGGCGAGCTTCTGGTCGAGGAGCTGACGGGCGCTGGGGCTTTGCTTCTTCGGGGCGCGGGCCTGCCGCTTCTTCAGTTCCATCATCCGCGTCACTAGTTCGACCATCTTGTCATGCCGCGCCTTGTCGGCCTTGTTGTTCAGGTCGCAGACTCTAATAGGAAGGTCACGGATGAAACGCGCCTCAAAGCTGTACCATCCGCCGCGCATCTGCGTGGCCGTCTGCTTGACGACCCAATCAAGCAGGCTGCTGTTCAACAGACCCAAGACGTACTCGCGCGAGTGCTCAGGCAGAACAAGCAGCCCATAGCCGCCGGCCACTCCGCCGGTGAAGAACGCCTCCCCGGTTCCATCAAGAGAATAGGCCGCTCTCGGTGCGATGTCGGGAGTGAATACCTTGGGCAAGGCCATCACATCCAAGGCCTGAGACCTACCATAGCCGTACCAGCCTGCACCGCGCATCTTACCGTGCTCTCGGTTCCAGAGATAGTCCTTGTTGGCCATCAGGTAGCGCCAAGAGAGCGGATAGCGCCGTTCCATCTCGGCTTCGGGTATGAGGACAACGGACTGCTGCTGCTTTGCGTAAGGGAAGAGAATGAGCCTGCGCGTGCGCGACAGATGGTAGCTCTTGCTGTCCCCACCTTTGACCAGAGGGTGCAGAAGGTTAGGCTCCAGCCGAAACTCCTTTTCCAACTGCGGAGAGTAGACCGTGACCGTGTCCTTCTTGCGGCTTCTCTCCTCGACGATGTATATCTTGTCGGCGCTGGTCTTGATGCCTTGGAAGATGCGGCTGGTCACGTCCTGCAGCTTGACCGGCGACGACCGCAGCTTTTCCAACAACGCGGGGCCTGCTCCCACGCCAAAGTTCCAGTCCGACGCGCTGACGCTCTCGGATGGAACCAAGCCCTGCTCTGCCTTGTCGGTCAGTCGCCAGTCATCGAGGTTATCGACCTTCGTGAAGCGAACCTGTGGCACTGCGGTCTTAGCGAGGAACATGAGGCAGGTGTAGGTCGTTGCGCCCTCGAAGACCTGCTGGTCGCCGAAGTGGACGATGTGCGAGAGGTGCTTGCCCTTGGCGATAAGGCCGCGCAGTGCTTCGCCGTATTGGGTATTGGGCATTGAAGAACTTGTGGGGCAGGATGAAGCCGAGAAGGCCGTTCTTGTTGAGGAGGCTCAGGCCTCTCTCGACGAAGACGACGTAGATGTCGTAGTTGCCTTTGCTGGCCGACTGGTAGCGTTGCTTGTAGTACTCGACTTCGAGCGGTGCCCATTCGTTGAGCGCCTGGACGCGGATGTAGGGCGGGTTGCCGATGTCGGCGTCGAAGCCGCCCCGGGCCATGACTTCGGGAAAAGCCTTGTGCCAGTCGAAGGCATTGACGCGGCGGATGTCAGCGTCGAACAGACTGGATTGCTGGTGCTGGTAGAAGTCCGGGCCAATCAGGCTGTTGCCGCATTTGATGTTGGAGTCGAGGTTGGGCAGGGCGCGTTCGTGGTAGAGCTTGAGCTGGGTGTTGATTGTCTCTCGGTTCTCGCCTTCAAGGACTTTGAGGAGGAGGCTAAGTTTGGTGACTTCGACGGCTTGCGGGTCAATGTCTACGCCGTAGATGTTGTTGAGGAGTATCCGTTTCTTTTCGGCGGTGGTGAGCAGGTATTCGCCGGGACGGATGGCGAAGACTTCATTGGGATGTTTGGCCGGGTCGTGCTTGACGTACCAGTCGAGGTGGTAGTCGAGCAGATACGAGTAGCCGCCGATAGCGAAGGAACCGGAGCCGCATGATTTGTCGATGAAGGCGAGCTTGGCAATCTCGGCCGGGGTCTTGCCCGCAATCAGTTTGCCGATGGTGTTCTTGACGATGCAGTTGACGATGTACTGGGGCGTGTAATGGACGCCACCGGCTTTCCTGACTTCGGGTTTCTCTTCGACCTTGGCCTGATGGCCGGCAGTAAGCCGGATGACCTTGCCGAGGAATTGTTCGTAGACCTCGCCGAGGATTTCGATGCCGATGACCGAGAACTCGTAGGGCGATTTGGGCGGGTAGAGTTCGGAGAGGATGTCGGACAGTAGCTTGTCGTCAATCTTCAGGGATGGGGTGACGGTGTCTTTGCGGAAGTCGAAGAGCCCGGAGTTGTAGCGCTTGTCCGCGTCCTCGAACCGCTCCATCAGCCGGCGATAGACGCCGGGCTTGCCGATGAGGTTCTGCAGGGTGCCGTAGTCTTCGATGCCCCGGTCTTCGCAGATACGCAGGAAGATGGCCCGGTCTGCGTGCGGCCACGCACAGGCAGAGGTTAAGGT
>JAPLUO010000143.1 GCA_026397595.1 Caldifarciminota bacterium
ATGGCTTCGACCCGGAACTGCTCCAGCAGCTTTTCTGCGACTGCCACCGCCGGTTCCTGATGCTCGGCTACGCAGCGCCAAAGACAACGACCAGCATCGGCAAACCGCGACGCAAGCGGCGCAAACCCCGCACCTACGAACAGGCGCTGAAACAGCACAAGGTCAGGCTCAGCCCCGGCCGGACGGTCGAACAGCAATCAGCCGACTACGAAGCCGGGCTTGCCCGCAACCGCGAAATCAGCGCTCGGGTAAGCACGCTGCTCAAGGCGAAAGGAATCCCGGGACGAGAGTTCATCCGATACAACGCCTTCGCCTACCGGGTCGACCGCTACTGCCGCAGCTTTTCCGGCCCGTCCCTCAACCGTGCCGTATCGGGAATCCTCGACGAATTCGAATCCAAAGGCCTCGCCCGTGACTTCCTTGCTGAGATTGTCCTGACCCTGTTCGGCATTCCCGGTTTCTCCTGACCGCCGCCCCCGTTTTGCCTTTCACACTTTGAATTCGGCACGGCCTTCTCTATCCTCCTCTCGTGTCCCGCAACTCGGAACTGGACACTGGTCACTGGAAACTGGTAACTCGCGCATAGCGCGCCGGCTTGACATCCGGCCGGAACGGGGTAAAACTACTCCGTGGAGAACAACCTCATCCCGGTGCGCGCCGACGAGAGACTGGAGCTTGAATGAAGATTGAGTTAGAGCGAGAAACCGACGGGCGCTGGCTGGCAGAAGTCCCGGACCTGCCCGGCGTCATGGCCTACGGCCCGACCCGTGCCGCGGCCATTGCCAACGTCAAGGCACTGGCTCTGCGCGCTCTCGCCGACCGAATCGAACACGGCGAGGATATCCCGGTACTCCGGGAAGTGTTCGCCGTGCCCGCATGAGCAGTTGGCCTTCTGCCAAGGCCAATCGAGTCCTGGCTGCGCTGCTCCGAATCGGGTGGGCCATCAAGCGGCAGTCAGGAACATCCCATCGGGTCCTCAGCCGTCCGGGCTGGCCGGACCTCGTGTTTGCCTTCCACGAACATGATGAAATCGGCCCGCGGATGCTGGCCCGAATCGCCAAGCACAGCGGGCTCACGCCAGAGGACCTGTAGGTTCTCAACTGCGGTCACCGCTCCTGAGCCAGCGCGCTCCGCCGCGCATGCCCTCCGACATTGCACTTCTGACATCTAGCCTTTCGCTTCTAGCTTCTGACTTCGTCCCTGCCCCGTGTCGCTCCTCTCACTGCCAACTGCAAACCGACGCGAAGCGTCGCCCCTTCGCCTCCTCTGTCATTCTGAGCGCAGCGAAGAATCTTCGGTTGCTCAGGGCAAGCTCTGAGGGAGTCAGACGAGTCGAAGGGTCTCTCACTCTGGCAACTCGCGCGTATGCGCGCTGCGCTGCTCCGGCCCTGATGCCTGTGGCTTGAAGCTTGAGGTTTGCGGCTGCCGCTCGTGCGGCCCCGCCCAATCCGGTTACCGGCTACGAATTCTCCCGCGCTTGACTTCCCGCGTTTTGCTTCTAGCCTCACGCAGACATGCAGCAGCCAATTGACCAGCAACAGACTCTCCCGGCTACGCTACGACGCATCGAACAGGCGATTCTGCAGGTCCGCGGACACAGGGTGATGCTCGATGCCGACTTGGCGGCGCCCTACGAGGTTGAAACCGGCGCGCTGTTTCGGGCCGTGAAGCGCAACGCGTACCGATTCCCGGAAGACTTCATGTTCCAGCTCACCCCGCAGGAGTTCGACAACTTGAGGTGCCAATTTGGCATCTCAAGTTCCCGGGGCGGCCCGACGCCATCCGCCGTATGCTTTCACCGAGCAGGGTGTGGCCATGCTCTCAGGCGTACTGCGAAGCAAGCGTGCAGCGCAGGTCAACGTTGAGATAATGCGAGCCTTCGTGCGCCTGCGCCGGCTGCTGACGGAGAACGCCGGTCTTGCCCGGCGACTGGACGACCTGGAGAAGAAGTACGACGTCCAGTTCAAAGTCGTCTTCGACGCCATCCGCCGGCTCATGCAGCCGCCGGAGCCGAAGAAGAAGCGCATTGGCTTCATCACCGACGACGGCCGGTCCGGTCAGACCAATTCGAACTCAGGCTTCATCGCGCGCGACCGACCCCGCCGCAGAACCCGCCGCTGAGTCATCCGCCGTCCGCTGCGCCCAATCTGCAATCTGAAATGCCTCGGCGTGCGCCCAATCCGGTTACAGGCCCCGGATTCTCGCCTGATACGCAGGAAATAGGGAAGATACTTATGAAGAGCCTCCTGCAGGTTTGAAGGTATAATGGAGATGCACATGCCCTTCAAACTCAAACAGGAGGTAACAAATGCTACACGTAGGGCTAGATCTGCACAAGAAGTACTCGACGGTCGTGGTGATGGACGATGACGGCAATGTCCAACTCGAAGAGACGTTGTA
>JAPLUO010000022.1 GCA_026397595.1 Caldifarciminota bacterium
CATGTTCGGTCGCAAATCGTCGAGCATCGCCTTGATACGCTCGGTGTTGTACTTGGCGTTCCACTTGGCAATGCGCTTCACTGGGTCGATCGGCATGGTTCTCACCTCCTCTCTGCGGTGTGACTATCGTTGCCGCACGACCAAGCCGGGGTCGGCTGCCGCTCCCGGCCCGGTCCGGTCTCTGTCATTCCGACCGAAGTGGAGGAATCTCGTCTGAGAAACCCCTCGACTACGCTCGGGGTGACAGACCTATCTCCGAATTGTCAAAGAGCGACTGTGTTTCTCACCCAATGATTCCCGTTCGCGGGCAAAAGCCCCAAACCGCCCAAGCCTCGCGCGCGTTCCCAGTCCCCAGCTTCCGGTTTGCGGTATTCGGTGTCCGTCATTTTGACCCTTGCACTTTGCCTTCTGCATTTTGACTTCCGCCTCTACCTAGCCCGACTACGTCCCAGAACGTCTTCCCGGGGCACTCCCGCTTGAAGTCCTGCACCAGCCCGTGGAACCAGACCTCGTTGTCGAGCGACGTTCTAAGCCGCTCCTTTGACCCGTCTTTCAGCCGGGCCAGACACTCCTCGACGTCCGGCTTCTCGCCGCGAGTAAGGCCTTCCGTGAACTCGCCGAAGAGGTCGAGTTCCTCTGCCGTGCATTCTCCGAAGTCCTCAAAGGGCTCCATCGCACCTCCAGTGATTCAGTCGCAACTCCCCGCCGAGCTTCTTAGCTTCAGCCAGCGCTTTCCCGGTCTCGTACTCCGCGTGCCGCTCGGTACACCCGAAGGCCGCCGCAAGCTGCTTGTAGGACCAGCCTTCCTCAAGCCGCAGAACGAGCAGCGCCTGCCGGAACCTTGTCAGCTTGTTGAGCACGGCCCACAGCCGCTCATGCCATACCAGGAGTTCGTGCCGCTCCTCCGGGCCCGGGCTTTCATCAAGGCAGCAGCGCCGCTCGCAGTCCTCGCCCCGGGCCACGCGCTTCTGCGTGCGCCACAGGTGCCAGCACAGCCCAATTGTGATACTGCAGAGCCACGTTGAGAGAAGTCCCCGCTCCGGGTCATACCGGGGCAGGCGGCGGAGAGCGACGACCCAGGTATCCTGCACCACGTCCTCGGCTGACGTGCGGCTCCGGAGCATTCGCGCAGCCACCGTCAGCAGCATGTGCTGATACCTTTCCACGATCACGGCTATACAGCCGTTCCGGTCTTCGTTGCGCAATATCCGCGCAACCAGTTCCTTGTCCTCCATATACACCTCCCTGTCGCGCTCAAGCACAGGCAGGTCGTTTGCGAACCCAGACCGACATCTGGTGCTCGCCCCCGCTTTCGGTCCCAACCCCGCACCACTAGATTATACATCTGGCCCGCCCGGCGGGTCAACCGGCCCGATGTTGAACACATCCGACCGTATCTGCTCGAGTACGGCCATCTGCTGCCCCCGCGCGGTCCAGCGGCCGATTGCCACCGCGACGTATATCGGCAACCTCTCACCCAGGTCCGACCGCACCAGCTTGGCCACGTGCATTGCGAAGTTAAAGTACGGCATGAACCGGCAGGACAGGATGCCGTTCCGGCAGAGAACCTGCCGCACCCGGGTAGTCAGTACTGCCTCCTCTTCCATGGCTGCACTGAACCGGTCGAACTGGGCTCGCACGTTCCCGTCCGACCGCCGCGGATTCTGGCCATTGACCAGTGTCCGCTCATACTTACGGCAGCCCTTCAGGACCGACCGCACCGACTGCTCGGGCAACTGCCTCAGGACTTTGCTCATGACTCGCCTCCCCCGATCGGTTCCTCGTTGCTCGTTCTACGTCCATCGCCCAATGTTGCTTCGCATGAGGCATTCGGACTTCGAGTTTCAATCGTCATTCGTCCTTCGGACTTCGGACTTGCAGGTTTGGCGTCTTCTCCGCCAAGCCTGTCAAACAGCTCACCGGCAAGGAACACTGCCGTATTCGCCTCCAGCCCGAAACCGATCCACTTCGCAAACAGCAACTCCATGCAGTACGCTAGGTCAGGCCCGGACTTCGTCCGCATCAGGCGACAAAGCTCGGACACGTACCACCGGTACTGATCCAGCTTCGAAAGCGGCAGGGCTGCACCCTCAATCAGCGGGTCGATTACGCCGCGCGCCATCGCGTCG
>JAPLUO010000035.1 GCA_026397595.1 Caldifarciminota bacterium
CGCGCGCTGTTCGCAGAGCCGTTCAGGAAGCCCACCGCGTCGTCGCTCGCGTCTAAGCTCAGTTCGAACCTCCGTCTGAACCTTAACCTGAACCTTAGCCTTTTCCTTACTCGATTGCTACCCCCCAGGCAGCCTGTGGGCCGCCAACTCCCCGGCAGAATTGTGGTCCGGGACCGCCGCACTACTACATATTGGTGGCGGTCAGCACCTTGGACTGCGGCAGCGGAGCTGCCGCTTTTCCGAAAGAATACGGTTCTCCAATCGGCATAATGCGGTACTGACAGAGCTTGCGTACAAGAACGGCTACGGGTCAAGGCAGTCGCACCAGAACTGCGCGGTTCGGTGCCATCCTGAACCCAGCATTCGCTGCCACATTGAGGACGCAAGTCGTCGCCGCATTCAGTTCGCGGCTGAACGCGCGAGTGAATGGGGCGCTCACGGCCGAACTCAATCATGCACTGACAACGACGTTGAAGTGCGGGCTCGCCGCGCAGTTGACTGCCGCGCTGAAGGCGGAATTGGATGCCTTGTTGAAGCCCGCGTTCGCCGCGCGACTGACAGGCGAGCTAAGTCCTTGATTGACGGCCACATTGATGGCCGTGTTGTATTCGGCATTGAATGCCAGAGTCACTCCCGGAGTGACCCCCCTATTGCCGGTGCAAGTGCCGGCTCAGGTCTCGGGCCGCCGGCCGCCGGGTCCGCATCAGTTTCCGCCTGCCCTGGTGTTTTGACCTTTGGCTCTTGCCTTTTGACCTTTGACTTGCGCGCCCGATGCGCGTTGTGAGATTCCATGTTACGTATTGCCCTTGAGAATGGCCTAATACCGTTGAAGGCCACGCGGGCCGGCTACCGGCTCCACGACCTCCAAAGTCCGAACGACGAAAACCCCGGCCCTGAGGCCGGAAAGGAGTCTTGTCATGTCCGACGTAACACGCCGAATCTCACGTTGGAAGGCGAAGTACTCGCCCGAGATAGCGGCGCAGACCACTGCCCGCATCTATGCCGATATGACCGAACGCTACCAGGCTTCGATGGTTGCCCTGTGCACGATGGAAACGGAGACGAAGCAGGTGCTGGACGCAAGCGGCATCGACACGATGTACATCGTCTTCTACCTCGACTTTGCCCGGCAACTCTTCCGCCTCTCGCACGGCCGGACCATCTCAGGCCCGACGCTGGCGAAAGAAGCCCAGGTGCTGTTGGAGAAGTGGCAGTCCCGCGGCCTTAGGCCCGACGTCCTCGCCGCAATCCGCACCGACGTCTTCAGCGTCCCCGCACCCGCGCCGTAATGTAGGGACGCTATCCGCTTGGTCAGGGGCCGAAAGCCGTAAGCCGCTAGCCGTCGGCTGTCAGCCGTCTGCCCTCGGGCTTGTGCCGGAGTCCCCAGTCGGAAGCCGCAAGCTGTGAGCCGTTAGCCGTCGGCCAGCCCGGCCGCAGCCTTGACGCGCGTTCCGGGCCTCAGGAATATTCTATTGTGTTCCCCAGACTATGTGTCGGTGAGCGTTGCGGAACAGGGATGCCCCGGGGAGCCCGAAGCGGTCGGCCGCTTCGGCGGCTTGACGTTGCCGGAAGATATGGTAGTATGAGGAGCATGTCAAAGAGGACAGATTCCAAGCGCCATCACGAGATTCTCGGGTACCGGTTCGCGGTGCTGGTCCGCAAGGCCGAGTCCGGGTACGTCGCACATTGCCCGGGCGTGGGTGGCGTGTATGAGGAAGGCGCGACGCGCGAGGAAGCATTCGAGCACGCCTGTGCCGCTGCCTGCGCCATCTTCGAGGCGCGCCGGGCCGCCGGGGTCGTCCTCACCGAAGATGGCCCGTACCTGAAGGTCATCCGCCGGCCATCGCGCCGGGCCGAATACGTAGCCGAGACCTTCAGGCCTGCCGCGCTGGAAGGTCTCTGTCTGCTTCCGGCCTAACCCGGCAGTGGAACCGTTTCCCCGCAAGAAGTGGTCGCATCAGGCATGGCTCCAGCTCAAGAATACGAGCAAGCGGGAGATGCTCCGATTGCTCGACCGCGACCCGAACTGGAGTCGCATCGGCTCAAGCGGTTCGCGCATCTGCTACCGGAATCCGAAGCTGGACCGGCCCTTTGACGTCGTCGCGATTCACTTTCACGCCGGCGACGAAACCTACCGGAATCCGTCGCTGCTCAAGGACTTGCTCGACCATATCTGTTGGACTGAAGACTCACTGCGGGCACAGAAGTTCATCCGATGAACGAAGGCCGCAAGCCGTAAGCCGTAAGCGGTCGGCCCGGTGACCGCAGGCTTGACGCGCTTCAGACTAGAAATTGGGGAAGTGTCCCTCTCCTTTCGAGCGGGTAGCCGACTGGCGCGAGTATCTTAAGCAGGAGCCAAGCGCGGCAGAACTGAGAGCGTTACGTCGGCACAACCGCACCGGCCGGCCTCTGGGAGACGACCAGTTCATCGTACGTCTCGAACAAGCGACGGGACGCGGCCTCAAACCACAGAAGCCTGGCCCGCACGGACCTTGGAAGCACAAGCAGGCCGACCCTGATGGATAATCTTTTATTATGTCCCCGGAATTACTGTTTGTACCGGAATCCCTCAGTCGGAGCCGCAAGCTGTAAGCCGTAAGCCGTCGGCCCAGTGGCCGCAGCCTTGACGCGCGTTCCGAGCCTCAGGAATCTTTTGTTATGCTCCCCGAATTCGGCGCACTGGGGGCGTCTTCAATCGGCACATTTCAAGCATACGCAAGGCTCAATGTCAAGCCCGACCGAAAAGCAGTCCCAGCTAACCGCTAGCGCTGCAACACGAGCTTCTGCGCGGCGCGGAACTCGCCGGCCCGGAACCGGCAGTAGTACACGCCAGGCGCAACACGGCGACCTCGGTCGTCGCACCCGTTCCAATACGCGTGCCGATAGCCTGCCGCTTGATCTCCAGCCACCAGCAGCCGCACGAGCGTACCCGCAGCGTCGTAGACACGCACATCGACCGGCGCCGGGCGCGGCAAGGCATAGCGGACGGTTGTACCCCGGGCCAGCGGGTTCGGGCGAGACTGGTACAGGGCGAACGCCAGCGGCACGGTGCTCTCGGACTGCTGGATGCCGGACGAGGGCACCACGACTGTGTCTACAGCAAGGTCGTTCGTGTCGTTCTGGTCGCCATTCAGCATGGTCGAACACCGGACCGCGTACGTGCCGACTTCGCGGACCACCCACTCCCGGAAAGTCACGGTGTCAGTCGCGCACGAACCGACTGTCACCGACGTGTCCGACGTGTAGAAGCTGCCGATGGTGAACCGCACCGGGAAGGTCTCTTCCAACTCCCCGAAGTTCCGCACCACTGCGGTCGGCACCACTATCGCGCCGGTGTCCACCGTATCGACGGGCTGGATTATCTGCAGGACGCCGACGTCGCGCACCTGCCGCGCGACCATCACCGTGCCGGATTGCCGGTCGTTTGCCGGTTGCGCATCACCCGCCAACTCGGTCGAGCACGTCACGGCGTACGGCCCGCCGACCTGGTTTGCGGTCCACGTTGGGAACGTCACGTACGTCCTGCCGCCGGGCGGCTGGTCGGTGAGCCGCGCCACATCGTTGAAGGCTGTCAACGCCGGAAACGTCGCCCCGACTCTGGTCCCGGGTGTCTGACTCACGACCTTGGCAATCCTGTGGGCGGTCAACGCCGAGAACGTCACGCCGACTCTCGTCCCGGCTGCCAGATTCGCGATTCTCGCGGTGTCGTCGTAGAAGGTACCGATTCCCATCCGGATACTGTAGCTCTCGGCAACGCTGCCGTAGTTGGCTACAGTGCACGCCGGAGTCACCACCGTTGCCGAATCCACGGTGCCGGTCGGCGCCAGGAGCGTGGAGACGCCCACGTCGTGGACGTCGACCGTCACGCCGCCGGTGGTCTTGTCGTTGGCGGGCGTCCCGTCTCCTACCAGTTCGGTCGAACAGGTGACGCTGAACGTCCCGCGCGGCCAATCCGAGTACGCCGGGAACGTTGCGTAGGCGCTGGTGCCGGGCGCATGGTTCGCCACCATGGCCGTGCCGGTGTAGAACGGGTCAACCCTTAGACGCACGCTGTATGACACGTTCCGGCTGCCATAGTTGTAGACTGAACAGGCGGGAACAACCGATTGGCCGGAGTCTATCGTGCCGGTCGGTGCGAGTATCCGTGTCGCGCCGACGTCGCCCGCGCTGTAGGGTTCAATCCGGTACAGCGGGTACACCTCAAGGTTACCCGCAAATGCCGAGCCGCGGCCAAGGTTATTCGTGGTCGCCGCCTGGTCCTCGAGCGGCACCGCGCAGACCCAGTTCTCGCCCATTATCAGCGAGTCCGTGCCCCAGGTGTAAGTCCACGCGATGGAATCGGTCCCTGCGCCGGAGGTGACGTTCGCCCAGTCCCATGCCGCTTGAGCAGTATTCACCCGGTTGCCCACGCCCATCATTGCGGTCCGGTCGGGTGTCCAGCGGTTCACCCCTTTGCCGGTCAGGAGCGGGCGGGCCAACGTCGTCGTGTCACCCGGCAGCGGGTCGAATGCCGCGCGCACCTTCGTATCGTTCCATGGCGCTTCCGTGATGACTTCGAAGCGGTTCGAGTTATAGCAGGAGAGGTAGACTTTGCCCATAACCGGATTCGCAGCAATCGCTACGGGATAGGAGCTGACGGCCACTTGGATTGCCGAGTCGGTCGCGCCGTCAATCACGGTTACGTCGTTGCTTCCTTCGTTGGCAACGTAGACCTTGTTCGTGACCGGGTCTACAGTTACCGCGAGAGGCTGCACGCCCGCTGTCACGGTAACGGCATTGTTGGTCTCGCCGTCAATAACCGTCACGTTATTACTGCCGTAGTTGACGACGTAGACCTTGTTCGTGGCCGAATTCACCGCCACGGCGCGGGGGGTCGTACCTGCGGCCACCAAGGTCGTATCATTGGTCTCGCCGTCAATCACGGTCACGTCGTGGCTGTCATTGTTCGCGACGTAGACACGGTTGGTGACCGGGTTCACTGCCACGGCGATAGGGCCCAGACCCACGGGCACGGTGGTTGTATCGTTGGTGGCGCCGTCGATGACCGTCACGCTGTTGCTGTTGTGGTTGGCTACGTATATCTTTTCGGTGACCAGGTTCACCGCCGCCGTGCAGGGCCCGTCCCCTGCCATCACCGTTACAGTGTCGTTAGTCGCGCCGTCGATGACCGTTACGTTGCCGCCGGCCCAGTTCGCGACATAGACCTTGTTCGTCACCGGGTTCACGCCCAGAGCATAGGGCTCGTCACCAACCGCCACCGTCATCGTATCATTGGTCAGACCGTCAACAACGGTTACCGTGTTATCGCCGTAGTTGGCGACATACGCTTTGCCCGTGACCGGGTTTATCGCGACGTCCACCGGGGACGAACCCGCGCTTGAGTGTACGGTGGCATTGGTCGTCCCATCGATCACCGTCACGTTGCGGCTGTTCTGGTTCGCTACGTAGATCTTGTTGGTGACCGGGTTCACCGCCACGTGCCAAGGCGACAAGCCTGTTGGCACGGTGGTGGTGTCGTTGGTCGCTCCGTCAATAACCGTCACGTCATTGCTGCTGTAGTTGACCACATAGACCTTGTTCGTGGCCGAATTCACCGCTACGGCATAGGGGTTTGTGCCTGCGCCCACCGTGGTCGTGTCGTTGGTGGCGCCGTCAATCACAGTTACGCTGTGACCCTTGTTCGCTACGTAGATCTTGTTGGTGACCGGGTTCACCGCCACGGCAGAGGGGTTCCAGCCTGCGGCGACCGTGGTCGTGACGTTGGTGGCGCCGTCAATCACAGTTACGTTGTGGCTGCTCTGGTTCGCTACGTAGATCTTGTTGGTGACCGGGTTCACCGCAACGGAATAGGGGTTTGTGCCTGCGGCCACCGTGGTCGTGGCATTCGTCGCGCCGTCAATCACAGTCACGGTCGCGTCGGCCACGTTCGCTACGTAGATCTTGTTGGTAACCGGGTTCACCGCCACGGCATAGGGCGTTGTGCCTGCGGCGACCGTGGTCGTGTCGTTGGTCGCGCCGTCGATGACCGTCACCGAATTGCCGTCGTAGTTGGCGACGTAGACTCTGTTCGTGACCGGGTTCACCGCCACGGCCCATGGACGTAAACCAGCGGGCACCGTGGTCGTGTCATTAGTCGCGCCCTCGATAACCGTCACCGAATTGGCGTTGGAGTTGGTGACGTAGATTCTGTTAGTGACCGGGTTCACCGCAACGGCAGCGGGCGTTGTGCCCGTAGGCACCGTGGTCGTGGCGTTGGTCGCGCCGTCGATCACCGTCACGTTGCGGCTGTTCGCGTTCGCGATGTAGATTCTATTGGTGACCGGGTTCACCGCAACGGCAAAGGGCAAGTTCGCCGCGGGCACGGTGGTCGTGACCCAATCCGCCGACGCGGTCCCGATGCACCCAGCGACCGCCAGACAAACCGTCAGCATCCCGATTGTACGATTCTTCTTCGTTGTCATCTCTCGCTCCCATCTTGCGGTTGCGACCTTGGTGACGGGGGATTTCTGGGACACAGTATTCAACTCCA
Organism: Caldifarciminota bacterium; assembly: GCA_026397595.1. Classification (GTDB taxonomy): domain Bacteria; phylum Hydrothermota; class Tepidihabitantia; order Tepidihabitantales; family Tepidihabitantaceae; genus UBA2258. The sequence goes on from JAPLUO010000035.1 coordinate 6,530, forward strand.
TGCGGTCAAGGCCGAATGGGCGCCCCGTTCATCGTCAATAACATATCCGGGCCGGGACGGAAGTCAAGCGGAAGAGAGTGGACTAGTGGTCTAGTGGTCCAGTGGTCGAGTGCGAGGAAAGGGAGCACCCGACAGAGGAGTCGAGGGGCTAAGGAATCGAGGGGTCGAGTGGTGACGGCCGACAGCCTACGGCTCACAGCCTACGGCCCCAAACTGCGTGCTGAAGCTCAAGAGACGCGTGCTTGTCGCGATGCTGGCGCAGCGCGTCGGCGACCTGAACTCGCCCCGCGGCTCGTCCGATGCAAATGCGCGAGACTCCTTCTCCTTAGAAGAAGGCACGCCCTTTTTCGGATGTACGCGATTTCCTGCGGGGGAGTCATTCCGGCGATTTCTCGACCCATCTCATCGCGGATTGTCCGCATCATCTCAACGGCATCGAAGGCCCTACTTCTCTTCAATCAACACCTCCAGCGGAGACCTAATCTCCAGTTCCGGATAACCGAGCTTTAGGTTAACGGCATTGTATGCTCGAATCCGGCTGAGCTTCACAATGTGCTTGAAGTTCCAGCTCACAAGCACATCCACGCGCTGCACGGTCGCCACCGCGATGTGGCGCGCGTCCACGCGGTGAGCTTCGCTGACCGCGCCGTCTCGGATATAGGCGCCCGCAAGCGCAAGGGCTTCATCATCCAATTGAACAATCTCGGCGTCGGCAAGACCCGGCAGTTCCATCAGTGCCCGCACTTCGGGGCGTGCGCTCAGTAGTTCTGCCTGGGTAACATCGGAAATCACAGCCCGGAAGCGACCTGTCGCAAAGTTCCGGCGGAGACCTTCGGAGTATCGGCCGAACTCCTCATCCAAGCATCCGCCAATCACCGACGTGTCGACGTAGACGCGCGGAATCATCACCAGACTATAGGAGAGTTGCCGCATAGTGTCAAGAGCGGCGAGGAGAGGAGTCGAGGGGTCAAGGAATCGAGGGGTCGAGTGGTGACAGCCGACGGCCTACGACTCGCACCCTGGAACCGACATTGACGCAACCACAGAGACCACAGAGAACGCAGAGGGGGTGAAGCCAGGAATCCGGCCCGTACCCTCGGTGAACTCTGTGCGCTCTGTGGTTCAATATCGGGTTTGGGGAAGAGCTGCCACAGGGAAGAGCTGCCACCTTGACAAGCG
>JAPLUO010000185.1 GCA_026397595.1 Caldifarciminota bacterium
GAACATCGGTAAGGACAAGCGCAACCATCCTGACCTATACGGTAAGACGGCGTTTCGATACGACAAAGAGCAAGACTGCTACATCTGCCCGGCCGGACAGGTATTGAGGCCCAAGACGAGGAAACGAGTCAAAACCAGGTACGGTGGCCACGAGACGACGGTATATCGCGCGCCACGTGGAGTCTGCCTTGTCTGTCCGCAGCGGGACCAGTGTACCAAAGTGAGGACCAAGGCCGGGCGCACGATTGATCGTGACGACTACGAAGAAGAACGGCTGCGGATGCGAGCCAAGCTGGCTACGAAAGAAGGCCGCGCTATCTACGCGAAGCGGAAATGCCTGGTTGAGCCGACCATCGGGCAACTGAAGGTAGTCAACCGACTGGTGCAGTTTCTGCTACGTGGCATCCTGGGAGTGAAGATTGAGTTCAAATGGGCAGCGATAGCGCACAACCTGATGAAGCTGACCCGGAAGGTGCTGGCGCAAGAGGCGGAACCGGCCCTGGCTATGTAGAGGAGACTGCCGGGCGAAGCCTGCCGACACTCACCCGACCGAAGTAGACACCGACCGATACACTCAACGATCATCACGGCCAGCTCCGCCCTCCAAGACGACCGGTGATGACCCCGCGAGTCTAGTATTCACACAAGCTCCTTTACCTCAACCTACTCCTGACAGGGTATGTAAACACCCGTTTACTATGAACTTATGAGACTCACCGCTTCTGCCGTCTTGCGATCGCGTCTGACGCGCCATGGTGTTTCACTAGACTGCTATGTTTCAACATCCGTTGAAGGATGTGCTATTAGTAAACGGTTGACAGCGGTTCACCGCGTGGTAGACTTTCAGCGTCTGTCGAAATAGGTACATACCATGAAAGTCATGTCAGGAACCGATGTCGAGGCCAAGCTAGAGGCAGCAATCCGGGAACTTCTGGACCTCCAGCCCAAACTGCAAGTCCTGTCGCTCACGCGCCAAGTCGGCGTGGGCACGCAGGACGCGCAGCGCGGTCGAGCCGACGTCGTCGCTCAGGTTGCGACCCCGACTGGTGGACAATTCATTCTCGTGTTCGAAGCCAAGTCCTCGGGCGAGCCGCGCATCGCCCGGCTCGCCGCCGGCCAACTCCGAGCGCTCATTGGCTCAACGCCTCTTTCCTACGGCGTGTTCACCGCTCCCTACGTCGCAGAATCGACCCGGCGCGTGTGCCGGGAAGAAGGCATCGGATTCATAGACCTGTGCGGCAACTGCCTGCTCGCGTTCGACGGCGTGTACCTGAGTGTCGAGGGCAAGCCGAACCTGTTTCGTACCGGCCGGGGACTCAAATCACTGTTCGGCCCTAAGGCCAGCCGGTGCGTTCGCGTTGTGCTGTCCGAACCTGACCGCGAATGGCGCGTGAAAGACCTGGCTACCGAGGCCAATGTAAGCCTGGGTCAGGCGTTCAACGTCAAGACCATGCTGCTTGGTGCCGAGTTCGTCAACGAGTTCGGCAGAGGCCCGGGTCGGCGCTTCCGGCTGGCAAAGCCTGAGGAACTGCTCCTTGAGTGGGCGGCGAACTACTCCTACACCACAAACACCCCCACCGGCTACTACTCGTTCGACGATACTCGGACTCTCGAGCGGCGACTGGCGGAGTACTGCCGCAGCAACAACGTCACCTACGCGTTCACGCTCACCTCGGGCGCCGCCATGGTCGCGCCGATGCTGCGCTACGACACGGTGTTTGCCTACGTGACGGGAGACCAGGGCGAACTCCGGTCGGCGCTTGGGCTCAAGCCGGTAGAGACCGGACCGAACCTCATGGTGCTTGAACCTTACGACGAAGGCGTGTTCTACGGCGCTCGGGACGTCGGCGTCGAAGCCCGCGCCACCGACGGTCCACCCGCCCCGGCCGGCAGGGTAGTGTCCGACGTACAGCTCTTCCTCGACCTAAAGAGCTACAAAGCACGCGGGGAAGAAGCGGCGAATTTCCTCCTTGAGCAGAAACTGAGGCCCCGATGGCGGCAGAGTACCCAAAGCGCGAAGTAGCAGCCTGCCGGACGGTGATGGTCGAGGTATTCACCATCCTCGGTGAGTACCGCGACCGGATTGCCCTGGTCGGCGGCTGGGTCCCGCCCCTGCTCGCCCCGGAAAGCGCGGACCAGCACACCGGCAGCCTGGACATAGACCTTGCCGTGGACACAAACCGCATCGGCGACGACGCGTATCGCACCATCCGCGATGCCCTGGCCCGGCACGGATACGAACAGGGCGACCAGCCGTTCCGCTTCCTCCGCACCGTGCCGCTCGAAGGCGGCGAACCGGTCAGAGTCGAAGTAGACCTCCTTGCCGGGGAGTACGGCGGCACCGGCGACTCGCACCGCACCCAGCCGGTTCAGGACCTGCGGGCGCGCAAGGCTCGGGGCTGCGACCTCGTCTTCGACCACACGGTCGCAGTGCGGCTATCGGGTACGATGCCGGATGGCGCGCGGAACGAAGTCAAAATCAGAATCGCCGGGCCGGTTCCATTCCTGGTGATGAAAGGCATGGCACTCTGGGACCGAAAGAACGCAAAGGACGCCTACGACATCTACTGGCTCGTGCGGCACTACCCGGGCGGAATCGAGGCGCTCAGGGCCGAACTCGCGCCGGCCATTCACAGCGCGCTTGTCGTTGAGGGATTGGCCAAAATCAGGAGCAAGTTCCGTGCTATCGACACCATCGGCCCGGTGTGGGCCGCGCAAGTCAAGTCATCCGGTGCCGACGAACCGGCTCAGATAGCCCGGGACGCCTTCGAGCGCGTCAACGCGCTCCTCGACCGACTCCACATCGAACCCTTCGAAGGCTGATTTCCCGCCCGGCCCGCCAGCACCGCAACCGCTGACCGTCCGCCGCTCGTAACCCGCTGACCGCTTTCCGCTATCCGCTCCCCGCTTCGGTCTTCGCTCTTCCTTCGTCCTTCTTCCGTCCCCCTCTGCCCGTCTGCCACATCTGACTTCTAGCCTCTAGCTTCTGACATCTGACTTCGCCTGCCCGCCCTCCGCCAAAGGTCTTCGTTCTTCCATCCTCGTTCCTCCGTCCTCCGCCTCCCGCCGCCCCCTCGCGAATAGCCATTCGCAACTCGCTTTGGGATTTGGGGCTTGTGATTTCCCGCGCAACGCGCGGGCTTGACCCCGGGCCGTTTCCCGGCTAACCTCCAGCGTGATAGACCGAGCCTCCGCTTCCTCTTCGGGGCAGTTGTCAATCGCCACGCGGAGATGCGGCCAAGCCGCGCCTCTCCGTTCGAATTCCCTACTATGGCTCGCCTAGAGGATTTGCGGCGCGGGGCGCTGGTCGGAGGTATTATTGCCGGCCAGACCGTGTCGATCGTGGACGTGAAGTGGCATGGTGCGAGTGTCGTCGAGCTGACGTACAAGGACCAGTCCGGCACGCTTGGCAGTGAACTGCTATACCGTAACAATGAACCGAGGCTGGAGGTCGTCGAGCCGGGACGTGCGTGGAGTTTCGATTGCGACGGTGCGCTGCTGCGTCTAGTTTCCGAGGCCTACCGCATTCGGCTGGCGCACCTGTTCGACCCGTTGATGGCCGTCCACACGTCCTCGGTCGAGCCGCTTCCACATCAAATAACGGCCGTGTACGAAGAAATGCTGCCGCGCCAGCCTCTCCGTTTCCTGCTCGCGGACGACCCCGGTTCGGGCAAGACCATCATGGCGGGACTGTTGATGCGTGAACTCGTAGTGCGCGGGGACCTGAAGCGCTGCCTGATTTGCTGTCCCGGCAACCTCGCCACGCAGTGGCAGGACGAAATGCTGCAGCGGTTCAGTCTGCAGTTCGACATCATCTCAGGCCAGGCGATTGAAGATTCTGCCACAGGCAATCCCTACAAAGAGAAGTCGATGGTAATTAGCCGGCTTGACCACATGAGTCGGAACGAACACATCCAGGCTATGCTCGGCCAGACCGAGTGGGACCTCGTGGTCATAGACGAAGCCCACAAGATGTCGGCGCATTTCTTCGGCTCCGAGATCAAGGAGACCCTTCGCTACAAGCTCGGACGCCTACTCGGTTCGCCCGAACGAACGCGTCACCTGCTGTTTCTGACTGCCACGCCGCACAGCGGGAAGGAAGAGGACTTCCAGTTGTTCATGGCCCTGCTCGATGCAGATCGATTCGAGGGCCGATTCCGCGATGGGGTGCACGCGGTCGGCACACGCGACCTGATGCGCCGCCTGGTAAAGGAGCAGCTAGTGAGGTTCGACGGCACGCCGCTGTTCCCCGAGCGGTTCGCCTACACTGTGAAGTATGACCTGTCGCAGGCCGAAGACGCGCTGTACGCGCACGTCACCCAGTACGTGCAGAACGAAATGAACCGGGCCGACCGGCTCATCGCCGCGGGCGAGGGGCGACGCGGGAACCGGGTCGGGTTTGCGCTAACCATATTGCAGCGCAGGCTGGCGTCGTCACCGGAGGCGATACACCAGTCCCTGAAACGGCGAGTCGAACGGCTCGAGAAGCGGTTGCGCGAGGAGAAGATGCAGCGCCGGGCGGTAGACGTTCTCCTCGAAGACCCAGCGGGTGCGCCCGAAATGAGCGAGGACGACATTGCCGACTTGGAGGAAGCGCCGGATTCCGAGGTCGAGAAGACCGAAGACACCATAGTCGAACAGGCGTCGGCCGCGCGCACGATTGCCGAGCTCGAGGCCGAAATCAGCACACTGAAGGGCCTCGAAGCCGAGGCCAAGCAGGTCCGGTCGTCGGGAACAGACAAGAAGTGGGAGGAGCTGTCGGGCCTCCTGCAGAACCGAAACGAGATGTTCGACGCACAGGGGCATCGCCGGAAGCTGATCATCTTCAGCGAGCACCGGGATACCATCAACTACATCGTCGGGAGGATACGCTCGATGCTGGGCCGGGCCGAGGAAGTCGTCGTCATCCACGGCGGCATGGGCCGCGAGGAGCGGCGGACGACGCAGGAACTCTTCACGCAGGACAAGGACGTGCACATCCTGGTTGCCACCGATGCGGCCGGCGAAGGCATCAACCTCCAGCGTGCCCACCTGCTGGTTAACTACGACCTGCCATGGAACCCGAACCGGCTTGAGCAGAGGTTCGGCCGCATTCACCGCATCGGCCAGACCGAGGTCTGCCACATGTGGAGCATGGTGGCGCACCTGACGCGCGAGGGCGATGTCTACTTCCGCCTGCTGGAGAAACTTCGCACCGAACGCGACGCTCTCGGCGGCGGCGTGTTCGATGTGCTGGGCAAGGCGTTCGAGGGCACCGAGCTGCGCAAGCTCCTGATAGAAGCCATCCGCTACGGCGACAAGCCGGAAGTGAAAGCCAGGCTTACTCAGGTGATAGACGAGAAGCTCGACCGCGACCACCTGCGCGGCTTGATTGAAGAACGCGCGCTGGCCCACGACGCGATGGACGCCACGAAAGTGATGCGCGTCCGCGAGTATATGGAGCGCGCCGAGGCCCAGCGTCTGCAGCCCCACTTCATCCGGTCGTTCTTCCTGGAAGCGTTCCGCCACCTCGGCGGCACGTTACACGAGCGGGAGCCGAAGCGTTACGAAGTCCGCCACGTGCCGGCGGCCATCCGCAGCCGCGACCGACAGATTGGCACCGGCCAGCCGCTACTTGAGCGCTACGAGCGTATCTGTTTCGACAAGGAACTGATGAACGTAGCCGGCAAGCCGACGGCCGAGTTCGTCTGCCCCGGACACCCGATGCTCGATTCCGTCGTAGACATCCTGCTTGAGCGCGAGCGGGACGTGCTGAAGCGCGGCGCCGTGCTGGTGGATCCAACAGACGATTCGGAACGGCTACGCATCCTCTTCTACCTGGAGCATTCCCTGCAGGACGGCCGGCAGAACCGTGACGGACAGCGCCGCATCATCTCGAAGCGACTGCAGTTTATGGAGATTGACCAAGAAGAGAACGTCCGCAGCGCCGGGCTGGCTCCGTACCTGGACTACGAGCCGATTACGGACGCGGGCCGCGCCCTGCTGGCGAGCGAACTGCAGGCCGAGTGGCTTACCAAAGACATAGAGCCTGTCATTACTCGGTACGCGGTTGAACACCTGGTTCCAAGGCACCTGGAGGAAGTCAAAGGCCGGAAGCTGGAAATCGTGGCTCGAACCATTCAGGCGGTAAAAGAACGACTGACCAAGGAAATCAACTACTGGGACCACCGCTCGAACCAGTTGAAGGAACTCGAACTTGCCGGCCGGCCCAACGCCCGGCTCAACTCAGGCAAGGCGCGTCAGCGGGCAGACGAACTGCAGGCCAGGATGCAGAAACGACTCGAAGAACTAGAGCAGGAACGCCGCATTTCGCCAATGCCGCCGCTTGTGGTTGGTGGAGCGCTTGTTGTGCCGCGCGGTCTGCTGGCGAAGCTCAGGGGAGAAGCCCCGGTCGTACACGACGCGGCGAGCTGCGACAAGGCCAGAGTCGAACGGCTTGCGATGGACAGGGTCATGGCAGCAGAACGCGAGCTAGGCCGCCTGCCACAGGACGTTTCGGACCAGAACCTCGGCTACGACATCGAGTCCGCTTTGCCTAAGACCGGCAAGGATGCAGGCAGACTACTCTTCATAGAGGTCAAAGGTCGGGCTTCCGACGCCGTCACCGTCACCATCACCAAGAACGAAATACTCACCGGTCTGAACAAGCCGGACGAGTACATCCTTGCCATCGTGCCGTTCGCGGGCGATACTGTGAGTGATCCGATATACGTTCGGGCGCCTTTCCAGCGCGAACCCGACTTTGGCGTGACCAGCGTGAACTACAGCATGAACGAGTTGTTGGTGAGAGGAGTCAAACCGTGTTGACAGATGATGAAATCTTGGGCCTTCTCGGCGACACAGAATCCGACCGTGTTGAGCGCACAGTTTCGACGACGGATACCGCCAAGTTCTGCGAGGCGATTTGCGCGTTCAGCAACGACTTCCCGAACCATCGTCAACCCGGTTTCCTGATGGTCGGTGCCCACGACGACGGGAGCCTTGCCGGCCTCGATGTGACTGACGAGCTACTTCTGTACTTGGGCGGCCTGCGTTCGGATGGGAATGTCCAGCCCATTCCTTCAATGGCGGTAGAGAAACGCTCACTCCCTGGCGGCGACCTAGCTGTGGTTACCGTGTTCCCATCGGAGTTGCCGCCGGTGCGCTACAAAGGCAGAGTATGGATACGGGTTGGGCCGCGGCGCGCCAGCGCAAGCGAGGCCGACGAGAAGATACTCAGCGAGCGTCGCACTGCCTTCCAACGCACGTTCGATGTTCGGCCCTGTCAGGGCAGCGGCCTGCATGATCTGAGTCTGGACCTCTTCCTCGTGACCTATCGTACAAACGCAATTGCCGAGGACATACTCCGCGAGAACCGAAGGGACCTCAAGGTCCAGATGGCGTCGCTACGGTTCTACGACCTGACGGCGGACTGCCCAACCAATGCCGGCGTGCTGCTGTTCGGCAAGGATCCGCTGAACTGGCTGTCCGGTGCCTACGTCCAGTTCGTCCGGTATGACGGCACCAAGCTTACCGACCCGGTGCAGAATGAACGGTCATTCGGGGGCGACCTTCTTACCGTCCTGCGCGAACTCGACTCGTTTGTGCCGGCTCAGCTCCAGTCTCGCCCGACCGACGGCTTTGCGATGCGAGAGCGCAATCAGGATGACTACCCACTGCTTGCGGTCAAGGAACTGCTGATGAACGCGGTTGTCCATCGCTCCTACGAGACGTCCGCGCCGATACGCTTCTACTGGTTCAGCGACCGCATAGAAATCCAGAACCCCGGCGGGCTCTACGGCGAAGCGACGCCGGAGAACTTTCCACGGCAGAATACGTACCGAAACCCGGTGTTGGCTGAGGCCATGAAGGTGCTCGGCTACGTGAACAAGTTCGGCCGCGGAGTACTGCGCGCCCGGGAAGCTCTGGCCGAGAACGGCAGTCCACCGCCGGAGTTCGTCTTTGAGCCACACTACTTCCTTGCCACAATCAGGAGGGCCGAATGACCACCATTGTCTTCTTCAACAACAAAGGCGGCGTAGGTAAGACCACGCTTGTCTACCACTTGGCCTGGATGTACTCCGACTTGGGCGTGAAGGTCCTGGCCGCTGACCTGGACCCGCAGGCGAACCTGACCGCCATGTTCCTGAGCGAAGAGCGGCTGGAACAACTCTGGCCGGACGCGCAGTCGCATCCCGACAGCATCGTCGGGGCGTTTCAGCCCATCCTGAGTGGTACAGGGGACTTGGCAGAACCGCACGTGGAGCGCATCGGCGAAGGTCTGGGCTTGGTGGTCGGTGACCTGGCACTTTCGCGTCTTGAGGGAATGCTCGCCGCTGCCTGGCCTAATAGCTTGAGCGGACAGGAACCCGCGTTCCGGCAATTGTCAGCTTTCCACCGCCTGCTGGCAAACGCCGCTGCTCAGTGCAGCGCCGACGTCGTGCTCATGGATGTCGGCCCGAACCTGGGAGCCATCAACCGCGCGGCGATGATTGGGGCGCGGCACGTCGTCATTCCGCTCGCGCCTGACCTGTACTCACTGCAGGGACTCAGGAACCTGGGCCCGGCGCTGCGCGAGTGGCGCAGTGAGTGGCACGACCGTCTGGAGAGGAAACCGGCCGCGACGCTCGACTTGCCCGAAGGCACAATGGAGCCGCTAGGCTACGTAATAATGCAACATGCTGTCAGGGCCGGTCGTCCGGCGCGGGCCTACGAGAAATGGACGGCCCGGGTCCCTGAGGAATACCGCAAGTCGGTTCTCGGCGAGACAACCCCTCGACGTGTGCCGGACTGGGGCAGCGACCCGCAGTGTCTCCATCTAATCAAACACTACCGCAGCCTGATGCCGATGGCGATGGAAGCCCGCAAGCCGATGTTCTTCCTCAAGCCGGCAGACGGCGCTATCGGCGCTCACACCGCCGCAGTGAAAGACTGCTACGATGACTTCCGCAAGCTGGCCGTCAGCATTGCGGCTAAGTGCGAGTTCCGGATTCCGTGACCTACCGCAAGAAGCTCATCGAAGTCGCCTTGCCGCTGGTGGCGATAAACGAGGGGTCCAAACCGGAAACAGAGAACCCGTTCCTGAAAGGCCACCCACGCGCCGTCCACAACTGGTGGGCGCGTACGCCGCTTTCAGTCGCCCGAGCCGTTCTCTTCGCGCAGCTTATTGACGACCCCGGCAACGACGCTTCTGAGGAGGCGGCACGAAAGGCACGTGACCGGCTTCTTGAGTTCGTCTCCCGGCTGGCGACATGGGAAGCCGGGACGGACAGCTCACTCATAGGGCAGGCGAGGGCAATGATAGCCCAGCAGTTCGCTGGTCAGCCACCGGCGTTCTGGGACATGTTTGCAGGCAGAGGGAGCATACCGATGGAGGCTCAGCGTTTGGGGCTACGTGTGACGAGTAGTGACCTCAATCCGGTAGCTACCACCATTCAGCGTGCGGTGCTGGAGTATCCCAGACGTTCGCTGGCCACCCACCTGTGCATCCCGATGCCGGTGGAGGTTTGGCCCCACGGCACGCGTGGCCGGGAACAGCGGGGCTGATGGAGGACATGCGCCTCTACGGCGAGACGGTGCGCCAGATGGTTGTGCATCGGCTAGCACGATTCTACCCACCCAGCCCAACGAACGAGCCGGTCTTCGCGTGGATTTGGGCGAGAAGCGTCACCTGCGGCAACCCGGCCTGTAAGTGCACGGTTCCACTCACGCGGACATTCTCTTTGTCAGGCGGTGACACCCCAAAGTGGGTGGAGCCAGTCGTCGACCAGAAACGGCGGTCCATCTCGTTCGTGGTACGAACCGGCGGTAGCGATGCTCCGCGCGGAACTGTCAACGACAAACAGGCCAAGTGCTTGGTCTGCGGCCGACGCATCAGCTTCGAGCACATTAGGACAGAAGGATTGTCAGGTCGGCTCGGCGTGATGATGATGGCCATGGTCATCAAGGCGGCTCGGGGGGTCCGCTACGCAAGCCCCTCGGCCGAGCATATCGCCGCTGCCACGGAGTCTGTTCCCGCTTGGATGCCGGAGACGGACTTGCCACCACGCGCACTCGGTTTCCGGGTGCAGCTATACGGCATGACACACCACAGAGAGCTGTTTACTCAACGGCAATTGCTGGCGCTCTCCACCATAAGCGACTGCATCAGCGACATGCGGGACCGTATCATGCACGATGCCGACGGCGACGCTCCGTACGCCGATGCAATCATGACCTATCTCGCCTGCGCGTTGTCGAGGATGACCGACTACCACTGCAGCCTCGCGACATGGAACACGGGAAACGAGAACGTCAGGTGTCTTTTCCAGCGTCAGGCGGTGCCCATGGCTTGGGACTTCTGCGAGGCAAACCCAATTGAGGGGAAGCTGTCGTTCGGCGCAATAGCCGAGTGGGTCGCAGGTGCACTCACGAATCTTCCGAGCGATTGTCCGCCTGCCCGGGTCCTCAAAATGGACGCCCGAGCCGAGCCCCCGGGGTTTTCGGACGCCCCCGTAGTGTCAACTGACCCTCCTTACTTCGGCAACATCGGCTACGCAGACCTGTCGGATTTCTTCTACGTCTGGCTGCGCCACATTCTGCGGGACATCGACCCGCAGACATTCGCGACGTTGCTCACGCCCAAGAGCCAAGAACTCATCGCCTCGCCGCACCGCCACAACGAGTCCAAGGATGCTGCAGACCATCACTTCAGGAGCGGTTTTGCCCGAGTGTTCGAGAATGTGCGGTCAGCCTCCCGCGGCGATGTCCCTGCAACCGTGTACTACGCCTTCAAGCAACAAGAAGATGACGCCGGCGAGGACGAGCGCGCATCTACAGGATGGGATAGCATGTTGGACGGACTAGTCCACGCGGGTTACCAGATCACAGCGACGTGGCCCGTGAGGACTACCAAGAAAGCCAGATCCGTGGCACGCGGCACAAATGCGCTCGCGTCTGCGGTCGTTATCGCAGTGCGTCAGCGTGTGGCTTCTGCGCCACTGGCCACGCGCCGGGAGTTCGTCTCTGCACTGAAGAAGGAGCTGCCAGAGGCGATACGGATGCTGCAGCAAGGGAACATCGCGCCGGTGGACTTGGCGCAGGCGTCAATCGGGCCTGGGATGGCGGTGTTTTCGCGCAACTCGAAGGTCGTAGAATCAGATGGTTCGGCGATGCGCGTGCGCACGGCACTGGGTATCATCAATCAGGTATTGGACGAGGCGCTTGCTGAACAGGAGGGTGAGTTTGACGCAGATACGCGCTGGGCGCTGGCGTGGTTCGGGCAGTTCGGTATGAACGAGGGGCCGTTCGGAGTGGCCGAGACGCTGTCGAAGGCAAAGAACACGGCCGTGAACGCTTTGACAGAAGCAGGGGTTGTGCAAGCCGGGGCAGGCAGAGTGAAGCTGCGCGGCCGGGGCGAGTTGCCGCAGGATTGGGACCCGGCGAGCGACGAGCGACTGTCGGTCTGGGAATGCGTGCAGCAGTTGATATGGGGGCTGGAGAAAGGCGGCGACAAAGCCGCGGCTGTGCTTGTGGCGAAGCTGGGGGCAGGCAAGAGCGAGGAGTCGAGGGCATTGGCCTACCGGCTGTATTCCATCTGCGAGCGAAAGAAGTGGGCCAAGGAGGCGCTGGCATACAACAGCCTTGTCATCGCTTGGCCGGAGATCATGAAGCTGGCCCAGTCGAGCAAGCCGGCTGAGACCGGCGAGTTGCCGTTTCGGAAGGAGTAGCGTATGGCACTTAGCAATCATCAGCGAGTTGGCGCGGCGTTGGACTTGCTGAACGCGGGATTGGTGTCCTTCGTCGAGCGTGAGTTGAAGACAGCTTTGGGGGAGGCATGGATTGAGGCGGTGAAGGACTCGCTGCACCAAGACCAGTTTCCAAAGAAGGGCAAGGGCGTGAAGTGGGACACGCAGGCGCTGCTGATGGTAATGTGGGACCAATGGAACAGCGTGTTCCGGCGCGTGCTGGGCCAGTCCGAGCGGACGCTATTGAGCGAACTTCGCGACGTTCGGAACAAGTGGGCGCATCAGGACGCCTTCACATACGACGATGCGTACCGCGCGCTGGATAGCATCGCGCGGCTCTTGCAGGCTGTGTCGGCCGAACAGGCAACCGAGGTCGAGCGTCAGCGAGACGAGGTGCTGCGGGTGAAATTCGACGAGCAGCGCCGGAGCGCGACACGGCGGCAGACGGTGATTGGCCTCGAGGGCACACCGATTGCGAGCCTGAAGCCATGGCGCGAGGTTGTGACCCCGCACCCGGACGTAGCCTCGGGCAACTACCAGCAGGCCGAGTTCGCCGCGGACCTGTGGCGCGTCCATAACAAGGAAGGTTCGGACGAGTACAAGAATCCGGCCGAGTTCTTCCGCCGGACGTTCCTGACGCAGGGTTTGAGCGACCTTCTGCTTGGTGCGCTCAAGCGCGTGAACAACCGCAGTGCAAATCCGGTTATTGACCTGCAAACGAACTTCGGCGGCGGTAAGACCCACGCACTACTGGCGTTGTATCACCTGTTTTCAGGAACACCGCCGGCCCAGCTTACCGGCACAGAGGATTTGCTGGAGAGAAACGGGCTGAACATCCCAAAGATCGTGAACCGGGCGGTCATCGTTGGCACGAGGCTGGCGCCAGGCTCGGCGCACAAGAAGTCCGACGGGGCCGAAGTCCGCACGCTTTGGGGAGAAATCGCCTGGCAACTGGGAGGCAAAGAAGGCTACGGGTACGTTGCCGATGCCGACCAGACCGCCACGAATCCCGGCGATGCTCTTCACAAGCTGCTCGCCAAGTATGCCCCCTGCGTTATCCTGATCGATGAATGGGTAGCCTATGCTCGGCAACTGCATGGTGGAGCCGACCTGCCCGGAGGTACTTTCGACACTCAGGTTACATTCGCCCAGGCGCTGTGTGACGCAGTGAAGGACGTAAGCACTGCGTTTCTCGTCGTCACGCTCCCTGAATCAAAGAACGAGATCGGCGGCGAGTGGGGCCAGTTGGCGCTAGAACGGCTGCGGAACGTGATTCACCGCGACGAGTCCCCGTGGCGTCCGGCGAGTTCGGAAGAAGGGTTTGAGATCGTCAGACGCCGGCTGTTCCAGCCCATCACAACGAGAGAACATAACGTCCAGCGGGATGCGGTTGCCCGCGCCTTCTCCGAGATGTATCAGGCCCAGCATCAGGAGTTTCCGTCCGAGTGCCGCGAGGCCGACTACGAACGACGGATACTCGCAGCCTACCCCATACACCCGGAGCTGTTCGACCGTCTATACAATGACTGGTCCACGCTCGATAGGTTCCAGCGCACCCGTGGCGTGTTGCGCCTGATGGCCGCGGTCATTCACTCGCTGTGGGAGCGGCATGACTCCAATCTGTTGATAATGCCCGCGAGCGTACCGATCGATGACCCGGCAGTGAAGTCGGAGTTGACCAGCTACCTTGAGGAGCAATGGGACCCTGTCATTGAGAAAGACGTGGACGGGCCGCACTCTCAGCCTTTGGCGCTCGACCGAGAGAACATCCCAAACTTCGGAAGGTACTCGGCGTGCCGCAGGGTCGCACGTACCGTCTTTGTCGGCTCGGCACCTTTGCAGCGGGCTTCGGGCAAAGGCGTTGACGACCGCAGGGTGAAGCTCGGGTGCGTGCAGCCGGGCGAGAGCGCGGCAACGTTCGGCGACGCCCTGCGCCGGCTTACCGACCGCTCCACGTTTCTCTACGTTGACGGTAGCCGGTACTGGTATTCGGTTCAGGCCACTGTTGCGCGCCTGGCCGAAGACCGGGCCAAGCAGTATGAGGGCAAGCCAGCCGAAGTCCACGCCGAGATTGAGAGACTGCTCAAGGACGATGCCCGGCGGCGGGGAGATTTCACCCGCGTGCACGTGTGCGCGCCGAGCGGCGACATCCCGGACGAAGAAGGGGCACGGTTGGTCATACTCGCGCCAGGACACCATCATACGGCCAAGACCGCGGACAGTCCCGCGCGTATTGAGGCTGCCGCTGTCATCGAGTTGCGCGGCAACGGCCGACGGGACTGTCCGAATACGCTGGTCTTCCTTGCGCCGGACGCCAATAAGCTGAAGGACCTGGAGACTGCGGTTCGGCAGGTGCTCGCATGGGAGTCCATCACGCACGACCGCGAAGAGCTGAATCTCGACCAGTTCCAGTTTCGGCAGGCCGAGACGAAGCTCCGTCGGGCCGAGGAGACGGTGAGAGTGCGCCTTCCCGAAACGTATCAGTGGCTGCTCGTTCCCAGTCAGCCGGACCCTAAGGGCGCGGTCGAGTGGACCGAAGCGCGGCTACAGGGGCAGGACGCGCTCGCCGCGCGGGCATCGAAGCGGCTCATCAAAGAGGAATCTCTGTTCACTGAGATGGGGGGCACGAGGCTCCGAATTGAGTTGGACCGCGTATTGTGGCGCGGTGACCACGTTGGCGTGAGGCAATTGGCAGACGACTTCGCCAAGTACCTGTACCTGCCTCGACTGAAGGACACGGACGTACTCCTCGCCGCTATCGAGGACGGCGTGAGGCAGTTGACCGACGACACCTTCGCCTACGCAGAAGGTTGGGACGAAAAGACCAAGCGGTATGTTGGCCTGAAGGCTGGCGTGGCTGCGCGCGTGATACTCGATGCCCGCAGTGTCGTGGTGAAGCCAGAGGTCGCCAGGCGCCAGCTTGATGAGGATGCTAAGAAGACGACTACTACCACAACCACGACCACCGGCGGCAAGGAACAAAGGGACGACAAAGACGACAAGAAGCAGCCAACGGCTGCCGCCAAACCCAAGCGCTTCCACGCTACGGTCAAACTAGTATTACTATGTTATGTGTAGTCAATGAGAGGTGGAGGGAATTGCGTCTTGCAGTAGGGGCAATGTCCGATTAACCGGACCAGCCATGGCTGTATCGCTTGCAGTACCTTTTCCCACGTAGCACCAGAAGTTTTTTTTGCTGCGGAGATAGACCACCAGCACGAACAGGTAGGCTACGGCCGCCAGCGCCAGGTGATGAT
>JAPLUO010000011.1 GCA_026397595.1 Caldifarciminota bacterium
CTGGAAAGATCAGGCCCTGTCGGCAGGCTCATCGCCAGACAAGCGCGGGCTTTTGCAGGAGACTGGGATAACGAACGCAGGTACGGAAGAACATGTGACGGGATACCGTCGGACATAATCAACTTCCAGCACGATTCCTTAGCCTGTGCCGTGGCGGCGGGATGGGATGGCGCAAGAACTGAGATGGTCCCACTGGAACTAGAGGCAAGAGATGAATGGTTGTGCGAGAACGTCTCCAAGTCAGGCAGACCGACGTCCGTGGTAACAGAGATCGACAGAAGAGCATTCAATCAGTTCTGGCTGGACACCGTCACCTCGTGAGCGGGAATTCCAGTTCACATGCGGGGGAAGAATGCTGAGCGATGTCAAGGCGCGGCTGACAGAATGGTTGAGTTGGTCGGGTCTCGTACATCGTGAATTCGGCGGACTCGTACATCGTACAACACGGGCCGCAACGAGTGACTCCGGCTAACGATGAACGTTGAACGCCTTCCGACGAAGCAACGCGGCCGAGGGCTACTCGCCGGCGGTGAAGCTCTTGGTCCAGACCGGCGCGGGCGGGGCCTTGCCGTCACGGACCATCTGCTGCCACTTCTCGTCGGTCAGCCGGTCGCTTGCCGGCCATTCGAACTCGCGATATGAGAAGACCGCGCCCCGAGTCAGGGTCCACCTGCCGTCAATCGGCACGAGCGCGTACAGCGTGTTGCCGGCCGCGACGCCGACCTCAAGACAGGTGTCCTGGGACGTCGCTATGTCCGCAACGCAGGCCATGAATCGCTCAGTTCCCTGTACCTGATGCCACTGCTCAATGCCCTCGTCCACAAGTCTACAGGAAATCCCCTCGACGTCATTGCCGATGTCCCAGATGAGGCTGAGTTCATCGTCGGTCAGCGGCTTTCCATCGAGTTCCTTCTGTGAGATTGTCTGCAGCGCACCGAGGGTCTGCTTGAACCAGAGACAGTCCTCCCGGATGCGCCCGGTCTCGAGGTTCCGCCCGGCCAGCAACCTCTCGATGGTCTCGACCGCACGCAGCAGCCGGGCGTAGAACTCCGGATTCGGCTCAACATAGCCCTTCGTCATGTCGGGCACATCTGCCTCGGCCAGCGTGCCCTCCGCATACAGAATCGCATCGTGTCTGAGTTCAGACCAACTCCCGGTAGAAGTACACAAGCTCTTGTCCTGCCACGCCTGATTCTGCATGAACAGCGGGGCGTTCTTCGGCACGGATTCGTTCAAGGCCTGAAGTGCATACAGCCACGCGTAGTACACGTTCTGATGCCAGAACCCGGTGTCCTTCCTGACGAACTCTCCCTTCACCCGCGCCAGGCTCTCGGGATATGGCGGCCATCGGTCCTGCTCCCGGTACACGTCAGTCAGGATGTGCTCGGCCCGCTCCGCCCCGAGCGCGGCAACGACGTCCAGCCCCTTGGGTAACGGTCGCTCCGGCCAGTGCACCAGCCGTTGCATGATGTCGGTGTCAGGCACGTAGCGCCGGCCGAACAGCCGGAACTGCGGACCGGTCGGGATGCCGGCGGCAAACTGATGTATCTTCTGCTCCCGGACCCGCTTCAGCTCTTTGGCAAACGCAGACGTAAAGCCGGTTTCCGGTGCGGTCCAACTGCGATAGTCGGCCCCGGCGGCCCCGGGTTGCAGTCGAGCCAGCGCACCGAGGTACTCCTGCGGCGTATAGGCCTCACTTGGGCCGCTGAAGAACGATGTAATGTCGAGGATCTCCTCCCAGAGCCGCTCCAGACTGTCGCTTTGGGCGATGGCGAGCGACATCCTGATTGCATCCTGGTCGAGAGCGCGCAGCTCTTCCGGTCTCAGGTCCGGATCTTCCAGCGGAAACGGGACCGTGCCGTACCACATCATCGCCAGGAAGTATCGCTTGAGCGTGTCGTTGCGCGTGTAGTGCCCGCGCGGCTGGAACATGGAGTAATCAAGCATGAACGGAAAGATGGCGGACTCTGACCGGCCGGCATGGCCTTCGATGTGTTCGAGCTCGGCCTGACAAAGCGATTCAGGCCCCGGTTCGAGTCGCACGTCCACACCGAGCAGCCGGCAGGCGACGCCGAAGTATGCCGCCAGGCGCGGCTGAACGGGGTCGTTAAACCTCTCCGCCATGCCGCGCGAGAACTCCACCAGGTCGGAAGACAGCCTCTCCTCCTCGACCCGCCGAAGGGTCGAGCCAACAGACAGGTGAAAGAGCTGCAGCATCAGGTCGGTCGTGACAAGACTCGGGATGCTGTCCCACCAGTTGCTCACGTACAACTGGAAGAGTTGCTCATGCGAGTCCGGTACGACAACGAACCCGTTCCGGCCGAGCATGTCGCGCTCATTCAGACTCAACTTGAACTGGTTGATGTTGATTGCGGAGTCCAATGGGAATGAACCGGCCGCAGCGACGCCAGCCGTAAGTACGAGCAGAAGTAGATTCCGGGTCACGTTCAACCTCCTTCGTACCGCCCGGAGCCGAACAGCCGGTCGGCCTCTTCGGTGCTCAGGACGCCCTTGTCGATGGCAAGTTGGCGCACGGGCTTGTGCTGGCCGGCGAGCCCGCCACCGATGATGACTATTTCATGAGAGTAAATCGGCAGGCTCCCTCCGGCGGACCTGAGCTAGGGCGCGGCCGGAAGCGAATCCGCGTGGGCCGGCTGGTAACTCTGAAGCAGCATCTGGGTTGCGTTCTGGGCGTCACTGAGACCGACAAACCGGTGCGGCTGGGCGAGTTCGTACCAAAACTTGACCTCGCGGTTGGGCAGTATCAGGACTATCTCCCGGCACATGATGTCGCCGACCCCGGTCGTAACCAGCTTGGTGCCGAGTACCAGGACCTTGACCGGTACCGTTCTGAACTCGAGTGGAACGACGAGGTTGTCGCGGAAAGTCGTGCCGGAGACCAACGGTATGCAACGGAGCCAAGTCTGGATCATGTCGTAGGAGTGGAAACGACCGGGCAGACGCAGCTCCTGCTGAACGCTGCCGTCAATCGTCTGCTTCTCTATCTGCACCCGGCCCCGCCCGTACCGGGCAGAAATCTCGAATTCCGAGATGTCGGTTTCGACCGAGCGATAGGCACGCAGCGGCGCGACGTCGTCGCGCCGGAACACGACCTGAACCGAATCGAAGTAGTATTCTGCATCCGAAAGCGGCTCGACCACGTTCGTCGCGACCAGGGTCGGTACGACCCGCACGCTGTCGTCCTGATCTTCGCTACCAATCTCTTCGTCGAATGCCAGCGTCACGGTTGACCGGTACACAGCCGAATCGTTCCGGGTAACCTGGTAGACCGAGGTTTCGCCGTCCTGCCACTGTGGAGTCTGAAGAGCGGGCATCGGCCCCAGGTCTTCGACCATGCAGGCTGCGACCAGCAGGCAGCCTGCGGCCAGCACCACTTTCAGCGTGCTCATCGCGTCAATCCTAACCCTCGGCGATGTCCAGTCAAGCACCGCGCTGCCGCCATCGTGCCTTCGCTTCTATGCACCATCGTCCCTCAGCCGAGCGTGCTCTTCGAGATAGAACAGCAGCCGTTCCATGTCTGCCGGCAGCGACGACGAAAACTCGATGTACTTCTGCGTACGCGGATGGTTGAAGCCAAGCCTTGCGGCATGGAGGGCCTGGCGGTTCATTATAGCAAGCATGCCCTGGAACCGGGTCATGTGGTCGCGCTGGGTGATGACCGCCGCGCTGCGGCCGCCGTACTCGGGGTCACCGACGACCGAGTGGCCGATGTGCTGCATGTGCACGCGAATCTGGTGCGTCCGGCCGGTTTTGAGCCGGATCCGGAGATACGTACAGACACCGTAGCGCCGGAACACTTCGTAGTTTGTGACCGCGGTTCGGGCCGCAAACGGCGTCACCGCCATGCGGGTTCGGTCGATCGCGTGTCTGCCGATTGGCGCGTCAACCGTCCCTTCATCCGCCTCGAAGTCGCCCCAGGCGAAACACGCGTACTCGCGCACGACCGTCCGGTGTTCAATTTGGTACCCGAGCCCGCGCAGCGCTTCGTCGGTCTTGGCGAACATCAAAAGCCCGGTCGTGTGCTTGTCGAGCCGGTGAACGACACCGGGCCGGATGAGCGAGTCCTGCCGTAGGGGCAGGCTCTTGCAGTGGTAGAGCAGCGCGTTGACCAGCGTCCGGTCCCGGTTCCCACGCGCCGGGTGCACGACGATGCCGGCGGCCTTGTCGAGCACCAGGATATCGTCGTCCTCGTAGACGATATTCAGATCCATCTTCTGGGGCTCGAGCGTTATCTCCGGCTCCGGTTCGAAGGACGCGCTGATTTCGTCCCCGGGTTTCACGCGGTAGCTGGGCTTTGAGGACTTGTCGTTGACCCGCACCTTGCCGTTGTCGATCAACTGCGCGGCCCGCGTCCGGGAAACGCCGAGGCCCGACTGGATCAGGTACTGGTCAAGACGCTTGCCCCAGAGCCGCTCCGATGCGGTTCGGTGAAATCGCCTGGTTACGCGGGACGCGCCGCCGTCTTCGGTATCGGCCGGCTCTTCAATCACGGACCGACCCGAGACCGGCATGCTGCAGCCGAACCAGCTCGCCGATCGCCCGCGCCGCCATGTCGTACATCCGGCTGAACTCCTGGAAGTCGAACGGCACGTGCTCGGCCGTCGCCTGGACCTCGACGATGCGGCCGCTTTCGGTCAGAACCAGGTTCATGTCCGTGTCGGCACGCGAGTCCTCGGAGTAGTCGAGGTCAAGCAGCACTTCACCGTCGACAATACCGACGCTGATGGCAGCAACGTACTCGATCAGCGGGTCGCGCTCGACGCGCTGTCCGACAGGGGACGCCGAGGCCAATCCACGCCCGCGCATGCACTCCACGGCCTGTTTCAGGGCGCAGAACCCACCGGTCAGCGCCAGGGTGCGCGTTCCGCCGTCGGCCTGAATCACGTCGCAGTCAACGATAATCTGCTGCTCGCCAAGCGCCGAAAGGTCGCAGACCGCCCGCAACGACCGGCCCAGAAAACGCTTGATCTCCTGGCTGCGACCGCGCGGACGGTCGGACTCGCGCGCGGTCCGCTGGTGCGTGGACCGCGGCAGCAACCCGTATTCGGCGGTGACCCAACCCTGGCCGCTGCCGGCCAGGAACGGTGGAACCCGCTTCTCAACCGAGGCTGCGCACAGCACGCGAGTGTTGCCCGCCGCTGCCAGGCACGATCCCTCGGCGTACTTCAGACATCCAAGATCGAGCGTAACCGGCCGCATCTCGTCCGGCCGCCGGCCGTCATCCCGATTCATTGTTTCCCTTCCGTTGCCTCACCCACGGACGCGCGCATCACCTCGCCCATCGGTTCCCCCAGGAACCGCTCGCCGACGGTCTGGAAATTCGGCGCCAGGTCTGACAGGTAGAACCGGTGCCGGACCAGACCGCCCGGGTTCAGCAAGTGCTGTCCGGCCAGCAGCTCGCCGGCAGAAGCTGCCGTCTCCTCCGAGGAATCGACGAGCCCGACCGTCGGGCCGAGGACGCGGCCCATAACTCGCGCCAGCAGTGGAAAGTGAGTGCAGCCAAGCAGCAAAGTGTCCACGCCCTCGTCAACCAGCCCCGCCAGGTAGCGCCTGGCCACTGCCTCGGCCACTTCATTGTCCAGCCAGCCTTCTTCGGCCAGCGGCACGAACAACGGTGTGGACTTGGCGACAATCTCGACGTCCCGCTTCAGGCGCCGGATTGCCTGCTCGTAGGCCCCGGAGCCGATGGTTGCGCTGGTACCGATCACCGCGATGCGGTTCGACTTCGTCATCCGGACTGCCGCGCGCGCGCCCGGTTCGACAACACCGAGCACAGGTACCGGCAGCCGGCGCGCGAGTTCAGGCAGCGCCGCCGATGAGGCCGAATGGCACGCCACAATGATCAGCTTGACCCCGCGACTCAGCAGGAAATTGGCGTCCTCAACGGCAAACCGGGTGATGGTATCAGACGATTTGGTGCCGTAAGGGAACCGTGCCGGGTCGCCGAAATATACGATGCTCTCACCGGGCAGCCGGCGACGCAGCGCTCGGACCACGGTCAGGCCGCCGATACCGGAATCGAAGACGCCTATCGGCGCGCCGGCGTCAGGATTTCGACTTGAGGGCCCTGGGATCCGAGCCTCCTGTCTGAGAACCGTCTGCTTTCGGACCGTGGAGCTTCGCGAATTCGACGATGCCGCGACAGATGCCTTCGGCCAGTCGCTCACGGTGCTCAGGCTGACGCAACAACTTCTCCTCGCTCTTGTTGCTCAGGAATCCGCACTCGATCAGCACCGCCGGCATGAAGCCATTGCGCAGGACGTAGAAGTTAGCCTGCTTGACCCCGCGGTCCTTGATTCTCGCGTACGGCACTGTCGTTTCCTGAATCCGCGCCGCCAGTTCCGATGATTCAAGGAGGTACTCGTTCTGGGCCAGGTCGGCCAGAATCAGCCCGACGTCGCCGTCGGCACTCAGACCGGCGCTCGATTCCCCGGTGTCGAACGCGGCGTTCTCGCGTGCGGCCACGACCCGTTCCCAGTCGGTCTTGGCCTCGGACAGAAAGTAGGTCTCGAGGCCGCACGCCGCCCGGTTCGCCGATGAATTCGCGTGTATGCTGATGAACAAGTCTGCCTTACGGTTGTTGCCGCACTTGGAGCGCTCGGCCAGCGAAACGAACTTGTCCGTGTCGCGGGCCAGAGTCACCTCGAAGCCCTGCTTCTCCAGCTTCTTCTTCAGGCGCAGGGCAACGTCCATTGCGACCATCTTCTCGCGCGTTCCGTTCCGGCCAAGCGCCCCCGGGTCCTCGCCGCCGTGTCCGGGGTCGAGCACGAGCCGCTTGATCGCGCGGTCGGGCCTTGGCCATACCCGTAGCTCCACCCGATCTTGGAGGACCGTGAGTCGCTCCGCCGCCGGCTGCCGGAAGCTGAAACCGAGGCTCACCCCGGTGCCGCTGTCCAACGTCACGGTCTTCAACATGCCCGGCGGAGTCAGGGAGAGGAGCGCAATCTGCTGGCCCAAGCCGGAGTCGCGCCGGGCGCCGATGACCAACCGGTACTCAAGGCTTGAACGCGAGTCCCCGAAACCGGCAAACTTCTCGCCCGGCCGGCACTGACCCCCCAAAGTGAAGATCAGTGTGTCGCCGCGCCGCGCTGTATCAATCGTGGTCAGGTCCGGAACACTCGTGCTCGGAAACAGATCGGGCAGTGCCACGACCGG
Organism: Caldifarciminota bacterium; assembly: GCA_026397595.1. Taxonomy (GTDB): domain Bacteria; phylum Hydrothermota; class Tepidihabitantia; order Tepidihabitantales; family Tepidihabitantaceae; genus UBA2258. Next base: position 7,177 of record JAPLUO010000011.1, read on the forward strand.
CAGGTAAAGCCTACTGCTGTCGAGGACCGGCGCCGCGGGCAGGATGACGCGGCGACTGTCACACAACGCGCAGGTGCTGTCGGCCCGCAGCACGTACTCCCGGCCGGGCCGGGCCGAATCCCCGGGCAACACCATCACGAACCGGTTGTCCACCCGCCAGTATTTGCCGTTCAGTGCCGCAGCCACGGCGGACAGGGGAACGCACTCGACCTTGCCCGCCATCCGGGTCTCGACCCGAGCCCCGCCGACATCTACCGTGCGGGCTTGGATCGTCCCAACTGCCAGGAACATCAGAACCACGACCGCGGCGATCACGCCTTGTCCGCTCCTCACTTGGCCCGGCTCCTTTCCGGCCGTTCGTCCCGCTCCATGGCTTTCCGCCGCAGTTCTTCGCGCCGGTCGTACTGCTTCCTGCCCCGACACAAGGCGAGTTCCACCTTGGCCAGACCCCGGTCGCTGAAGTAGATGCTTAGAGGAATCATCGTGTAGCCCCGCAGCGTCGTGCGGCCGAACAGCCGTCTGATCTCGTCCCGGTGCAACAACAACCGACGCCGCCGCTTCGGGTCGCGGTTAAAGATGTTGCCCTGCGCGTAAGGTGCGATCGTTACTCCGACCAGAAAAACCTCGCTGCCCTCGACCGCAGCGTAGCCTTCATCTAGTGAAACACCGCCCGCCCGAAGCGATTTCACCTCAGTGCCGAAGAGCTCGATTCCGGCCTCAAGCTTTTCAAACACCTCGTAGTCGCGCAGCGCTTTGCGGTTCGTTGCGACAGCCTTCACCATTCGATTATACGAAACAGGATACCACAGTCAACGCAATGGTCGGACAAAAGGAAAACTGGCCGGACACGTGCTGTGTCCGGCCAGGCAATGTCTCAGTCGGGCGGCGAAATGTGGCTAGTCCGCCCCGAGATGAATGATACTCAATACAGGGGCGGGGCAATCGGACCCGGCTGCGGCAGAATCGGAAATGAGTCGTTCAAAATAGCCTCCGTTTGGTTGCAGCTCTTAGATACCTAGGGGCGGGGCAATCGGACCTGGCTGCGGCAGAATCGGGAATGAATCGTTCATAATGTCCTCCGTTTAGTTATGGCTCTTGGATACGTACAGAGCAATTCTAATGCCAGCAGGGCGACAGTCATCATAACTTGCGTATCTACGACATATAAGACGAATCTAGCAGCATTGGAATGCGACATCGAAATGATCTAACATTGTCGCAGTCTGGCGCCGAAAAGACATAAGTGACTGCCAGTTGGACTGTTATCTCAACTGGTCTCAGGGGTGCGACCATAGCCTAACTCAAGTTTGTTTTGTCTATCCTGTAGCGGCGTATCAACCGCTGGAGTTGTCGGCGGTGAGTTGTAAGCAGTTCAGCCGCCTTGCTGACGTTCCCGCCGGTCTCCCGGAGTGCATTCATGACCTCGCTGCGGTCAAAGAGACGACGCTTCACCGGGGGGATGTCGGCCTTTGCCGCAGCCGCGGCGAACTGGCCGCCCAGATCTTCGGCCGCAATCCTGCGCTTCTGGGTCATGATAACCGAACGCTCAATCGCGTTCTGCAGCTCCCTCACATTCCCCGGCCATGCGTAGTTGGCGAAAAGCGCCAGCGTGCTCTCTTCGAACCCGGCCACGGACTTGTTAAGCTGGTTCGCGTAGCGCTTCAGGAAGTAGTTGGCCAGCAGCGGGATATCGGCAGCGCGCTCGCGCAGCGGCGGGACATTGATCGACACGACGTTCATCCGGTAGTATAGGTCCTCCCGGAACTTCCCTGCCCGCACGTCCTCCTTGAGATCCCGGTTCGTCGCGCAGATCAGCCGGACGTCGACCCGGCGGGTCTGCGTCTCGCCCACTCGGCGAATGACCTTCTCTTCGAGCACCTGGAGCAGCTTGGCCTGAACGCCGATGGTCGTGTTGCTGATCTCGTCCAGAAAAATCGTCCCGCCGGTCGCGGTCTCGAATAACCCTTCCTTGTCCTTCACCGCGCCGGTAAACGCGCCCCGGGCGTGGCCGAACAACTCGGACTCGAACAGGTTTTCGGGCAGAGTGCCGCAGTTGATTGACACGAACTTGTTCCCCCGGCACTCGCTCTTCGAGTGAATCAGCCGGGCGAGCACACCCTTGCCGGTGCCGGTCTCGCCGGTCAGAAGCACCGTACAGCTGGACGGCGCAATCTTGTCAATCACCCGGTACACGTCCTTGATCTCCTTGGAGCGGCCCATGAAACAACCGGTGACCGCGTCAACCAGGATGTCCTCGCGCACCGTGGACATCTCCTCTTGGAGCTTCCGGAACGCCACCGACTTGTCGATAGTCGCAGCCAGCAGGTTTGCCACTGAAACGAGCAGGTTCTTGTCCTCTTCCAGGAACAGGTGCGCGGTAATCCGGCTGTCGACGTAGATCGTCCCGATCACCCGGTTTTCGACCCGGAGCGGCACGCACAGCAGCGACCGTATCTTATTGAGCATCACGCTGTTCGCGCTGTTGAACCGCGGGTCAACCAGGGCGTCGGCGCTGAAGATCATCTCGCCACGGCGCTTCACCTTCCGTAGCACCGAGTGGGAAACCGCCTCGGCATCCTCGAGCGTCGTGTGGTCAACGTTCCGCGCGGCTGCAGGCACGAGCTTCTCGCCACGAGCGAGAAACAGGAGGCCCCGCTCGGCCTTGGTCACGTCAATCACGAGGTCCAGAATACGCTCGCAGAAGTCGTCCTTGTCCAGGTCCATGCCGATCAACTCGCTGAGCTGGTAGAAGACCTTCAGATACTCTCCCCGTTCACGCGCCTTGAGCTGCATGGTCGCCGAAACCTGGGTCACCATCTCCATCAGGTCATCAGCCCGCTGGGCATCCAGCCGGGCGCCGACCGAGCGCAGGATCACCTGCGCCTCCTTGAGATTGGCCAGCGCCTCATTGACGTCCTGCTGCGGAACCGGCCGGAACGAAAGCGACATCTTCAGGTCAACGGTCATCTCCCCGGGACTCTGCTTGGTCAGTGCCTGCACCGAAGCCAGGAGTGACAGCGCGAGCTCGTGCTTCGAGCCCATGTTCCGCAGCAACTCAATGCTCCGGCGAATCTCCTGGGTCCCGCGCTCGGGCCGGTCGAGCAGGCACTTGGCCAGTCCCGAAAGCCGCAGCGCCACGGCATACTCCTTGGACGACGCATATTCACCGAGATAGACCAGCGCTCGCCTTGCATCTTCGGCCGACCGGGCGAAATCGCCGGCAGCCAGCCGCAGCTCGCTGGCCAGCGTGTACAACCGGACCAGCTTCCGCCAATCCCGCTCCCGCCGTGCCAGCAGGAAAGCCTCCACCAGGGTCTTGCGTGCCTGATCATGCTGTTCCGACCGGAGCAGAAAGTACACCTGGGACACGGCGAGAATGTACTGGAAATCCGGGTCCTCGCTCCGCTCGGCCAGAGCCTGGGCCTCTTTGAAAACCCGCTCCGCCTCCTCCAGTTCTCCCTGCTTCGTCCGCAAATAACCCAGGTTCACGAGCACGATCTTCCGCCCGTATGAATTGCCTTCCAGCTTCTGCTGCAGTTCGATCGCCCGCTGGAAAAACGCCAACCCCTGATCCCAGTTGCCTCGCTCATCGCACGCCATCCCAAGGTTCGAATTGAGATCGGCCATGGCCGTGACATCACCGATTCGTTCCGCCAGGCTCAGGGCCTCGGCAAAGCAGTCATATGCCTTGCTCCACTCGCCCTCCTCCTGGCAAATCACCCCCAGCCCCTGCAGAGAACGCAACAGGAAATACAC
>JAPLUO010000350.1 GCA_026397595.1 Caldifarciminota bacterium
GGGCGAGGTTCTTCGGCTGCCAGAAGTACTTGCCGGCGCCGGCCTTGATGGCAAGCCGGCTCGCGGCCACCGCGCGGCCTGCCGCGTCGTAAAGGTTAAGATCGAGGTTGCCCGCAGTCCCGCTGAAGTAGTTGATGTACGTGCCGGTGCGGAACGGGTTGGGCGAGAGGAACAGCGGCCGATTCGCGGTCGCGATGTCCAGGGCCGCTTCCTCGTGTACGCCGAGAAGGCTATGGTCGTACCAACTCTGCGCGCTGTCCGACGCGGTCTTCCAGTTGGCGACCGAGTTGGAGCCGATGATGGCAAACGCCACGCGCTCGGTGCCGCCGACCGGCAGCGCGTACGGCCCGGCCGACACGACAACCGACCAGTCGTAGTCGCGGTCGGAGTTGCGCTGCACGATGTCGCCGCTCAGCAGCCGGTACTTCTGGGCGTCGGTGAGGCAGCTATCCGGGTGGACCCAGGTGTTGTTGTCAACCGCGGTCAGGTTCGCGAAGCTGGTCGGTTCGAGCAGTGTGATGCCAGCGGTCGGGTCCTCGCCGGACCCCTGCCTCATGTACATCGACCGGCGCACGGTGTCCGAGTTCGCGGTGTTCGCGGCCGGGTCTGAGCCGACGTTGAAGTCGGCATGGTACCCGACGTACAGGTCAGGGATTTCCGAATCGCCGTCGTTCCGCAGGTCGTAGGTTACGACCGCCCAGTCGTTGTACGGGTCGTCGGCGAGCATGTACCAGTTCTGCTGAACCCACAGGCCCCTGGGCGTGCTGTGCCCCGCGTCGGTCATGACGCCCACCCACCGCTCCTCGGCCAGCGCCAGCGTCATGTATGGGGTGAGGCTTTCTACCGCCTGCCAGTCGTGGTTCGTGCCCGAGTCGGCCGGCTGGCCGTAGAAGTGGTCGACAAGGTAGGAGCCCGAGTTGCCGGCTTCGAACGAACCGAAGGAGAGGCAACTCGTTCCGCCCTTGGGCACCTGGAACCCGTTGCCCGTTCCCTGAGGTTCGTCGTACCCGATTGAGCCGATGGCGCAGACCGACAGCCGGACCGCGCCGGTGTCGAGGTCAACAACGGACCGCGCCGCGCTGCCGCTGCCGCCCACGTTGACGGTGCCTTCGTACGGCAGAATCGGTGTGTGCGGGACTGACGGCGTGGAATGCCGGGCATGACCTTCGGACACGGTCAGCTTCATCGGGCCGGTCGTGGCCGCGTTGACCGCGAGCGTAACTTGACCCGACGCACCGGTACGATCAGAAACGTAGACCTCGGTGTCCTTCCACGCGCAGACCAGCGCACCCGCAACCGGCTGGCCGGCCGCACGCACGGCAACGTTCAAGTTGTACGGGCCGGTCGGAATTGAGTCCGGCTTGGTGACGCTGGCCGCAACCGGCATGCCGCCGGCCCAGACCGGCATCGACGGGTCGCCGAGCATGGCGTACATGTAGATGTTGTCCGGATACGGCGAACCAGGCCAGTACTTCGCGACGTAGGCGTCGAAGTACATCATCTGCTCGGAGAGGTGGAAACACGGCCCGACGTAGTCGCGCACGCCCGGCACCGTAATCCGCCACGTGTCACAGGAGGCGCGCACCAGGGTCGAGCAGATGCCGTGATTCGGATCGGTATACGAGGCCTCGGTCGCGGCAAGGCTGGCAACCGCGCCGCCCGGGTACTTACGCATCCACTTCTCGGACAGGCAGGTGTCAACCGCGAAATCGCCCGAGGAGCAGCAGATGTTGTACACCACCGGGGTCAACTCACCGTTGGTGAGCGCTTCAACGTTGGAGTTATACCAGGAGCCCTGCGTGCCCCACATATTCCATTCCTTCCGGTCGCCGTGGCCGCGATAGGCCACCAGGCCCCGACCGTCGTTGATAGCGGCGGTGACGGTGGCGTTGCCGGTATAGTAACCCATCACAGTATCAACTGTGCCGGGGTTCCAGTACGGCTTGGGCATGAAGTAGATGCCGCGCACGCAGCCCGAGTACTTGCCCGGATATTCCTGCGAATTCGCGATCATGGTCAACTTATCCAGCCAGTTGTTCGTGGACGGCGGGTCCTTCTGGTACTTCAGGATCTTCCTGACCATGTTGTCGAGCTCGGTGCCCGAAGTCGGCGACAGCCGCGCCAATGCGAGTTCCGGGAAGTTGTCGCCGGCTGGATATGGCTCGACATCGGAATACCAGTAGTCGCTGTGGCCAACATTAGGATACGGGTACATCGGAATCTCGCCGTACTCGCCGACCAAGAGCACGAACTGAAGCACGTGCGGGGTAACCCGGAGGTACTCGTTGTTGATTGAGTCCTTGACTTCCGCGTAGGTCCAGGCGGACTTCCAGATAGTGCGCACGTCGTACCCGCGCTGCTTGACCCAACCGAGCAGCGAGTCGTTCAGGTACGAATTCGTCTGCCAGGCCGTATCACCGATAACGAGGTAGCGAACGCCGGCCGTATAGTCGGTCTGCGGTTTCACGCCAAGCTGTGCAAAGTTGTCCACGTACTGGGCGTACAGCGGGAACATGAAGCTCGCAGCGGTGCGCGGATAGGTCCCGCCCGAGTAGTCAACGCGGACCCGGATACGGGTGGCGACTTCGACTTCGCCCCGGGCCGGGTTCACCTTGACCGGGTAGACCTGCAGGTTGCAGGTAGCGAGGTCACGCCACACGCCGGTCCCGACCGGCGACAAGTCGGTCGCCGGGTAGCTCACGTCCTGCGAGTAGAAACCCGCGTCCTGCACCAGCGGCCCGGGCTGCTGGTTGTCGAGCAGCGGCGGCTGGAGCGGATAGACGTTCGCCACTTTCAGCGTCTTCGTCTCGCGCGCCACGACCCGGCAGGAGACCTGCGCGCCGTTCGGTATTGCAAGCAGCACCGACACCTTGGGAACCTGCGGCTTGCCCTGTTCGAGGGTAGCCATCACTTCACCCGGCAGATTCACCATCGAGAACTCCCTGCCGTCGGCAACGGTCGGCGTCACTTCGACGCCCGGTACCGTAACCTCGAAAGTTGTTCCTCTGGTAGTCTGGTCCAGGATGGTGACCTTGGCGCTGCCGGCGCTGCCGCCAACCGACAGCCAGTTGGCAAAGGTTAACCCGACAGCCAAGAGCACCGCCATGGCGGTGACTACGCGCTTTGTCATCAAGGACCTCCTGTGGTCATTCTGCTAGCTGATTCTGTGTGACATTGTCGAAGCCGGACGGAAGCATCTCAACTCTCCGGCATTCAGAAGTATAGAAGCCCCAACCGGCCAAGTCAAACAACGGCCCTAGCGCAGCAGCACGAGCTTCCGCACCTGCCCACGGGCGCCGGCGCCGACCTGCACAAAGTACAATCCGGGCGACACGCGCCTGCCCAACGCGTCATTGCCGTCCCAGACAACCCCCGTCGAAGATTGAAGATTGAAAAATGAAGATTGAGGAACAAGGACACGGACCAGGC
>JAPLUO010000456.1 GCA_026397595.1 Caldifarciminota bacterium
AGCGATGATCTTCTGGCCGGCGGGGAACAAAGTCTATGCGGCGTCGCGCGTCCAGCGGCAGTTGTGGGTCTTTGACGCCGTATCACACCAGGTACGCGCAACAATCGCGATCCCGGTGCGGCCGAGGGCCCTTTGTCTGAACCAGGCTACGGGCAGGCTGTACGTCGCCGGCGCGTCGGGTGATTCGTTACTTGTGGTCGTGGACTGCGCGGCGGACAGCCTGGTCGACACGATCGCGGTCGGCCCGGATGTGGTTGCCTTGTGCTGCAATCCGACCGGCAATAAAGTATACTGCGCGGTTAACTCCACCGGCAACCTGGCCGTGATAGACTGCGCCGGCGACACGATCATCAAGACGATTCGTCTGTACGCTGAGGCGCTCACGACATTGCTCTACAATCCGTTGAGTAACCGGGTGTTCTGTCCGGATAATGGGTTCAGCGAAGTCGCGGTGATAGACGCCGCCGGCGACTCGCTGCTGAAGTGGATGCCGGTCGGCACCGGGCCGTCGGCGATGTGTCTCGACACTCGCGACGACAAGGTCTATGTCGCCGACTACTCCGCGGGCGAGATTGATGTGCTTGGCGGGGCCGGTGACGTATCGATGGGCCACCTGACCGTCGGTTTCTCTCCAGGTGCGCTTGTGTACGACTCGCTGGACAACCGGGTCTGCTGTGTGGCAACCGGCGCCGGCCGGCTCGTGGCGGTTGATTGCACCGGAGACACCATTGTCGGTACGGTCACGGTCGGCGACAACCCGGTGTCGCTGTGCTACAGTCCGACCGCAAGCCGGGTGTTCGTTGCCAACTCCGGCAGTGATGACGTTGCGGCCGTCAGCGTGCCCCAGAACCAGGTCGTCGCGCGGGCTCGGTTCTGGTTCAACCCGAGCGCGCTCTGTTACGTCCTCCCGAGCAACAAGCTCTACATCGCGGGCGCGGAGCAGGACGCCTTGCTTGTGCTTGACGGCGCGAGCCACGCCTTGCTCAACCGCATTCCCGTGGCCGACGGCCCATCGGGCCTGCTGTACGCCGCGCCGGAGAACAAGCTATACTGTGCCTGCACGGGCGGCGACACGATGGTCGTCAGTGTGATTGACTGTGCTCGCGACAGCGTGGTCGCTACGATACCGGTCGGCTTCGACCTGCTGTCGTTCTGCTACAACTCACGCGACCACAAGGTGTACTATGGTGACGGCGATGCCGGTGTTCTGGTCGTCATAGACGCGGTTGGGGACTCGGTTATCAGAACCATCACCGGCTTCTCGTATCCGACCGCGCTTGGGTACAACTACCTGGACGACAAGGTCTATTGCGGCGACGACGGGGACGGAAACATATATGTTCTGGACGGAGCGGCCGATACCGTGATAGCGCGCCTCTACGTGGGCAACGACCCGACGGCGTTCTGTTTCGTTCCGACGAGCGATATGATGTGTTGCGCGACCAGCGGCAACCCCGAGGCCGTAGTGGTAATCGACGGGCGCTACAACACGACTCGAGCCACTACCCAGGTCGGCAACGGGCCGGTCGCCATGGCCTACAATAGCATCCAGAACCGGCTTTACACCGCGAACAACATCGACGCGAGCGTAACGGTGCTTGACGGCAACACCTGGGACACGGTCGGAACCGTTAGAACCGCGCTCTGGCCGGTCGCCATCGGCTTTGACTCGGTTGCCGACAAGGTCTACTGCCTCACCGATGTGCGGTTGGTAAGCGTGATTGACGCCCGTCTGGATTCCGTCATCGCAACCATCGGGGTCGGCCTGGGCCCTTCAGCAATGGTCTGGAATCCCGCTCACCGTCGCTTCTACGTGGCGAACGGCGACAACTCCTGCATCTCAGTGCTCAAGGACACCGCAGTTGTCGGGGTCGCGGACCGGCCACGCGGGCTGCAAACGCGAAGGCAGGCAACCGTTGTGCGAGGTGTGCTGTTCCTGGCGGAAGCCTCAAGCCGCGAGCCTCAAGCCGCAAGCTGGCTGCTGGACATTTCCGGTCGGAAGGTGCTGGACCTCCGGCCCGGCGATAACGACGTGCGCCGGCTCCCTGCCGGGGTCTATTTTGTCAGGCAGGTCGCGAGCAGCGCAACGACCAAGATCGTCATTGAGAGGTAGGTGGAGACCATGAGAAGCAAGATTACGCTGTTTGCCATGGGCTGTCTGCTGTATGCGGTCGCCGGAGCACAGTGGCTGGAGCGAGCTGTGGTCGTTGGCGACACGACCGGCGGGCTGAACCTCCGTGGTGGGATTGTCGTTAACCCTATCTCCGGCAACGTGTACATCGAGGGTGACCCGACGCAGGTATTCAACCCGGCGACCGCAGAGAAAGTGCGGGCCATCGAAGCTTCCGGCTCGGTGGTCTTTTGTCCGCCGAGCGGGAAGGGGTACATCATCGGCGATTCGGTGGTCATCCTCGACGCTGTTGTCGATACGGCACTCGGCAAGACCGCCCTGCCTTTCCTTCCGGTATCGCATGCATACAGCTACACGTCGAACCGGCTCTATCTCGGGTCTCCGAACGAGCGCGACCAACTCCTCGTCTTCGACCCGAACGGTGATTCGGTGCTTAAGACGATAGAGATCGGCTACCCGGTCACCGCGCTGCTGTGGGATTCCGCCGGGGACCGGCTCTATGTCGGGACGCGGTCGCACGCCGCATTGCTGCTGGTGGTGGACTGCGCGGCGGACACGATAGCCGCGGTGGTCCAGCCCGGGCTGCGCGAAGTGAGCGAGCTGGCCCTGAGTACGGTCTCCCACAAGCTCTATTGCGCGGGGGTTCTCGACACGAGCACTGTCGAGGCAGTCGTCGTGGTCAGCACGGACTCGCTCAGACCGATCGGTGAAGTGCCCGGTCTGATGCTGCCCGACGCCATGGCGTACAGCCCGTTCACCGACCGGCTGTACTGCCCTGTTCTGGCAGGCGGGGAAAGCCTGCTCATTGTGGACTGCCGTGGAGATACAATACGCGGGCAGATAGAGGCATACGTCGAGGCTCTTGCGGTCAACACGTTGAATGGCAATGTCTACTTCGGACAGGGTGACTCGGGTACGGTCGCGGTGATGGACACCGCCGACTCCGTGGTTGGCCTGATTCGTGTCTCGGATGCGGCCGGCAACACCGTGGGCGCTCTGACCTTCAGGGCTGAGCGAAACGACCTCTACTGTGCCTTAGGGTACGACCGTGCCTACGTTATCGATGCGTCCGCCGACACGGTCGCGAGGGTACTCGACTACACGACTTTCACTCCACGCCAAATGGTCCACAACCCGGCCGGGAACAAGCTCTACCTGTTTTGCCCGACGCAGGATGCGGTCGTGGTCATGGATAGCGCGAGCGTTGCGACCAAGTACCTGTTCGGCGCAGTCACAAACGCCTACGCGGTCCCGGTGCTGAACGCAGCGCTCAACCGGTTGTACGTGGCCGACGGTGCCTCGATGCGCGTGATAGACTGTAACCTTGACCTATTGACCCGTACCGCCGCCATGCCAGGTATCAGCCATCCGGTGTCGGTGATGGTCCCGGACATCAACAAGCTGTACGTATTCGCAAGGTCCGGAGGCGGCGACTACGTGTACGCCTACGACTGTCTCAGAGACACGGTCGTGCAGCTCTTCCATCTTTCCGATGCAGTTCCTTCCGCGGTCTTCGACCCGCGTTCCGGACGTATCTTCTTCGCTTGCGAGGACGCCCCTTCGGTACGGGTGCTTGACCCGGTGCGGGATACTGTGGTCAGGACCTTCGACCTCGCCGGCGGGTCGACGAAGGGACGCCTGGCCATAAACTCCGATCTGGGCAGGTTGTACTACACCGACCAGTCGCCGGACTCGATGTATACCATTGACGTTCTCAGCGATTCGGTGGTTGGCTCCATCCCCCTGCCCTGGGATATTGATTCGTTGCTTCTCAACCGGCGACTGGGCAAGCTCTACTTGTGCAGTCGGGACGTGGCCAGGGTACTCGTATTCGACTGCGGGCGCGGGGCGATAGTCGACACAATCACTGCCGACTTTCACCTTTCGGCCTTGATGAACGACCGGAACGACAAGCTGTATCTGCGATACGGCGCGGTGGTGGACTGTCGGTACGACTCGGTCGTTACCCAGCTTGTGCCCGGCCTGTCAAACCCGCGTTGCATGGCCTGGAACATGGTTGACAACCGGGTCTATCAGACATACACGCATTCGCTTTACGTTTACCGCGACGACCCGACCACAATCGAGGAAACCAAGACCGGACAGTTCGGGCCAATGATGACTGTGCTCGGCAATCCGGCACGGGGCGCGGTCAGGCTCAGACTTCAGATTCCGGCCGGGCAGCAGGCAGAGTTGTCATTGTACGATGCTGTCGGCCGTCGCGTCCAATCTGCAATCTGCAATCTGCAATCTGAAATGGAACTGGACATCAGGTCGATGCCGGCAGGCGTCTATTTCGTCTGTCTCGAAGCAGGCGGGTCCAAGGCCACAGGCAAGGTCATAGTCCAGCGTTAGGCGCGGTGCAGCGCCAGGGCTTGCGACCGGAGTCGCACTTCCGGTTCGGTTGACACAGAGGCGACTCAGGCTAACATTCCGTGGGTGAAAGCACTGCTTGCGCCGATTGACTATCTGGCTTTTCTGGTCCGGTGTCTGGCCGGGTCGTGGGACCTGCGCCGGACCTGGCCCCGGTTCATGGCCCAGTTGTGGAACCACGGCGTGGGCGCGCTGCCGGTCGTCATCATCACTTCTGTCTTTATCGGCCTGACCACCGCAGTCCAGACAAGCTACCAATTGAGTGGCGTCGTGCCCAAGTACTTCGTTGGCATGGGCGTGGGGCGGCTGGTGCTGATCGAACTCGCGCCGGTGCTGACCGGGTTCATTGTGGCCGGCCGCTCGGCCTCGGCCATGGCCGCGGAGTTGGGCGCGATGCGCGTGTCCGACCAGATCGACGCGCTCGAAGTGATGGGCGTCGACCCCTACCGCTATCTCTGTCTGCCCCGGATTCTCGCGACGTGCGTCGGCCTGCCGGTGCTCGTGGTCGCGACCGAAGTCATCGCAGTGTTCACAGCGCTCCTCATCTCGGCGCGCATGCTCGGCGTGCCGTCTACGGACTTCATGTACGGCATGACGCACTTCTTCATGCTCCGCGACTTCGTTGGCGGAATCGTGAAGGCGCTGCTCTTCGGACTGCTTATCGGCGCCAGCGGGTGCTATTTCGGATTCGGGGTCAGCGGCGGGTCCCAGGGTGTAGGGCGAGCGACGACCCGGGCTGTAGTGCTGTCCGCAGCGCTGATACTTTCGGTTGACTTCCTGATTGCGTTCGTCTTCTTCAAGACATGATTCGAGTTGAGGGGGTCAGCAAGCGATTCGGGGACCACGTCGCGCTCGACCAAGTGAGCGTAGACATCCCTGACGGCGCTACGACCGTGATTCTCTGACCGTCGGGTGTCGGCAAGACCGTGCTGCTGCGGATTATGGCCGGCCTGCAGGCTCCGGACGAGGGCCAGGTACTCCGCGACGGCCGGCGGATTGGCTTCGGCCGTTTCGCTGACAACGTGCAGCCGACCGGCGGGCTCGGCTACGTGTTCCAGGGCGGGGCGCTATTCGATTCCCTGACCGTTGCCGAGAACGTAGCTCTGGCGCTAGAGGAGACGACCCGGCTCGGCCGGGCCGAAATCCGTACCCGGACTCGTGAGGCGCTGGGGCGCGTGGGCATGGCCGAGAACGCCGGCCTGTACCCGCGGGCGCTGTCCGGCGGCATGACGCGGCTGGTTGCCATCGCGCGGGCGCTGGTCGCTGACCCGCACTGCATATTCTTCGACGAACCGACGACCGGGCTGGACCCGGCAGTGCGGGTGCGCGTTTGTGACATGATTCGAGAGCTACGCGAGCACGGCAACCGGATTCTGGTCGTGGTTACACACGACCTTGAAGCCGCGCGCATGCTCGCCGACCACACGTTCATGCTTCGGGCCGGTAAGCTGGTTCGTGCGGACGACGCGAGAAAGGAAGACTATGAACAGGCGTATTCGTGACGTCATTGCGACGGTGTTTGTGCTGGGCGGTGTCGGGCTTGCCATCTTTGCCTACATCTGGTTCTCGGGCCGGATGGCCACTCACTACCGCCGTGTCTATACCGTCATGTTCCGCGACGTTGCCGGGCTCAAGGTCGGCGACCCGGTCCAGGTCCTCGGCATCGAGAAGGGCAAAGTCATCAAGATTGAACTCGTCCGGGACCACGTCGAGGTCAAAGTTGCGGTGGCGCGGGGATTCCAGCCGACCACGGACACGCGCTTCGCAGTCCGGTCAATCAGCTACCTCGGCGGGGACCGCTACCTGATGGTTACGCCGGGCGATTCAGCGCCGGCCGCGCCGGATTACGTCTTCCGGGGCATCAACGAATCGCTCGAACTCGAGACGACCTTTCTCAAGCTCGACCGGCTGCTGACCGAGCTCAACCCAACCGAGCTCAGCGGCCAGTTGTCCAAGTCGGCCAACGACCTCGTCGTCGCCATTCGCACCGAACTCGCCGACGTCCGCGCTGACTTCTCGGGCATGGCAGGCAACCTGGGCCGGCTCGCGGTCCGGCTCGACACCTTTGTTCAGCTCATAGACGCCAACTCGACCGCGGGCAAGCTCGTCCGCTCCAACGAACTCTATGACGAAGTCCGCCAGACCAACACCGAACTCAAAGGCCTGATTGCCGACATCAAAGCCCATCCGGACAAATACGTAAAGGTCAGGTTCAGCCTGTTCAAGTAACCGGCCGGTTCGGACAAAGCCGCCGAGGGCGGCAAGGCGGGCGAGGGGAGAAGGTCAGCGGTCTACGGCCTTCTGAGTAGGGCTTACTGCCAGCGGCTGCGGGAACCGGGAGAAGCGAAAACGGTTGCCGTCCCCGATAGTCTCAGGAATTACCTGAATCCGACGCCGAGCGTCAGGAGCCGAAGCCTAAGCCCCACGTAGGCAGTATTTGCCCAGCCTTGGGTCCAGAAGCGTGAGGAGCCGTAATAGGCACCCCATCCCGCGTACAGCCCAACGCCGACGCCGTAGTAGTCTGCGTCAACGCACGCCTCAACGTTTAGACCAGTGAGGCCAAGCCCACCCCCTCCAAGCACGGCCGCCTCGGCCTGTAAGTATGCGTCCAAACCTCTGCTCCAGAAGAACGAAGTCTTCACGGGCAGTGCGGCAATGGTGAAGCCAACGTGCATCGGGGCTATTTCTAGAAAGAGGTCGTCCGCATCGTACGGGGATTCCCAGACGTCCACAAGTGAGACGCCGGCCCTGAATCTGCCGCCGATGTAGTCGAACTTCAACAGCCTAGCTCGGGTCCCCACCCCGTCCCAACCGACTTGGGCGACGTCGAGTCTCACGTAGCGATTCGGCACTTGGGTGGCATCGAGGTTCGGATTGTTCCAGTTCCATGCTAGCACCGGGGATGTCATCAGGACCATCGCCAAGCCCAGTACTCGCATCGGGGATTCCTGGGATGTCATATCCCTAGCGCTAATGCCGGGCGGGGTGTGGGGTTCACCATCGTCTGAATAGTACTTCTGCGAGACGGCCGAGTCAAGGCGGCGGCGGGGAGGGCACGGGCTGAGGCCGCGAGCAACCGGCACTCAGTCTTCATAATCGAGTACCGTCTCCGGCGTTCTGATGTTCAGGAGCGGATAACCCTCCCACAGATTGACTGCGTTGACCCTGCGTTCGGCCCATACGTTCGCGAGTTGCTTGAGGTTCAGCGAGACCACGATGTCGGCACGGGCTACCGTCGCGTAGGCAGTGTGCAGCGCGCCAAGCGCCTCGGCTTGAGAGACCACTCCTGCTCGCACGTATGCCGCGCCCATGCGCTTGACCTCGGTTTCGTCAGGCTGAAGCGCGGCGATTCCTTTGAGCAATGCGAGCAGCTTCGTCCGAGCCGGTTCCGCCATAGCGGTGAGTTCTTCTGAGGTCAATGGAGATACCGCCGCACTGAGCACCCCACGTTCCACCTGCTCGAACAGAGCGCGGACGGCCTCACGACGCAAGGCATTCCGCGGTTCTTCGTCATAGTAGAAGCCGAAGATGGACGTCTCAAGGTAGAGTAGCGGGCGGTGCTTCACGTGGCCGGCCTTGCGATCTTTGACTTTGATGCTGCTCAAGGGGTCGAGTTTCGCGCGTTCGGCCCGCATCTTGTGCAGCCAGTCCATCCATTCAAGGCCGTCAATCTTCATCGGTTCAGCATAGCAGGCTGTGGACGGTTGTCAATCGGCGGGGAGTGGTTCAGCCAGGATGGGCGAAGTCAGAAGTCAGAGGCCAGTATGCAGAAGGCAGAAGTGGGGAGAGGACCGCGGGGAAGTCGCCGAGTGAGAGAACAGGTGGCCGGCCGCAGAGCAGCCGCCCGGTGAGAGCCGGGCGGCTGCCTGTCTGTAGGCTCACGGACTCGGTTCGCTGACGTTGAAGACTTCGCTCCTGATGGCGGCGAGGATTACCGGGCTGGCACCGCGAGCGGCCCATTTGTCGAGCAGGACCTTGGCCGCCATGGCCAGGCTTTGGCCCGAGGTTGCCTGCTGCCTTGAGAGCTTGAAGAGCTGGCGGGCAAAGTCGAGGTACGGCACGTAGAACGACGTGTGCACGCCCCGCGCGTCCAGAACCTGGCTCACCTTCTCTTCCATGATGCAGACGGCGCTCATCGCCTCCTCGTATCGCCTGGCCATGTCATCGTAGATGTCTGCGACGGTGGCCATCTGCTTCTCCGGTGTGAACTTCTTCCTCCACCGGTGGACTCTTCTGCCGATGTCTTTCACGAGACACCGTTCCCTTCTGAGACCGTTCTCGGTCTCTCCGTGCGTCTCAGACTGTGGGGCTCCGGGCGTGGCGCTCAACGGTGCGGCACTGCCCTGGCCGTACCTACTGTTACGCTTCGAAACGGAGAAAGGTGCAGCCCTCTGTAACTTCCTCAACGGCCTGGATTTGGTGGGGACCGGGATTCAGACCGGGATTCCGTGATTCAAGGAGGGAGTGACCCCCGGAGTGACTCCCGAGGTGACAGCCGGAGTCAGAGTGGATGTGACTTCGCCAGTGAAACCCGCAGTCAGAACCGCGTTAACTTCTGGAGTCATAGTGGGATAGACGGCGGAAGTGAGAACGGGACTCAGGGCGGAAGTCAGAAGGCGATTCAGGGCTGGGCTGACAGCCGGTGTGAATGCGGGCGTGAAGACCGAGGTCACGTGCAGAGTCACAGCGGGCGTGATTTCGGCCGTCAGGGCTGGATTCACGACCGGACTCAAAGCGGCCGTGACTTGCGGATTGACAGGCGATCTGACGTCCGGAGTCCCGGTGCAAGTCCAGGTTCTGACCGTGGTTTCCGTTACGGGTCGCGGGGCGGGGCGCGGGCTATGCAGCGGCCTCTCGTCTGTCTCTTGGCACGGCCCTCCAACGGTGTTGCGGCAGGTTCTATGGGTAGTCTGCCGCATCCTGGGTCGGCAGTCGCCCTTCACCTCGGCAGGGCCACGGGCATGGTCTGCTTCGGATCCTGTCCCTTGTCCGGTTGGCGGGCAGGCGGCGGCGCCGGCGGTCTGACCGGCGGCAGTTGCCGTTGCCGGTTCGGCCCCGGTGCAAGGATTGGCGGGCGCTCAGCCATGGCCGGTCAGCGCGGCTACCGTGAGAGGCTGTGCAAGGATATCGCCACTACTGGCGCTGTATGTCAGCGCTGTGTTAGCGACCGGTCCGAGACTGTCTTACTTGCCGCTCTTTTCTGACTTGGTGCTGACCGGCTCGATTTTCACGTATTTGGCGGAGACCTCCGCCATTAGATAGAGCCCTCAGCAGGCGTCCTTGCCTGAGCAGAACGACTCCAGGCTGACGCGCAGGCGTTTGACTTTAGCCGCGTCCACGCCTTTCAGGTTGGCTCGGAGTTCCTCGCCAAGGTTCAGGCTGTAGTCCTGCCACTTGCCGGTGTCGGCGACCGCAATCAGGTGGAGAGTATTCGAGGCCTTCGACGGCGGAGTGCCGGCCGCGTTGTAGATTCTCGTCTCGCCCAGTTGTTTGCCTTCACTGTCGAGGAAGCCGAGCCTGACCGAGGCGGTCGCGTAGTAGTCAGGCTTCGTGGCCTGGGAGGAGAACCGCGCCCGGGTTGAGAAGACGAGGTTGGTCGTCGTGAGCTTGATGTCCTGCACGAGCGTGGCATTCCCGCACATCTCTTTGCGCACGACAGCGCCGTTCTCCGGGGTGACGGTGATGCTGTGCTCGCCGAGGAGGTCGTCGGCTCGCGTTGCCCAGCCCTGGGCCAGCGGCTTCGAGAAATCGCCGTTGGTCAAGGTCTCGTTGAGCGGAATCGCGGCCTGGCTGGGTGCGGCCGGAGTCGCGCCCGCGGCCAGGCCGAGGATAAGAATCAGTGTAAGGTATCCGAACTTCATGAGAAACTGTAAGACGCCGATCGGTGGAAGTCAAGCACCGCCGGACTGCACGAGAATCGAGAGACGAATCTACAGGCCGGGCGAGAATGAAATGATGAAGTGTCCTTTGTACTTCCCTCAATCGGACCGAGGGAGGAATCCGGGTTCAGGTGCGCTGTTGTTGACTCCTGTCAAGAGTCTGGTATCTTGTGGGAGAGTGACACCGACATCAACCAAGCCCTGGGGACAGTCCCCGTGCGGGGACAGTCCTCTTTCAGACAGGATGGTGATTCTCGGCTCCGGCGGAGCCAGAATCGTCGTCGCGAAGCAGCTCCGGGCATCGGGCGGCATCTGGTTCTCGCTTGGCGGGACTCGGTTTCTGCTTGACCCGGGCCCGGGGGCTTTGGTGAAGATGACCGGTTCAAGGCACCGGCTCGACCCGACCAGGCTTGCCGGGATTCTGCTCTCGCACCGGCACCTGGACCATTCCGGGGATGTGAACAACATGATTGAGGCGATGACGATGGGCGGAACTGAGCCGCGGGGAACCCTGTTCGCGCCCTCGGATGCGCTCGATGGCGACGACCCGGTCGTGCTCAAGTACGTGCGCCCGTTCCTCAAGCAGGTGGTGACGCTCAAGGAAGGCGGTTCTTACGAGTTGGGCAGTGTCAGGTTCGTCTGTCCGGTGAGGCATCAGCATCGGGGAGAGGTGTACGGGTTCCGATTCCAGACCGGGCAAGTATCCACAGATTACATAGCGCGGCCTCGAAGGCCGCAACCAAATCCAATGGAACCACAGATGAACGCAGATGAACACAGATTGAGTCCCGACCCGAGCCCGAGCATTGCGTCGCCGCGGGTGGCACTTGACGACGGTCT